>CANFOZ010000021.1 GCA_947448795.1 Bacteroidota bacterium
GGCTGGACGGGTACTTCAACTACTACCACCATCTCAGCAACCGCTGGAGCAAGTTCTGGAACGGTTTGCGTATCGGCAAGCAACGGCACCTGTTCGAGCGCGCCGAGCTGCTTAAATATTACCGTGAACACACCACCGACCATCACTGTGCAACCGGTGGCTCAATCGGCTTGTACCGGCGGTTCCGTTACCTTCAGCGTGGGCGCCACAGGCAGCACCCTTAGCTACCAATGGCGGAAAGGAACTACCAATGTAAGCGGAACCAACATCACGGGTGCAAACTCAGCGACCCTCGTCATCAATCCTGTAGGAGCTGGCGATGTAGCTCCCGACTACAACGTGTTGATTACAGGCACCTGCACACCTTCTACCGCAACCTCCGTTAGCGTGGCCCTTTCGGCAAGCACTGGAGCTACTATCAGCAGTCAACCTACTAGCCAAACCGTTTGTGCAGGATCGAATGTAACCTTGAATGTGACCGCTGCAGGCGCTACCGCCTACCAATGGATTAAAGGGGGTGTCAATATGAGCAACGGGGGTACTGCCTCCGGTGTCACCACTTCTTCCTTGGTGCTTACTGGTGTAAGTGCTGCGGATGCAGCTGCTTATACAGTATCCGTTACGGGTGGATGCGGCAGTCCAACGGCTTCAAGCACGGCCAACCTTGTGGTAAATGCACTACCCGCCATCAGCTTACAGCCTACAAGCCAAACCATCTGCGCAGGCTCTCCCGTTACTTTTAGTTCGGGAGCAACAGGCGCCGGATTAAGCTACCAATGGAAGAAAGGAGCAACGAATATGGTCAACGGGGGTAATGTTTCAGGCGCCCTTACGAGCACCTTGATATTGAATACTACCTCTGGTACCGATGCAGCAACCTACACCTTAGTGGTTACTGGCACCTGCCTCCCAACTGCAACCTCTGCTGCCGCAACGCTCACAGTAACATCAAGCCCGAGTATTGCTACCCAACCAACCGCGCAAACGGTTTGTTCAGGCAGCGCAGTAACTATCAGCATGACGGCAACCAATGGTGTATCTTACCAATGGAGAAAAGGCACAAGCAACCTTGTTAACGGTGGAGCCATTAGCGGCGCTACAAGCAATACCCTGGTGATAAACCCAGTAGCTGGTACCGATGCCGCTACCAATTACAACTGTGTCGTTACAGGGGCCTGTGCGCCAACAGCAAACACCAATGCCGTGGCGCTTGTTGTAAACCCTGTGCAAACTTTAACACTAGGAGCAAGTCCAACGTTTTGCGCAGGCAATGCCGCTACCATAGGTAGCTCGTCTTCAGCCGGCAATACCTACCTCTGGTCACCAGCCACAGGATTGAGCTCTGCCACCATCTCCAATCCAAGTGCAAATCCAACGAACACCACGGTTTACACCCTCACACAAACCAATACGACTAACGGATGCACAAGCACCGGTTCGGTTACTGTCAATGTAAATCCACTGCCGGCAGCTACAACAGGCAGCTCCCCAAACATCTGCGCTGGGAATGCCGCAACCATCGGCTCGGCTAATGCTGCAGGATCAACCTATAGTTGGACCCCAACAACCGGCTTGAGCTCAAGCACGGTTTCCAACCCAAGTGCAAATCCAACAAACACAACCACCTACACCCTGACTCAAACCATTACTGCTACCGGATGTTCCAAAAACGGCTTTGTAACCGTAAATGTAAATCCATTACCAGCAGCCAATGCAGGAGCTGCGGCCTTTATTTGCGGCGGAACCTCTGCTACGCTTGGTGCAGCTAGTGTAGCTGGCTCAAGCTATAGCTGGACGCCAACAACCGGGCTCAGTTCTGCGACCGTTTCAAACCCGGTGGTAACGGCAACAACGGCAACCACCTATACCCTAACTCAAACAGTAACGGCAACCGGTTGCTCCAACTCAAACACCGTGGATGTTTCAATAACCTCCGCACCAACCGCTTTTGCGGGCAACGACATCACCATTTGTCAAGGTACAAGCATCACCTTGGGTGGCAGCAGCACAGGGGGCATGACCTACAGCTGGACACCAAGCAGCACCCTCAGTGGTGCAACAACATCAGACCCGGTAGCAACACCATCCTCAACCACTAATTATGTGGTTACGCAATCGGCAGGAGGTTCCTGTACGGATACCGACAGCGTCTTGGTGACGGTTAAAATTGCCCCGCTCATTCCTGTCATCACCATCAGTGGCTCGACGCTGGTGTGCAGCATTCCTGGCTTGACGTATCAATGGTTTCTTGACGGCATTGCGATTACCGGAGCGACCGCTCAAACCTATGTTCCAACTGCAAATGGTGTTTACACCGTAGAAGCTTTTAATAGCAATGGCTGCAGCACAACCTCACTCAACTTCAACTTCAGCACGCTCGGCATGCATCACGTATCTACTTCGCTAAATGCTAGGATCGAAGCATTTCCAAATCCGTTTTCAGAACAAACGTCTTTTGTGTTCTCCTCTCGGATTGGAGGCCCTGCCCAACTTGAGCTTTTCGATGCAACAGGCAAAAGCATTGCTGTTGTTTTTGAAGGCGCGCTATCTCCAGGACAGACTCAGGAAATTACGCTCGATGGGGCATCCTATCCAACAGGCATCTATATCTATCGTCTGCAAATTGGCAGCGATTGCATACATGGCAAATTGAGTGTGATTCGCTAAACGAAGCTTCCATTCGCAAAGCCCCGTTCCAAACGAACGGGGCTTTTTTTTGTCCTTTTCTGCTGACAAAACCCTTTGCTGCTGGGGCTTTTATGTATAATTGAGTGTCATTTTCGGAAGTTTTAGCGCTGTCTAGATTGTCCAAGACAAGAATTTAAGCGCTTGCTGAAATCCGATGACGAAAGTCCTCTTTTCAAACCTTGCTTGATTAAAACTTACCCTTGGATTTAATTAGATCCTAAAGTAAAGAATGCCTAAACGGGGTTAATTTGACCATTAGGACCTGTTATGCCAGAAAAAAATGGCGAAAATCTTACAGCTGCATGTTCAATTGCTTCTCTAGTAAAATTAGCATTCTTGCGGGAATACCTTTGTCAAAACAAAAAGTAGAAAGGCCCCGATTAAATTAAACAATCGAAAATGGCTCGAAAAAAAAACCATTGATAACCATGCACATAACCCATGTATAGAAACCTACTAAAAAGCGCGCCGTTAAAGGAATCGAGCATTTTAGTAAAAAAAATCGAATACCATTGAGCAACAACACTTTAACATATATTTTATTTCGAATATTTAATATAAATAACTTTTAGTGTATGTTTTTATGTTACTTGTCGAAATTATAATTTATCAACATACTTATTAGCGTATTTTTATATTGTTAATTATCACCCGCCCAATTAACCCATTAAAACTAAAGATTATGAAAACAAACACTACCCCCGCCAAATTTGTTTTCTGTGGAGCATTGATGATGGTATCGTTTATGCTTGCAACCGGAAACCCAGTAAATGCCCAAACTTTTATGTGGGCCAAACAGATCGGAGGCGCCGTCAAGCAAGAGACGAGCAGCTCCATAGCCAAAGACGCTAGTGGCAACACCTATGTAGCTGGACTGTTCTATAACACGTCCATCAACATTGGAGGCATTACGCTTACAAAATCCGATGCAAGTTATCCTGACATCTTCGTTGCTAAATACAACGCCTCTGGTGTTGCCCAATGGGCAAAACGAGCTGGCGGAAGCAGCACCGAATCGTCTCCCTTAGTAACAGTGGATGCGAGCGGCAATGTATTTCTTTCAGGCTTCACATCAAGCACCAGCATGACGGTTGACGCCACAGCCTTAGCTGCTTCATATGGCGGGGGAGATATCTTCCTTGCTAAACTTAATACGAGCGGCGTGGTTCAGTGGGTTAAACGCGCAGGCGGAAACGGCGGCGACATGGCCGCAAGTATAAAAACCGACAGCAATGGAAACATCTATGCCTTTGGCACCTACCGTGGCACCAACATCGCTTTCGGTACTACCGTTTTAACCAATGGACACAACGGACAGGATGAACTTTTTTTAGTGAAATACAACACCTCTGGAATCGCTGTTTGGGCAGTATCTGGTGCAGGCACGAACGTGAGCACACCGATTGCTTCAGCTACGTGCTTGGAAGTGGCTCGAAGCATGGATATTGACGCAAGCAACAACATCTATATAGGGGGCCATTTTGGAGTGGCTAAACTCGCTTTTCAATCGGCAGTTGCCAACAATAGCGGTCTTGAAGGAACCTACGATATCTTCATGGCAAAATTTAATGATGCAGGCAGCTTGCAATGGCTTAAGAAAGAAGGTGGTAATGGCAGCGAATATTTATCAGACCTTGCCTATGACAACCAAGGCCGAATCGATATCAACGGCAGCTACTGCAATATATACAATGCCTATTCCTTTGCCATTGGCAGCACTACGCTTGCATCTAGCATGGGAATTTCTAACACTTTTCTTGCCCAATACACTTCGGCAGGAGCGATCAACTGGCTCATTCCAGGCAGGACGCAAAGCGAAAGCTTTTTGCGCACCGATTCAATCGGTAACATTTACATCACCGGTCGCTATGGCAATCCGTGTAACGATGTAGTAACTGCAAGTACGGAGATGGCTATTTTCAGATATACCAGCAGCGGAGCTGCAAGCTGGATAAAAAAATGCAGTGGTAGTTCAGCAGGAAACAACATTAAAGATTTAATCGTTACCCGCCAAGGCAACTTGGTGATGACCGGCGACTTGCTTAGCAACACGATGACCTTCGGCAGCAGCACAATCACCAAATCAGATGCGGTAGGGTCAAACATCGACTTCTACATTGCCTCCATGCATGGCTTGAATTTGCCCGTGATAACTGCTAGTTCGAGCGTATACATCTTCACTGGACAAACAGCAACCTTGAGCGCTACTAGCGCTACTAGCTACACTTGGTCTACTGGAGCCACCACGGCTACCATAAGCGCAGGTGCGGGCACCTACACGGTGACCACTAGCGATGGCACTGCAAACTCGGCTAGCTCTTGCCCTATCACAGTAGTGTCTAGTGCTATGCCAACTATTGCCGCTAGCGGGCCTACCTCCTTCTGTGCAGGCGGCTCGGTGGTGCTGACCGCCTCTAGTGGCGGCACTTCGTATCTCTGGTCCAATGGCGCAACGACCCAAGCCATCACTGCTAGTGCCTCTGGCAATTACACCGTAACCGTAACGTATGCTAACGGCAGCAGCGTAACTACTGCGGCCACCACCGTTACTTCAAATCCTTACCCTGTTCTTCCTTCCATCACCGGCAACACCAACGTATGCAACGGATCGACTACCCAATTAAGCAATGCCACCACCGGCGGGGTGTGGGCAAGCTTTAATACAAGTGTCGCCACTATCAGTGCATCCGGATTGGTGACCGGTGTGGCGGAAGGATTAGCACAGATCCAATACATCGTGACATCAAGTGCAGGATGTGCATCTACCGTTGCCAAGACTATAACCACGTTTTCCACTTATAACGCATCCAATAACTCATCCTTTACCTATTCAGGCGGATCCACAGGATACGACGGTGTATGCCTAGGACCCAATGCCACACGCGCCGTACTCTTCAAAGTTGCTCTAAACAACCCGGTGGCTGGCTATTACCCAAAACTGAGCAGTGTTTCCGTTAGACGCAATTCGGTTTCGGGCTGGCAAGACTACGACAACCACGATTCAATCTGCATATATTATAGCAGTGACCCAAACGCAACCGACCTATCGGTAATTAATAACGCGGCCAACATGCTCGGCAATGCTTTTGCTGTTCTGACCCTCATCGGTAGCAACTTCTCCATTACCATGAACAACGGCGGGCTGTGTGTATCACCAGGTAACCACTACATCTACATTGTTGCCTACGAAGCTGCCAACTCCAGCGGACAAGGGTTCGATGCTTGGAGCGGAAACACACTGGCAGGCAGCCCTGCACCAAGCACCAACAGCACCATCCAATACCAACTGCAAACCTTCAACTATGGCTGTACTGGTGGTGCGCAATACTCTTTCGGCAGTTTTAATGCTGCGCAAACCTGTACCCGACGTATATCTCCTACCTGTGCATCGACCTCGCGACTGGCAGGCAACCTAAACAACGACGGCACCCAACTGGATGGAACAGCATACACCCCGCAACTGGAGCTGTCCTGCTACCCTAACCCATTCAACGACAAAACCACCTTCCGTTTCAGCACCGAAGAGAGCGGATCAACCCGACTGCTGATTACCGATATGACTGGCCGACTGGTGAAAGAAGTATATAGCGGCTACCTGAGCGCAGGACTGGAGCAAGAACTGGAATTCGATGGCTCGCTGCTGCCGGCAGGCATGTACTTCTATAGCCTGAGCTGCGGAGCAAAAACCCGCACTGGCAAAATGATCAATACCAAATAAAATCTACGCTAATGGAAGGGATCGCGAGAGCTGATCGAGCATCCCTTCCTTCAAAGCACCCGAGGCAAGCGACATCCTGTGTAATCCCGTTTTTTCTAAAACGAAGGCCGTAAAAAGAGAAGCCATTACAATCATGTCTACCCGCATTTCCACGAGGCCTTTCATGGAAGCACGTTCAAGGGTGGTGGATGCAAGGAGGACTCGATGAACCTCGTAAAACCGCATAAGGTCGAATTCGTTGTTCAAGCCCTTGCCCGACATCGTATCAACAAAACGCACATTGATTAGCTCGGCAAAGGTATCGAATGAACCACTTGACCCGATGAGCATCGTGGGCTGATGCAAGGCCACCGCTTCGAAAAGGGAAGCTAGCTCGGTATTAAAATAGGCATGTAATGAATCAATCGTTGCATCATCCATAGGATCGGGAGGATGGAACTTTTCCAACAAACGGGCAGCACCCAAGTTGAAGCTTTTTTTCCAAAAGATTTCCTCTCTATTGGCTAGAATAAATTCATTACTCCCGCCACCGATATCAAGAATCAAGACAGGCTGCTCCTGAACCGGAATGGATGGACGCACCCCATAATAGACGTACTCCGCTTCTTGATCGCCTGTGATTAAGGTTATTTCAATACCTGTGAGTGCTTTTACCTCCTCGATAAACGCAGCTCCATTAGCCGCAGTTCGAACTGCAGAAGTAGCAAAGGCATTCACCTTCATCACCTTGTGCTCCTGCATAAGCGTTGCAAAGGATTGCAAGGCTTTAAGGCCTCTGAAAAAGGCCTCTGGCTGAATCCGATTATCGTGACCGCTGCCTTTGAGCAGTTTAACAGGTATCTTCTTTTTAAATACTTTCACATACCCACCACCAATAGCCATGTCCACGATGAGCAGGTGGAAGGTGTTTGATCCTAGGTCGAGCAAGGCTACTTTCATAACGTTGTATTATCCTTTGTAAAAAAGCCAACGGGCTAGTTCGCGATAGGTAATTTTTTTTCCATAGAGCAAGATGCCTGTTCGGTATATCTTAGCAGCAAACCACGTGGTGCAAATAAAACCCAACACGAGTAGCGACATGGATAACGCTAGCTGCCAGCCAGGCACTCCGAAAGGCAGGCGCACCATCATTACCACGGGTGCGGTAAAGGGAATGATCGAAAACCAGAAAGCCACCGGGCTATCGGGGTTGGTGGTGACTACACTTTGAGCGATAATAAAGGAGAGAATCAAGGGAAGGGTGATCGGCAGCATGAACTGCTGGGTGTCCGTTTCGCTGTCTACCGCGGCTCCCACAGCAGCAAACAAGGCTGAATAGAGCAGGTATCCACCCAAAAAATAAAAGATAAAAACAGCGATCAGCAAGCGTAGATCGAGGGTGCCCAGCATCTTCATGATATCGGTTTCGGCGGCACTGTTAAGCATGGCCTGCGCCTGTGGATCAGCCAAGGCAGTGGTGGCCATCCCGTTGGGTGCCGACTCGGGCTGCATCATCGATTGAATCGTTTTAGAAGCCACCGTGCTTATACCCATGGTTAAAATCACCCAAAGTAAAAACTGCGTGAGGCCCACCAAAGCCACGCCAACGATTTTTCCCATCATCAGCTCGAAAGGCCGCACAGAGGAGATGATAACTTCCACGATGCGATTGGTTTTCTCTTCCATCACGCCACGCATCACTTGCATGCCATACAAAAAGATGAAAATATAAATAAGAAAGCCGCCGATAAACCCGGCGATGGTAGCCACCTCGGTATTGCCTTGCTCCTCGCCTGTTTCGGTGGCCTTTACGGATCGGATAGCCACCTCGGTATGCAGGGAGTCGAGCAACTCGCGACGCAAGCCGTGCGCAGTCAACTGCCTTTCGTAGAGCTGGCCTTCAATAGCCGTAGCGATGCGTTCTTTTACCGTCAAGCTAACTTCTTTGGCCGCATAGAGCACCACGCCCGAACCGTCTATGGATGCTGACTTTGGAAGGTATAGTATGGCGTAAAAGCCGTCGTTGGAAAGGCGCTTCTTAGCATCGGCAAAGGCGATGTCGTTGCGCTCGTAATGAAGCTTGGCCTGATCTTTCATGTCGATACCGGCCTCGTCAATCACCTCGATGGTCACAAGCTCGTCGGTTTTGTTCGCCAAAAAAACAGGCACCACCATCAAGGCCGCCATCAGCAGCGGACCAAGAATGGTCATGATCAAAAATGATTTTTTCTTCACGCGCGTGAGGTATTCGCGACGGATAATAAGTCCTATGATCCTCATATCAGCTCCTCCTTTTTTACAGCTTCAATAAAGATGTCGTTCATGCTCGGGTACAAAGCCTTGAAGCCAATAATCTGCAACTCTCCAAGCAGGTGACGAAGCAAGCTGTTCGCGTCCTCTGTTTCTGGGATGCGAAGCGTAGCAACGTTGTTATCGGAAGCGGCCGCATTACTGAGGAGCTCGAAGCGCGGCGAAAGGAGCTTTACCAAAGTGGATGCGTCGCCTACATAGTCGAGCTGAAAAATATTCGTTTTAAAGGACTTTCGCAGCTGATTGACCGCTCCATCCAGGACCTTGCGAGATTTGTTGATTAAAGCGATGTGTGTACATAATTCCTCCACTGTTTCCATGCGGTGTGTTGACAACATTATGGTGGTGCCTGCGCGGTTGAGCGCAAGCAATTCGTCGCGGATCAAACTGGCATTGATGGGATCGAAGCCCGTGAAGGGTTCGTCGAGAATGAGCAGCTGGGGCTCGTGCACCAAGGTAACGATGAACTGCACTTTCTGCTGCATGCCTTTGGAAAGCTCTTCCACTTTTTTGTTCCACCAGGTTTGCATCTCGAATTTTTCAAACCAGTAGCGGATGCGTTTCACGGCGTCGGCATGAGAGAGTCCTTTGAGCTGCGCGAGATACAACGCTTGCTCGCCCACCTCCATCTTTTTATAAAGACCGCGTTCTTCGGGCAGGTAGCCGATATGCGCAATGTGTTGTGGAGCCAAGCGCTGACCATCAAAGAGCAGCTCGCCTTTATCGGGCCCCGTAATTTGATTAATGATGCGTATAAGCGAGGTTTTGCCCGCGCCATTGGGGCCCAACAAACCGAAGATGCTCTGCCGCTCAACAAGCATACTCACATCGTGCAATGCAACATGGTTGGCATAGGCCTTACTTACATTTCTGATTTCTAAAATAGCGGACATTGGGTAGTAAATGTACGCAAGGATTTTTGTTTCAAACGAGCAAAACGAAAATGGATAACACGCCGACCAAAAAACCAACGAGCAATTGAGCGGGGGTATGTGCTTTGCGCTCCAAGCGCGCACTGGCAAGCAAGCCCGACAACACGATAAAGGCCACTAAAGGATATGTAAGATCGGCATCGAGGTACCGACAAAGTCCTAGTAAAGCACCACAGACGCCGCCTATCCCAATCATGTGAATGCTTATTTTCCAAAAAAACGTTACACCTGCTGCGATGCCCACTGAAATAGCAGCACCAAGCATCGTCATAGAAAAAAGCGATGGCACTCGAACCTCGCGCATCAAGTAATAGGCCATAAAATAATACAGCGTTGTCATCAAAAATGGGAGTCGACGCTCCTGTGCCGTTCGCAGCAACAAGGAATGTACTTGGCCTGTTTTTGTCATCATAAAAACCGTTAGACCAGGCATTAAAAAGGTAAAAAAGAAGACAATGGCAAATACCATTATCTTGTAGGTCAAGGGGAGAAGACTGGAGGCTAATGGACTGTAATGAAAATAGAGCGCAACAAAAAAAGTTGGCATCAGGGATGGATGCAAAAGCCAAGAGAGAAATCGTGCTAGACCTGGCTTCAAAGCAGTGTTGGCTTTATGGAATGCAGGTAGTAACAAAGGGTGAATTGCAGGACATTGTTAAACTGCCCGTATCCAAAGAAAGCGCGGCGACCAACTCGTGATACAAAGGTGTTGTTGCGAATAGGAAGAAAAGAATAATCGTAGCGCACACGAAACAAAAGCTGATCGGTTAAAGCGTAGGCCATGCCCAGATTCAAGGAAAAATCGCTCTTGTGAAACTGACCATTGGTATAGGCTTGGTAGTCCACCTCTTCGCGATACGAAAGCAGTTGAGCATAGCTCAGCCCCCCTTCAAGAATGTATTGGTATTTGTTTCCAAACTGATACTTGACGAGAACGGGGATCTCCAGGTAGTTGAGACGCAGTCGATAAAACGGGCGCACCCCTGTGCTGTCGGGTTTCGACTTGGCGCCTTTCTGAATGTAGAGCATCTCAAACTGCGAGGAAAAACGCGAGGAAAAGCGTTGCTCTGAAAGCAAGCCAAAGATGGGACCCGGTTTATTGTAGCCATCCATCTGATCGCCATCCACCTGTGCTCCTGCTATACCGCCAACAAGTCCTACATTAAAGCGTTGCGCCTGCGCAGCAAAGACGCACGTTTGCAAAAACAAGAAAAGGATTAGTGTGCGACTCATCATAATGGGTAGGGTAAAAATAAAAAAAAATTGTTTATTATGAAATAAGAGATTGCTACTAAATCTAATAAATACGAATACCTATCGATGTTTCGTTTAAGAAGGATAAAATTCCGATATCTTTGAATACGCAAACAGCCACCCTTTTCTATGAATCGTTACCTCTATACATTGCTCCTTCTTCTCGTATTTGTTGCTTCGAGCTTCGCTCAAAAATCAACACTGTCGGGCTTCGTGAAAGATGCACAAACAGGCGAGAGTTTGGTTGGCGCTAATGTGTATAGCAGTCCTTCCTTATCTGGAACCACTACCAACATCTATGGCTTCTATAGCTTGACACTACCATCCGACAGCATCACCCTCATCGTAAGTTATGTAGGCTATCAGACCTTCAAGCAAACCTTAGCGTTAAAAGGCAACCAAACGCTTAGCATCGAATTGTCTGCTGTTGTGGATTTAAAGCAAGTTGAAATTTCGGCAGATAAAGGCATCAGCGAAACCTCTCGCATGAGTTTGATGCAAGTGCCCATCGAGCAAATCAAATCGATGCCCGCGCTTTTTGGCGAAGTGGATGTGTTGAAAGCGATACAGCTTCTTCCCGGTGTGCATTCTGGCGGCGAAGGATCTTCTGGCATCTATGTGCGCGGCGGCGGCCCCGACCAAAACCTCATCCTGTTGGATGGCGTGCCGGTGTATAACGCCTCCCACCTTTTCGGGTTCTTCTCTGTTTTCAACGCCGATGCTATCCGCAGTGTCGACCTCATCAAAGGTGGCTTTCCTGCACGCTATGGAGGTCGTCTGTCATCCGTGATAGACATCAACATGAAAGAAGGCAATAACAAAAAGCTTCGCGGCGAGGGATCTCTTGGAATCATCGCCTCACGCCTCACCTTGGAAGGTCCCATCGGCTCCGACAAAACATCCTTCATCGTGTCGGCGCGACGCACCTATATCGATGCACTTGCACAGCCCTTCATCCTTGCAAAAACCAGCGGAAAATCATCCGGCGGTTACTATTTTTATGATTTTAACGCAAAAATAAACCACACCTTTTCCGACAAAGATCGCTTGTACTTCAGCATCTATGCTGGCAACGACAAATTCTACTTCAAAACAAAAGACTCCTATACACTCAGTGGAACCACCTACACCGATCAGATGAAATTTGGCTTGCAATGGGGCAACATCACCTCCGCACTGCGGTGGAATCATGTGATCAATCAAAAACTATTTACCAACACCACCCTCACTTACAGCCGATACAAATTCGATGTAAACATCGAACAGGCAAACAAAGGACTAACAAACGAATCCTTTAAACTCAATTACTTTTCGGGCATCAATGATCTGAGTTTAAAATCCGACTTCGACTACATCCCCTCGCCTTCGCATTACATCCGATTTGGAGCCAATGCAATCCTGCACACCTTTAATCCAGGTGCAGTTGCCACAAAATATACCAGCAACAATACAACACCCATTGATACCACCACAGGCAATGTTCATCTGCAAGCGGTAGATGCCTTTTTGTATGTCGAGGATGACATGCGCATCGGCGACCTGCTCAAGCTCAACCTAGGGCTTCATGCCTCTGCTTTTGCTACCTCGGATACGGTATATCCATCGCTGCAACCGCGCATCTCTGCAAACCTGTTATTGGGCGACTACTGGGCTTTGAAAGCCTCCTACTCCATGATGTCGCAGTATGTGCATCTGCTAACCAATACTGGCGTTGGCCTACCAACCGATTTATGGGTGCCATCTTCAAAAAAAATCCTACCCGAACACTCGCAACAGGTGGCCCTTGGTTTGGCCCGCGATCTCTTTGGCGAGCAAGCCGAATTTAGCGTGGAAGGCTATTACAAAACGATGACCAACATCCTCGAATACAAAGAGGGTGCTAGCTTCCTTGATGTAGGCCAATCGACCGGCACCGGCGACGCCAACTGGGAAGACAAGGTGGAGCGTGGCAAGGGCTGGGCCTATGGAGCTGAAGTTTTTCTTCAAAAAAAGAAAGGCAAGACACGCGGCTGGATTGGCTATACGCTATCGTGGAGCAACCGCCAATTCGAGAACATCAACCTGGGACGAATTTATCCATACAAATACGACCGCAGACATGATGTGGCCATTGTGCTCACCCGCGAATTGAGCAAACGCGTTGACTTCTCTATCAATTGGGTGTATGGCTCAGGCAATGCACTTACGCTCCCTGTAGCCCGCTACGACGGTGTCTTTCCGCAAACAAACAACGTTGGCCCTTTTCCTAATATCGGCGCAGTCGATTATTACGAATCAAAAAACAGCTTCCGAATGCGCGCTTCTCACCGACTTGATGTGGGCTTCAACTTTCATCAGCCTGTGCGATGGGGCGAACTCACCTGGAATTTAGGCCTTTACAATGCCTATAGCCGACAGAATCCGTACTTCGTTTATTTTGCAACAAACACCAGCGGAAATCGAGTGCTGAAGCAAGTAAGCTTGTTTCCTGTACTGCCTTACTTTAGTCTAAGTTTTAAATTCTAATGCGCATGAACAAATTACTCGCTCTGCTATGCCTCTCGATCCTGTTCGCTTCCTGCGAAAAGGAGATCAGCATCGACATACCCCAACACAAGCCGATGCTTGTTGGCAATTGCCTCTTTGAAGCCGGCAAGCCAATGCTTGTGCATGTGAGCAACAGCTTGGGCTCGCTTGATAATGCAGAATTAACGGGCCGTGACAGTGCCGAAGTGCTTGTGTTTGAAGATGGCGTGCTTCGCGAGTTGCTTACGCCTGTTGGCGAGGGATTCTATGCCAGCTCATTCATTCCTGTACCGGCAAAAAAATACACCTTGCAAATCGCTGATGCCGGCTTCGAAAGCATCTCTTCATCGGACCTAGCACCCGACTCTGTTGCCTTTACTGCCAGTGTTACAGACAGCGCTTCCTTTGATCAAAACGGGACCCCTTTCGCCGAGGTGCTCATCCGTTTTAATGACCCCGCAAATACAGGCGATCACTACCAATTAAACATTACTTACCGAGACACCTTAAACAGCTGGGGAGGACCGATGGAGAATCCTTTGTACATGGAGTCGGACGACCCTAACATGGAAAAGGCCGGGGCTGAGCAATATGTGATGAGTGATGCTTCGTTTAATGGAAAAACCTGCTCCTTACGGGTAAAAATCAACAGTGCCGATTACCATGCTGGATCCGAGGTGCATGTTCGTCTGAGCGTAATCTCATCGGCTTATTACAGCTACGTAAAAACCGCATTCAGCAACCGCGATGGCAGAGGAAACCCATTTTCGGAACCGGTAATTGTGTATTCAAATTTCGAAAACGGCTTAGGGATTTTTGCAGGCTCTTCACCTGCGGTGGTTCGAATCCGCTAATCCGCTTAAGGGAGGATCTTCTTCTCGGCGGCTTGCACTACTTTGTAGGTTGTTGCATCGTAAAGAAAAGCAGCCACTGAGCAATGCTCAGCCACCCAGTCGTTCCCCAAGGTTACATTGTATGCTTTGATCACCGAGCCGCCGATAGGCGCAAGTGTAATTTCATCGCCCATTGCAGGGCTTGCGGCACTGCGCAGTGCGTGGTGATGTATATAATTGGTGATCGTGTCGGGCGTGAAGCGATAATCCAGCTGTGGCTGCACGATGCTATCTTCCGTAATCACAACCACAAGCTTGTATGTTGAAGTCAAAGCAGCGAGCGTTTTAGTCATGGTTCCGATGGTGAGAACACGTGTGCTTGCGTCGTATTTCGTTGCAAAAAAAAGATTGGCTTGAACAGCCAACGCTGATTCATTTGCTACCGCTCCAGCCCATGCCGATTTCGATTTCACATGCGTGGTAGGATAGCCATCGCGATCAATCATGCCGTTCGGATTAGACACCGCGCTGATGCCAAAGAAAGTATCCCATTCATCACCTGCAGGCGTTCTAAAATCATAGCTCAGCAATGTTCCTTTTGGCTTCGCAAAACCGCCGGCATGCACCGCCACAATCACCACTTGTTCACCGTAGGTAGTCTTTAAGCCGGCAGCAATGTCTGCGGCACCTGGGCAGTTGCCACAGGTGTGGCCAGTATAGTCTTCGAGCAGCACCCCTTTCGCTTGTGGCAGGGTATCGGCGAATACGAGCGAGTCCGAACTCACGCTGTTCGTTGTTTGCAGATATGGTTTCTCGATCTTGTCGCAACCTGCAAAAAAGAGCGCAGATGCTAGTACCGAAATGGTGGCGAGTATATGGAGGTTCTTCATGGAATATAAAAATTAGAAACTGCTTGTAATGCTAAAAGTCAAACCATTAGACGCCGGCACCGTGCGGCACACCCCGCCAACGCAGAAGATGCCTTCGCGCTGCTTCCCATACCCTAAAGAGAAACGCATGGTGTTTTTCGAGTAGCCGCCAGAGAAGTTGTAGTAATGCACCTGCTTGGATGCAACAGGGTTGCCGTAGTTATACAAATCCAGAGCAGCAACAAACCAATGCGGCGCAACGGTGTATTCCATCAGCACCATTGCCCAGCTCTTCTGATCTTGCTTGGTGTACAGATGCTGAAACTCGGATCGTAGGGTATGTGTTTCGGTAAATTTATAATGCGTTTCCAAGACCCCGATGTGCGAATAAATAGTGCCGTAACCGGGCGTTCCTTGAATAACATCCTTGTTGTAGGTGATGTATAAATAACTGAGGGCGGCATGGAATTTCGGAGAAAACTTCTTGGTGATCTCTACGTTAACATCTTCGAAATACACTTGCTTGCCGAACTTCAAGAAATCGGAGCGATAGCCATAGGTGCCGGCTACGCCAATCGCAGAGGTGTCTGCTGGCGCCGAATGATCAATGGCTTGAGCCCGTGAATAGTTGAGAGCAACCGTGGTGCCATACTTGCCACCAAAGGGCGTTTCTTTTTTAAAGGTGTAAATAAACTCCCCTTGCATACCAAACTCACCGTTCGGCTGTGTGGCATAGGGATAGATTGCCGCCAATTGATAGGTGTGTTGCTTCGTCAAGGCCGGCAGGTAGTTGATGTTCAAATCGGTGCGTGTAGCATTCACATCCGAACGGTAATTCATGTTGTCGATGCGCTTTGCACTCACATTGATACCCATGCCTTTTTTACTGTAACTGGCATTCAACAAAAGCGCCTGGCCAGGTCGATAAATGAAATTGTTGACATAGGAAGGGTCGTTGATCTTGCTCGCATATTCACCAGACAATGTAATCTTACCACGCGTAATATTAATCCGCGCTGCACCTGCTCCAACATTCTCAGGCAAGTTGTACAATGGATCTTGATCCTTCTGATACTTACTCACAAAACTTCCGCCAACTTGGATGCGTGTCTTCTGCTCCGCCATGCATGCAAACATGTCGTTCAAGGAGAAATCAGCATCGATGCCGCGCACAATACCAGGGCCATTCGTCCAATAGGTTCGTTGCTTGCCCCAAACGCCTTTTAACTGAACGCCTTTCCATGGAGCGTAACGCACGCGCACGCCGTTCATGGCATTATCCAATCCCAAGCCGCGTTCTTCGTAGCTTCGGAAAATCAACCCGCTTCCAAACTGCTCGTAGAAATTACCGGCTGTGATTTCCAAGCCATCCAGGTTGTATGAAACATAGCGAAAAGGCACGCCTGTGTTGTTGTAACGCGGATCAAAGCCCTGCATCGTGTTGAGATACGACTCGAAGCGCGCGCCGGCTGTAAAATTGTTGTTCGTATAAATGATGTTCGCAAAACTATTCATCAGCGCTTTCTCAGGAACGACGGGTGCGTTGATGCTAGAGTCGGCGGTATAATACTGAGCATTGAGCTCGAAATTGCCATGCACTTCGCCGCCTGGCAAGGACTGCGCCATCGCTGTTGTTAGCGAAAAAAGGGCACACGCGAAAACACAAATTCTTTTCACTTTGTTTGTTTTGGATTCAAATGAACTACTCTTTTACCGACTGTCCTTCAGCCACCTGTTTAACTACTTCATGCAATTTTAGCTCGTCGCCGGGCGCATACGAAACATGGCTCCAGATGATCTCATTATCCTTGTTGAGCACAAAGGATTGCGGCGGGTTGTTCACGTTCATAGCGCGCTTAAAATCGCCATTGGGATCAACATACACCTCGTAGTCCCATCCCTTGCCGTTTACAAAAGGTCCCACGCGACTCATCGTGCGCGCATCGTCGATAGAGATAGCGATAAGCTTCATGCCGGTCTCCTTCTGCCAATCCTCGTAATGCTCATTGATGGCGGTTAGCTCTTCAACACAGGGTTTACACCAGGTTGCCCAGAAACAAATCACCAAGGGCTTATCGCCGTTATCAAAGGTTCCGGTGTTGATGGTTTTAGATTCGGTGGTTTTAATATCCACAGATGGTAATTTGCGCGTTTGCTCTTTGGGCGCTTCTTGCGCTTTCAAAGTAATCGCCATCAGCATGGATACAGCTGCTATCGAAAGGTGTTTTCTCATGTTTATTTTATCTTGAAGGTGTAAAATAGCGTTGAAATATTAAATTTATCAGGTACAAAAAACAGCTTGTGTTGTTTTCTAGCGCTCTGCTTTAACCATGCGCGTGGTGTGAACGACCCCACCCAGGTCGAGCTGTATCGTGTATAAGCCTGCTGGCTGACCTGCGAGATTGATTGGCTGCTGATGCGCGCCTGCCGTCATCATTCCTGCATCGGCAAAGAACACGCGCTCGCCTAAAAGGTTGTATACCGAAACCCGCACCTGCCGGTTCTCTTTGAGTTGATACATCAGCACATTTTGATCGTTAGCAGGATTTGGAAATAGTTTAACGATGCCATTACCTGGGCCATCGCTGTTTGGTGTTGATGAAGGGATGGTGGCAAAAGACGATTGGTACACCTCTTTCGTGGCGTTGTTTTGAACGAACACAACAACCAAGAGATCGGTGAATTCTTCAACCGTGTTTGTGCTTGGAAAAGTGTATGTTTTAGTAATCGCATAAGGTGTGCCTGAAGTGAGAGACGTGATTGTTGTGCCCGATCCGTTAGAAATCATTTTCTGCTCCACATAGTGAAACTCGGTTTCTCCATTGCTGCTCACATTACCGGTGGTTTTGCGTTCAACAACAGCGATGTGCATGCGCAGATTCGTCGTTGCACCGAAATCAGCTATAGGGTCGATGCTACCTGTCACTGTTACCTTCTGATTCGCCATGGTATAGTAGGCATTGATGTTCATAAACGCAGGGATTGCGCGTTCGGCATTCAGCTGAGCGGTGGTGTAAGAACCCTCATCCTTACTCACCCCATCCACAAACATGTTCGGAATGGAAGAGATCCCGTAATAACCGCGACGGGTCTCGCCATCGGCGTTGTAATAAATATCGCCCGTGCCTGGCCAGTTCATTTGGTATTTGATGGCTGTGAATTTATCCGGATTGGCATCCAACACGCCGTTGAGGTTTGGCGAAGCGGCTGCACATGGACCACAGGTTGAGCTTGTGAACACTTCGAACAAAGGCGTTCGTTGGGTGATGTCGTTTACCACAATAACAGGTTTCGTCTTGTTGTCGTTGGCGGTAATCATATCCGCGTTGCCATTGAGGTCGCTAGCCCACACGGTCAAGCTATACGTTGCCGCTGAAGGCGGCGCCCAGGTGCTAGTGTGAGAAACAGTTGCAGCGCCAAACACAGGCACATTCGTACTGATTGTTGTTGAGGTTACTGTAGCGCCACCATCGATGGAATAGTTCAGCTTGAGACTTGAAATAGCCGTTGAACCGAAGTTCTCCACACGCGCACTGATGGTATAAGGCGCTTGCGCAAGCACGAGGTAGTCGTTTAAATTGATGGCAGAAATAGCGGCATCAAAAGCAGGCTGAGCTCCTTGGTTAAACTCGTAGTACACATTTCCTGTGGGCGTGGCGTTGGTGCCTGATAGACTGCTAACAGCTGGAGATCCAGATACAGAGGTGGCGGTGCTGGCATCAATTTGCACGCCTAGGGTTAAGCTGGTGGTTGATGGGCTTGAGCGCTGATCAACGATATAAATAGTGTTGGTGCTTTCTTCCAATACAATACTCCAGATCGACCAGCTGCTGGCCGTTCCGGGAATATGACAACCGTCGTACATAATCCAGTGCTGACGGTTTGGAGCTGTGCCGAATGTTTTAGAAACAACAGCCGGTGTAAAGCCGGTGAGGTCGGTACCCGTTTCTAAGCCCCATAAACAGATGGATTGATTGGGGATGAGCGCACTTGGCAGCGTGCCGTTGGAGGTGCTTGGCACCGTTACCACGGTGGCTGTGTCGAAGGTAAGAATGCCGCTTGTACTCACTTTGTAGTGCGTTACCGGCAAGCCGTTGAATGCGAATGCGAAAGGCAGTGCTTTAACTGCAGAATAAGCAGGAGTAGCAGGGGTAGTTGCTTGCCCTGTCATGACTGTTGTCCAGCCTGTTGGCAAACCACCACCGAGCGGGTATTCGTTGTCGTTGTTGAGATTGCCTGGGTTCGTATTGCTCGTGGTTAGGTGCGGTACATAATAGTATTGCGCCATGACGGTCGAACTATGCAGCGCTATTAAAGCAATCAGTGTAAGGAGTTTCTTCATGGCGCAAGGGTTTGGTTTGTCTTGTAAATTTAAACCCCCTGCACCTAATAAGCAAATAAGATGCCTTTAATATTGCTAATAAAAAAAGAGGCCGCACCGAGAATTCGGGACGGCCTCTTTGAAAGAGCTAAGTAAATTACTTTACAAACTTGGTAGTTGACACGCCGTTAGCGGTGTGCAAGTTAACCATGTAAGCACCAGCGCTGAGGTCAGCGATGTTGATGCCGATGTTGTTTGTACCTGCATTCACCATGCCGAGGTTCTGGGTGTAAACCACTTGACCAAGTACATTTGTGATTTCGATGCTTGCCTCTTGTGCAACAGCGAAGTTAGTTGCAAGCGTGATGTTGTTTGTAGCAGGGTTTGGGTAAACAGAAAGACCGCTGTTCAAGCTGATGTTCTGAACCCCTGTTGTGCTTGTCAAGTTGATATCGTCAATCCAGCAGTAGTTGCCGTAGCCGCTAGTGCCTTTGAAAGCAACCAACACGTTATCTTGACCAACATATGCGCTCAGATCCACAGACTCTTGTCTCCAGTCAGCAGCTGCAGTAGCAATGTATTGTCCAGCAAAAGCCGCATGCGTAGCAAGGGTTGATGCTGATTTGTTCCAGATGCTCGTCCAAGATGCTCCGCAGTTGGTAGAAACCACTACATCCAAACGATCATTTTCAGTTCCATTATAGCCTGCATAAGACACCCAAAATTTGAGACCTGCGTTGCCGCTGAGAGCTGACATGTTCAACTCTGGTAATACAAGGTTGCCTGTTGTTCCAGCACTAGCGCTATAAAAGCTACAGCCGGCAGCATAGTTTGCATTCACACCGTCATGGCCTGTAATTGCAGTTCCACCATAGGTAAACCAAAGGCCGCCTGTTGTATTCCAATCTGTTGATGGAAAAGATGCAGAGAATGGCTCAGAAATAGGAGCGGTTACTTTGTTAAGGTAAGTAAGGTTAGCAGAAATCATGTTGTTGGTTACAATACCTGTTCCGCCATCACCACCGGTGATTACAAAAGAAAGATTTGGTTGTGCAGAGAAAGTAACGTTAGGAATGGTTACAGTTGCAGTAGCGTAAGTAGTAGCTAATGTGCCCGTGTATGTAGCAGAACCGATTGCAGTAGTTCCGTTCATAGCAGTAACAGTAACGTTAGAAAGTGGGCCTGAACCGTTATTCTGAATGATCACAGGAAGGTTAACTGCTGCGCAGTTATAAGCTGTAGGTGTGCCTGTGTACGAAATCAAAGCTGCATCCGTAGTAACAGCACCACCTGGAGCAGGGCATGACGCCATTGCGGTAGCGATGTCTGCTGCAGTCGCCTGACCAATTTCGCGGATGATACGGTTAGGACAAATCATGTAAACAGTTGGGAAGTACCCGATTTGGTAGCCGCTTAAGAATGCGCTAGCGCCAGGAGTTGCAGTAGCCAAGTCGATGATTGGGTATAAAGTACCAGCAGTCCAGTCGCCTTGTGTGTTGGTTGCTGCAGTACCGCCAGTAAGTGCAGGACCATGTAACTGAGCCGTTGTGTTAGTTAATTCACCTTCGATGAAGAACACCATTGCAGTGTTGTCACCGCTTGGGCCATGTGCTGCGTAAAAAGATTCAAGAGCACCTGTGTTGTGATAACTCCAGCATGGTCCACACCAAGCTGCAGATACATCGATAACCACGGTTTTGCCTTGATCGAGGATGCTGTACAGGGTGTACGGATTGCCATTAATGTCAGAGAAAGTCCAGTTTGGAGCAACGCTGTAATCAGCCAACTGAGCAGATGCTGGCTTAGTCAGTGCTACACCGCAAACGAGAGCGAGAGCGAGTAAAACTTTTTTCATTTTTAATTTGGGGTTTAGTTAGTAATTAGGTTAAAAGTATAGATTGAATTTCAAATAAGCAATAAATTAATTCTTAACAAGGCGACGCGTCTGGCAACTATTTGCAGCGGTGCATTTCACCATATAAACGCCACTTTGCAAAGACTGCAGGTTGATGCGGTTGTGAGGGCCAACGAGAACCCCTGTAAGTACTTGATTTCCTAAAAGATCGAATACACGGTAGCTAGCGTTATTGGCATACTCCGCGGCTAACTCAAAAGAAACATAGTCGGAAGCTGGGTTTGGCGAAATACTAAAGGTATTTGCCGCTGCCTTTTGTGAAGGCAGGATACCCGTTGGCGTACATGTTGGTCCAGTTGGGCAGCCGTTGATGGTGAGGACGATGGTGTCGCCACCGGCGATTGCGCTGCATGAGCGCACCAAGAATTTCAAATAACCCACCCCACCGGTATCATTCAAGGCAACATTTAATTTTAAAAATCCATGCCCTCCCACCGGGATGGAATCCATGGTACGACTACTTGGGACATTGGTAAAACAAAGGTCGTAATCGCACAAGGAAATATCCCAACAACGCGGAATGGTATTTTCAAGCACCTGCCAGTTCAAACAAATCAATCCTCCTGTGGTATTGTTGAAGTCCACTTCAGCCACGCCCCCGGCATTACAGGCAATATCCACGCTAACCGATTTATTCGGACTCACTGTATATTCTTGCGCCATCAGCGAGCCTAAGAAGGCAAAGGACAGAAGCAATGTAAAGGCAAAAGCGTAGGGTGTTTGTACTTTTTTTATCATGGGTTGCAGCTAATAGTCTAGAATGAGAATTCGAAGATATATCCTTTCGCTGAATTCTCCAAGCCCAACACTAATTAGCAAGTAATTTTGACAAAGGCAAAACAAAAAATCAGATATCCAGCTTAAAGGAAATATTTACTACACGGCCTTCAACAGGCCCCCAAAGTGGTCGAAATACAGGTGATTGGGTATTTCCACCCACTAAAGTCTCGTGTTTGGCTTGGCGCGCATCAAACAGGTTCTCGCAGTTCAATACCAAACTCGCTTTTCCAAACTTTTTCTCCACCATAGCAGCCCAGAACCAATAGTTCTGCACCTTTTTTCCACTGTAGATGTATTGATTAAAAAAGGCGCTGGTTTCAATGCCGATACGCCATTTACCTTCTTCAGCATAGGCCAAGGTGGCGGAAATTTTATCCTTCGGATTAAATGGCAAGGGCACTAAAGCAGCATCCCCCGTAAACAGATGCGTCCAGTTCATACCCGGATCAAATTGCTGCAAGGCCTCGGTATGGTTGTAGCCGAGATACACTTCCAACTCATCGAGGTTCATCTGCACATAGGTGTCAGAGCCATAGCTGCTCACGCTGTGATTACCGGTCTTCATTACTTGCCTTCCAAGCGAGTCGAAGCCCATCACGAGTGGATCGTTGATACGTGTGAAATAAAAAGCTTGGTTGATGGCAAAGCCTACTTTATCCCAAAGCAAAGCATGATAGTTGATGTCGGTGTTCAGGCCAGCCGAACGCTCGGCCTTTAAGGAAGATGCGTTATTGAACAAGAGCGGTGAGGGCTCGGCCAATGTGAATATGTCGGCGGCTTTGTAACCAAGCCCTCCGGCAAAACGCCACGACCAACGATTGTTTGGTTTGTAAAACAAAGCGAGTCGCGGCAATACAAAGTGTTCACCGCCTATCCGCTGATCTACACGCAACCCAGACTCAAGCATCCACGTCGGATTTAAATGCCAATCATCCTGAATAAAAACACCTGGCGTGTAATTTTCGAAGCTGCTTAACCAGGTCGTATCAGATGCGCCTTTGACGAAGGTTGTTGAAACGAAATTAAGACCCGCCGTTATCGTGTGTTTTTCGCTGGTATACTGATCGCTGAGCTCGGTATAGCTGGTGAAATTAGTACCGTGAAAATGAAAGTTCGGCACTTGCATGTCGCGCTCAAAGGCGCTACCGGCCGACTTGAAGGCAATACTGTGTTGCTTGTTGAAACGATGGTCAAATTGCACATCGAGGGTGTTGCGGTTACTGTGCTCCAGTTGCAGAAAAGGATGCGCTGCAGTGGGGCCGTTTTTCAAGGCCTCGACATCGCCGCTGCGGCGATGGTCGAACACCGAGGTGAGTCCGATGCTGGTCGTTGATTTTTCTCCATACAAAAATACGCGCGGATGAACAATGAAATTATCGTTCTCAGGTACTTCCGAAAAACCATCTTTGTTAATGTCGGCAAAGGCCTTGCGGTTGGCTCCTGCAAAGAAGGTCATCCCAATCTTGTCGTTCTTTTTTGAAACAAAGGCATTGATGTTCTTCTCGTTCAAGCTGGATGCATTAAAAAGCATGCTAACGCGCGGCGAATCCACAGGCGTTCTTGATATGAAATTGATGAGTCCGGCGATTGCCCCGCCGCCGTAAAGCGTCGACATTGATCCCTTCACGATTTCCACCTGCTTAAGATCCAAAGGCGGAATTGAAAGGACGCCTATGCTGCCTGAAAAGCCGCCATACAAAGGCAAGCCATCGCGCATTAGTTGTGTGTATTGCGGATCAAGTCCTTGCATGCGCACCGCGTCGTTGCCATTTACTGGATTGGTGCGTTGAATGGTGATAACAGCGATGTCGCCAAGAATACTTCCAACACCACTTGGCACCAAGGCGCTTTCTTCATCCATCTCCTCCTGGCCTAGCACTTCCACTTTCTGAGGCAGGTCTTCGATGTGCATATTCGTGCGCGTGGTACTCACGGTGATCTCTTCCAAATCTTGACCAACGGCATGCAATAAAATCGTTCTTTCAACAAGCTCGCTGCTTGAAAAGTCCAGAACTAGACTATCGCTGCGATAGCCCACCAAAGAGAATCGCAAGGTGTGCAAACCGGCAGGTATATCCTTGATTTCTAGATGCCCTTGGACATCGCTGGTGTTACCCAACAAACTTCCGACAACAATACCATTCACCCCGATCAGTGTCTCTTTGCTCTCGGCATCAAGGAGCAGGGCTCTAAGTGTATGCTGTGCAAATAAGGGGCTGCCCAAAAGCAGGATACAGCCTAAAAAAAGCAAACGCTTGTAGCGTATTAACATAGGCCGTTTTTTTAACGAATTCATAGGGTTTTAGCTAAATCGAAACGCGTACAAAATACAAAGCCCCTTCTTCACTTGGTTGGATAACCTGTTAAGAAAGGGGTTTTGTGTCCTCAACGGCAAAAATGCCGCGATTGGGTTATTGCTTGCCTTGAGCAGGAGTCTTTTTAGGAGCAGCTTTAACGGGCTCGGGCTTTTTCACATCCTCATCCCCACTACCACTGCCAGAACCAGCTTCTTTACGAATGAAATTGCCTTTATCATCAAAGGTTGTTATCGAACCCTTATACTCAACGATATACATGGTTTTATTAACACGTGTATATAGCACCTCTTCCGCTTCTTTCACATCTTCGAGCTTTGCGGTTTTTTTGATGAATTCCTGTGCCGCTTTTGGAAGATCCGAGGCCTTCCTGCTTTTAATAAAAGAAAACACTTGACCAGTAGGCAACACGCATACAGCAACCTCGTTGTCTTTCTTCTTCACCCACGCTTCGTAGCGACCACTTTCTAATTCCCAACGAATGACCGGTGTTTTCGGATAAACAGAGTCTACGCATGCTTTCACTATTGCTGGCACATCAGCTGCATTCAAATCTTTTCCAAAAGAAAAATGCGCTGCTAAAAAAAGCATTGAAGAAACGAGGATTTTTTTCATAAAAAAATTTTGATTTATAGGTTAACGTATCTTTCTTTACTTTATTACTTTGTTTTTTGTCCAGGCACCTTTTTCTCTTTGAGTGCGCCGGTTATGTTATACATCATACGCGTGGAACCGTCTTTCTTATTCCATTCGGCGGTGCCTTCAATCTGCTTGCCGGTTACGGTGCCCGAAAAAATAATTTCTTCGTTTCCGTCATTCTTCATGGTGCATTCAAAGTCAATGCTCGTTCCGCTTTGTGCAGTCTTTTGAGTAGCGGTAAACTTCGCAGCTTTAAAATGATCGTCGATACTCAGCTTTTTTGATTTTAACTTATCCCCTTTAAAATTAAGCTCATCGGGATACACCTTGTTTTTCTTGCCCATGTCCTCAGTCAATTCGATGGTGTAGATCTTGTTGTTCAACAAGGTATCAATCACGGGTGCCTGCGCTTTGCTCACGTGCGACAAACTCATGGATGCGAGCAAAAACAAGGCTGCAAGCATTGATTTTTGAAAGGTGTTTTTCATGCTTAATGATTTATTAGTAAAGTTTAAAGGGCCTCTTCGGTTTGTTCTGAAATTTTGAAGTCGACCATGCTTTCCATGATTTTCTTCAGGTCCTTTGCATCGATGATGGCAGAATCAAAAGTAAGCCAAGCCTCGCCATTTTGAAGGTCAATCGAATGTTCTATCACGCCGTCCATCACAAAATGCTTCGCCAAGGAATCGCAATCCCCGTCGCAGGACATACCGTCTATTTTAAGTTTGATACGTTTCTTCATATACAAAGAGATCCCGTAAAATACGGGATCTAGGTCATTATTTTTTGTCGCCTGTAATTTTTCGTGCTACCCATGCAATTGGGTCGTAGTAGCGGTCAACCACGCGTTCTTTGAGTGGAATGATCGCGTTATCTGTAATTTGGATATGCTCAGGACATACATCCGTGCAGCAACGTGTGATGTTGCAATAGCCGGAACCATAGTCTTTGCGTACTTCAGGGATACGGTCTGCAATATCCAATGGATGCATTTCCAGAGAAGCCAAGCGAATCATAAAACGAGGACCCACAAAGGCATCCTTACGATCGTGATCGCGCAACACGTGACACACATTCTGACAAAGGAAGCACTCGATGCATTTACGGAACTCTTGTGTTCTTTCCACATCTTCTTGCATCATGTAGTAGCCACGCTCGTCTTTCTTTTTAGGATCCGGCTGGAATGGCTTAATACGCTTATTCTGCGCATAGTTCCAAGACACATCGGTAACCAAATCCTTGATAACAGGAAAGGTTTTGATTGGGGTCACGGTAATTACTTCGTCTGGTCCGTATGAATTCATGCGGGTCATGCACGAAAGCTTCGGCTTCCCGTTGATTTCGCATGAGCAAGAGCCGCACTTACCGGCCTTGCAGTTCCAGCGGATGGCCATGTCGTTCTCTTGATCAGCCTGAATGCGGTGAAGCACATCAAGCACAACCATGCCTTCTTCGACATTAACTTGGTATTCTTTTAATTCGCCCGCTTTGTCATTGCCGCGATAAACTTTGAATGTCCTTAGTGCCATAGTATAGTGTTTATATAGCGTTACTTTTATGCTCTTTGTTTAGATTTTACCGGCTTCCAAGTCTTCGAGAGAAGCGTCGGCAATCAGACGGAGATGCTCCGGCGGATCCATCTTCATGAGTTTCTCGGTGATCATCTTACCATCCGGTCCTTTCTTAGAAACGATGTTGTATTTAACCCACTCTTTGCTCTCGTCCGGAAAATCCTCACGGGTGTGACCACCGCGGCTTTCCTGACGAATGAGGGCTGCACGCGCAACTGCTTCGGAGGTTACCAGCATGGAGTGAAGCGAGAGCGCTTCGTGCCAACCTGGGTTATACTGGCTGCTGCCCGGTGCTTTCACCAAAGCGGCTTCTGCTTTCAGTTTCTCGATATCTGAAAGCGCTGTTTCAAGCTCTTTCTCAATACGGATGATGCCCACATTGTCCTGCATAGTTTCCTGCAGTTTTTCGTGGATGAGGTAGGGATTTGTTCCTTTCTCGCGGTTCAGAATGTCTGTTGCCTTGCGGATAGCCGTAGTAACTTGATCCTCGTTGATGTTTACGCTGCCAGAAAGCTTGGTGATGTATTCTTTTGCACCAATACCAGCCAATCTACCAAACACAAGCAAATCAGAAAGGGAGTTGCCACCCAAGCGATTAGCACCGTTCATACCCGCTGAACATTCGCCAGCGGCAAATAAACCTGGAACAGTCGTCGATTCTTGTGTATGTGGATTCACGCGCACACCGCCCATGAAGTAGTGTAAAGTAGGTCCAACTTCCATCGGATCCTTGGTGATATCCACCTCTGCCAGCTCTTTGAACTGGTGGTACATGGAAGGAAGTTTCTTTTTGATAATATCCCCTGGCAGTTGCGTAGCGATGTTAAGAAACACACCACCATGCGGTGAGCCACGACCTGCTTTCACCTCGGCGTTGATTGCTTTAGCAACAACATCACGAGTAAGCAATTCCGGCGGTCTGCGGGCATTTTTATCCGCTTTGAGCCAACGGTTAGCTTCTTCCACGGTATCCGCCGTTTCGGGCGCAAATTTCTCAGGAATGTATTTGAACATGAAGCGATCGCCTTTGTTGTTAAGGAGAATTCCTCCATCACCGCGAACACCTTCAGTAACTAAAATGCCTTTAACTGAAAGCGGCCATACCATGCCGGTAGGGTGAAATTGCGTGAACTCCATGTCCATTAGCTCGGCACCTGCTTCGTATGCGAGCGCGTAGCCATCGCCTGTGTATTCCCATGAATTGGAGGTAATCTTCCAAGCCTTACCGCCGCCGCCTGTGGCGAGAATTACCGCTTTGCATTTAAAAATAACAAAACGACCAGTCTCTCTGTAGTATGCAAGCACACCGCAGATACGGTCGCCGTCTTTAAGAAGCTCTAATGCTGTAACTTCCATGTAAATATCCATACCTTGATGGATACCATGATCTTGAAGCGTGCGGATAATTTCCAGACCCGTACGATCACCAACGTGCGCTAAGCGCGGGAAACGGTGACCACCAAAGTTACGCTGACTGATCAAGCCTTCTTTTGTGCGATCAAACACAGCACCCCACTCTTCGAGTTCACGAACACGATCAGGTGATTCTTTTGCATGGTGCTCCACCATCAACCAATCGTTGAGAAACTTGCCGCCACGCATGGTATCGCGGAAGTGAAACTTCCAGCTGTCGCGCTTGTCGACATTACCCATAGCTGCAGCAACGCCGCCTTCGGCCATTACTGTATGGGCTTTGCCTAGTAATGATTTGCAAACTAATCCAGTGCGGAGACCCTGAGCAGATGATTCAATGGCGGCACGAAGTCCGGCGCCACCAGCACCAATTACGATGACATCCTGCTCGATGGTTTGTATTTCTTTGATGTTTAACATAGTTTTCTTTTTTAAATCGGCTATAAAACCTTTAATGCATTAGTTGGCCCAAGTATGAAAATCGTGGATAACACCCATCGCCGTGAGGCGGATATAAACATCGGTGAAGCCAACCCAAACCAGTGAGCACCATGCCCATAGCTCGTGATTCATATTGAGTTTGGTTACATTTTTCCAAGCAAAAAGACGGCCTTTACTGCAAGACATACAATCCATCTTTCCACCAACAAGGTGACGGAAAGAGTGGCATCCAAAGGTATACGCCCCAAGAAGAATTGGATTCACCAAGAGCACGATGGAGCCAACGCCAACACCCAATTGCCCATCTCTGAAGAAAGACATAAAGGCATCGTAAGCCAGGATGAAAAGCACAAGGATGGCGAAGTACAAAGCGTAGCGGTGAAGGTTCTGAAAAATAAGCAAGCCAGTCTCTCCTTTATACTCTTTCTGTGGCACTGCACCTACGGCACATGCTGGAGGCGCACCTGCAAAAGCACGGTAGTAGGCCTTTCTATAGTAATAACACGTGAAGCGAAAAGCCAAAGGAAAACCAACGATAAAAAAAGCTGGAGTAACAAAAGCAGGCATCCAAGCGGGCATCTCACCGAGCCATGCGTGGTGCAATGGAGCGCCGCCGTGCACACCAGACTTAACCCATACCAATGGAGAATACATCGGCGAGAGATACCCTCCGAAGTGCTCACTCATGAGACCACCATCGAAGTAGTAATTATCCCCCTGGAAAGCAGCCCACGTAGCGTAGATGACGAAAGACGTGAAACCGAAAACCACGAAGGCGGGGTACAACCACCAATTGTCGGCACGTAGGGTACCGAGGTAGTTAGATTGACGAATGTTAATGGAACTATTGGCCATATCGCTTGTTTTAAAATTCGAGGCAAAAGTAGGGAATCAATGCGTGAGTGCAAAATATTTTCACTTTTTTTGAAAGCGGCTTCTGCGCGTCGCTGTTAGGAATTATAAAATCGACGAAAGTAAGGACCGTTTATGCTTTTTTAATTAACTTTGCACCCCTTAAAAAAACAGAACCTCAGGGACAAACCCTTAGCACGAGATTGATGAACAACCGCTCGCTTCCATTGGTGCACGTGGTAGTTTTAAACTACAACGGCATGCGCTTTCTGAAAGACTGCTTCGACAGCCTTCGGACGAGCACCTATGGAAATACGGAGCTTGTGCTGCTCGACAACCTGTCTACCGACGAGAGCGTTTCCTTTATACAAAGCAACTACCCCGAAGTACGCATCATTCAAACTGGCAAAAACGCTGGCTACAGCAAGGCCTATAATTTGGCTTTCGAGCAATGCAAAGGCGAATACCTTGTGATGCTCAACAACGATGTAAAAGTCCGGCCCGATTGGATTGAACCGATGGTTAAAGAGGCAGAAGGCGATCATAAAATTGCAGCAATCGCGCCAAAGCTTCTGTACATGAACGACCTGAGTATGTTTGAATACGCTGGTGCCTGCGGCGGTCATATGGACAAATACGGCTATCCCTTTGCGAGAGGTCGTGTTTTCTTTACCCTCGAAAAAGACCAAGGGCAATACGAACAAAACGAAGATATTTTCTGGGCCACAGGAGCGGCCATGTTCATCCGCCTTTCCGCCCTTGAAAAATGCGGCAACCTCGATGCTGATTTTGTTCATCACATGGAAGAAATCGACCTCTGCTGGCGTATGCAGCTTGCCGGATTCAAGCTCCGCGTGGTGCCTGCTTCTATCGTGGAACACTACGGTGGCGCCACCATCGTGCCCGACAGTTTCAAAAAAACCTATTGGAACCATCGAAACAGCATCTTCATGCTGTTCAAAAATGTGGAAGGAAAAAACTTGCCAAGCATCCTTTTAAAACACCTCTTCCTCGATGCCATGGCAGCTAGCTGGTATGCCTGCAACTTCAAGCTGAATAAGGTGTATGCGGTATTGACTGCACATGTTTGGATATTCGTACATTTGCCCATGCTTTGGCGAAACAGAAAAGACGCACAATCCAAGCGCAGCGTGTCGGACGAGGCGATTTCCAAAATGATATTCCCTAAAAGCATTGCTATCCGTTACTTCCTTTTTGGAGAGAAAACATACAAACAACTAATAAAAAACATTAGCTAAATGAAGATCAACCTGGTCGGCGAATACCTCAACGGCATTAAAGTAATTCAATCCGAGCGCTTTGAAGACCCGCGCGGCTTCTTCACCGAGCTCTATCGCGCTGATGAATTTGAGCGCCTTGGGATCCCTTCCAATTTTGTTCAAGAAAACCATTCTGGCTCTGTAAAAAATGTCCTCCGCGGCCTGCATTTTCAATGGGAGCCAGGCATGGGGAAATTGATGCGTGTGCTTCGCGGCGAGGCCTTCTTGGTAGCTGTTGATATTCGCAAAGGATCACCCACTTTTGGACAATGGCATGGGGAGATTGTGAACACCGAAAACCGCAAGCAAGTATGGGCTCCGCCTTCCTTTGCACGCGGCTTTTGCGTTCTTTCCGATTTCGCCGAAATTCAATACCTATGCTCTGGCATGTATAACAACAAAGCCGAATCCGGTATTCTTTGGAACGACCCCGCTATCGGGATCGATTGGCCACTGACAGGAGAGCCCATCCTCTCCGACAAAGACAAAGTAGCCCAAACCCTTGAGGAATGGAGTAACCGTGAAGAATCTAACAACTTCAAGTATTAATCTGCTATTTCTCTTACTATGAAAATTCTCATCGCTGGTGGCGCCGGCTATATCGGGTCGGTGCTTGCTCCGGCGCTTGCACAACGAGGTCACGATGTTACCGTTGTTGACCTTATGTGGTTTGGAAACCATCTGCCAGACTCTGTAAAAACGATTCAGAAGGAACTCTTCGACTTGAGCGCTGCTGATATGCAGGGCTTCGACCAGGTTATCTTCCTCGCCGGACTCAGCAACGATCCAATGGCCGAGTTTTCTCCGAAAGACAACTTTATCTACAATGGCGCTTTGCCTGCCTACTTGGCTTACTTGGCGAAAATAGCCTTGGTAAAACGCTTCATCTACGCCGGCTCTTGCTCTGTATACGGCTACACCGAAGACCGCATGTTTACCGAAGCCGACCCAACGGTTTCAAATTACCCATACGGCATCTCCAAACTGCAAGGCGAAAGCGCTGCCATGCAGCTGATGGACGACACCTTCTCTGTTATCTGCCTGCGTCAAGGTACGCTCTCTGGCTACAGTCCGCGCATGCGCCTCGACCTCGCCGTGAACACCATGTTCAAAACCGCAATGCAAAAGAAAGAGGTGATTATAAACAACCCTGCCATTCGTCGCCCTATATTCGGCACTTTGGACATGATTGACGCGTATTCCAAAGCCGTTGAATGCACGGCCACCGTTTCTGGTGTCTTCAATGTTGCTTCCAAGAATTATACCGTCGGAGAGATCGGAGAGATCGTTCATGCCATGGTGGAAAAACACCTCAACGAAAAAATCACCCTGACCAAAAAAAATGTTGTCGATTTTCGCAACTACATGGTAAGCACCGAAAAAGCACAACACGTGCTTGGCTTCGCGCCAAAACAAGATGTGGCTTCGATCGTCAACAACCTCATCGAGAACCTCAACCACTTCAGCGATTTCAGCAAGCCTGAATTCTATAACATCGAAGTGTTCAAGAGTCTTAAAACAGACAACATCCTCATCCGCTAAGCATGAAAGTAGCAGTCATTGGCGCCAATGGACAGTTGGGCTCCGACATCACCAGCATCTTTAAAGAACAAAATCATCAAGTCATCGAGCTTAACCACGATGTCATCAACATCGTTGATTTAGATTTATGCAAGAAGGTGCTTAGCGAAGTGCAGCCCGATTTGGTGATCAACACCGCTGCTTATCACAATGTCGATAAATGCGAAATCGAAACCGTGAAGGCCTTTGAAGGCAACGCACTCGGAGCTCGAAACCTCGCCATCTTATCCAATGAACAAGGATTCAAACTCTATCACATCAGCACCGATTATGTGTTCAGCGGCAGCAAGCAAGCACCTTATTTAGAGGACGATGCAGTGTGTCCCGTGAACGTATATGGAAACACCAAGGCTTCGGGCGAATTTTTCGTGCGTAGCATCGCTGCAAACTCACTCGTAATAAGGGTCTCCGCTATCTATGGTAAAAACCCTTGCCGCGCCAAAGGAGGTAACAATTTTGTGAACCTCATGCTGAAGCTCGGTAACGAAAAGCCCGAGGTTCGTGTTGTGGCTCACGAATTCGTTTCGCCAACACCCACCATGGACATTGCTCGTCAGTTGGCACATATAGCTAGCAGCAACCTCACCGGCATCTGTCACGCAACCTCTGAAAGTCAATGCTCTTGGTACGAGTTCGCGCAAGAGATCTTTCGCATTGCAGGCATCAAAACTCCGCTCAACATCGCCCAACCTGGCGAATTTGCTGTGAATACCCCTCGCCCCTTCTATTCCGTGCTGGAAAATAACTTGCTAAAGAAAAACGGACTTAACATCATGCGCGATTGGCGCGAAGGACTGAAAGACTACCTTAGTCAACAGCTGTAAATAAAAAAACCTCCGCATTCACGGAGGTTTTTTTCAAAATACCCTACGTATTATTTTCCTGCCTTCACGGGCGTAGCCAAAATTGCATTGTAACCGGCTTTATCTTGCAAAAGCGCTATCGCTCGGCGTACCTCAGGGTCGGTAGCAAGTGACGCCTCGGTGTGTCCATTCTGAAAATAGTAACGCGACGCAATCTCCTCCGTGAGCAGAGCCATAAGCTCTTCTTTGTTCTTCACAAGGTCCTCTTTTTTGTTGTGCATCATCTTGCTATGAAGCGCCTCGTATTCAACCTTGATATCCGAAAAGTATTTCTCCTGCTCCGAATTTTCTTTTAAATCCTGCAGCGCCTTCTCGCTCTTGGTGGTGTAGTCGTATTCTTTATCGCCTAAAAAGGCCACGAAATCGTTGAAATCGCTATCGCTCAAATGAAAATCTTTAACGGCAGGAATGCTTTCGTGAGCCGTGCGGTAACGCGTAGCAAAATCAAAGATCAAGTATTTACCAAGCAAGGAGCCGGCAATGTTGCTGAGTTTCTCTGGCGCCATCACTACATCGGGAAGAATACCACCACCGTCTTTCACCATGCGGCCTCCTTTGGTTTTAAAGCTGTTCATCAAGGAATCGGGCACCTTGCCAACGCTACCATCTTCGTTGCGGTGCGTGTAATCAAGCGCTTGAATGCAACGACCACTTGGTATGTAATATTTTGCCGTGGTCACTTTAAGCTGGGTGTTGTATGTCAATGGGCGCGTGGTTTGCACCAGGCCTTTACCATAACTGCGCTGACCTAAAATCACGCCCCGATCAAGATCCTGAATAGCCCCCGACACAATCTCGGACGCCGAGGCAGAGCCGCTATTCACCAACACTACCAATGGCACTTGCGTGTCAACAGGCGTGTTCAATGCCTTGTATGATTTATCCCACTCGGCAACCTTGCCCTTGGTGGATACAATCTCCTTGCCTTTATCTACAAACAAATTGACAATGTTCACCGCTTCGTTTAAAAGACCACCTGGGTTGCCGCGTAAGTCGAGCACCAACGATTCCAACTTGCCTTTTGCTTTCAGATCTTGCATGGCATCCTTCAACTCGCGACTTGCACTCTCCGTAAAAGAATTTAAACGGATATAGCCAGTATGCTCATCAAGCATGGCATAGTAAGGCACGCTTTTCACTTTAATCTCGTCGCGGGTAATCACTTTCTCTATCAACTTCTTCTCCCCAAAGCGACAGATAACCAAGCGCACAGGAGTTTTCGGCTGGCCCTTTAAAATCTTGCTGATATCGTCGGTCTTTTTACCAACGGTAGAGCGACCGTCAATTTCCAGAATAACATCCCCCGCTCGCAGGTCTGCCTTCTGTGCTGGAAAGCCCTCGTACGGGTCCTTCACGATAATCGAATCGCCTTTCTGTTGAATCAAAGCGCCGATGCCACCATATTGGCCGGTCGTCATAAATCGATAGTCCTCGATCTCTGATTCGGTGATGTAATTGGTGTACGGATCCAAGGATTCCAACATGGCATCAATACCTGTCTTCATTAGCTTTCCTGGATCAATCTCATCCACATAGTAGATGTTGATTTCACGAAAAAGCGTAGCAAAAATGTCTAGATTCTTCGAGATCTCGAAGTAATTGTCAACGAAACTAAAGGATGCAAAGGTGCTGGCTGCAAGAACCAGCACGACTAAAGCAAGGCGAAGTTTTTTAAACGATTTGAGCATGTTTACAGTTTATGGAACAGGATCGTGGCCATGTGGCCCCCAAGGATGACATTTTAAAATACGCTTCAAAGTTAAATAACCTCCTTTGATTGCACCATGCCTTGTGATGGCTTCTACGCCATATTGTGAACAGGTAGGTGTGAATCGGCAAACGGGAGGAAACATCGGCGAGATGACGCGCTGATAAAAACGGAGAAGAAAGATAAAAAGTATACGCAACACGTTTATTCGATTTTTGCTAAATGCTCCTTCAAGCGTGATAACAGCTCCACCATCTTCAGCTCCAAATCGACATAGCTTATATCGGCCTTGCCCGTATAAATAAACATCATAGCCAGCTGTTTATCGCGTTTAAGGAGATCTGCAAACAGCTCGTGTTTATGATGCCTGTAAGCCTCGCGGATCAAGCGCTTCAGTCGATTTCGAAGCACGGCATGCTTAAACCTGCGTTTCGAAACACCGATCACCACTTGCGCAGGCACATCCGATGGCAAAGCGGTATACATCCACGAAAGACGAAAGGGAAAGAAGGCAAGCACAGCGCCTTGACCAAATAAAGCATCTATCAGCTTGCGGCTGCATAAACGCTCTTCTTTGGGGAAGGTGTGTCGAAGCGTAGTTGGTTCCAAGTAGATTCAGAAAAGACGAAGGCTTACTTGCCCGCCTTTTTGATGTATTGCTCAATCGCCATTGTCATTGACGGAATACCCGGCATCGGTGCCTGAATGTCAAGATTTAGCTTGGCATCCAATACGGCTTTCGCAGTACTTGGTCCAAATGCGGCAATGCGCGTTTTATCTTGTTTGAAATCCGGGAAGTTTTTGAACAACGAATGCACACCGGCAGGACTGAAGAACACCAGAATATCGTACTTCACTTCGGCTAAATCCGACAAGTCACTGCAAACCGTTTTGTAGAAAACCGCCTCCGTGAAAGCTACCTTGTTCAGCTTTAGACAAGCAGGAATCTCAGGATTAGCAATGTCGGCACAGGGGAGTAAAAATTTCTCGTCCTTGTGTTTCTTGATGATATCAATCAGGTCAGTTATCGACTGCTTGCCATGAAAAACCTTGCGCTTGCGGTACACAATGTATTTTTGAAGATAATACGCCGTAGACTCAGAGATGCAAAAATATTTTAAGTCTTCCGGAACCATGATGCGCATTTCAGCCGCTATACGGAAGAAATGATCAACAGCATTGCGACTGGTAAAAATAACGGATGTGTAATCTGGAATATGTACCCGATGCCTGCGAAACTCCTGCGTTCCAACAGGTTCGATGTGGATAAAAGGTCGAAAATCAACCTTCAGCTTATGTTTCTTGGCGAGCTCAGAGTATGGATTCTTCTCCGCTTCGGGCTTGATCTGAGTAACTAAGATGCTTTTTACCTTTGCTATTGCCATTCCTAAAGCGTTATTAATGGTTACAGAGTCCTTTTTGATAGTGTTCTTGCTCTTTTTATTAATAATCAAAGGAATAACCACTTGATTGTTATCAAAAGAGGACCTATTTCAAGGGCGCAAAGGTACAACAATAAATAGACTTTTGAAAATTCGGCGAAAGACAAGCCTATCAAGACGCCCCGCAACATGCGATAGAGGAATCCCAAGATTACCAAGGCCGCGGCTGTATAAAAGAAATACAAGGCATAGGCTGGTGCTAAAAATGCAACAGCAATTACCAACGGCATCAACAACATGCCTAAAACATTGTTTATCAGAAAAATATGAAATATATAGGCCGAAAATGCTTTGTCGGTTCGAAAAAGGTGACCCGTTAAACGAAGGATGAGGAATTTAAGCGAATACACTAAAGAAACCACGAAAGCCAGTATCAGAAATCGACCTAGACCGCTTCCAATATAGTCGCTGCTCCATTCCAAATAATTACTTACCTGATAGAGAAAAAAAGCAGCCACCAAATTAAAGAGCACGGTCAGTAGGACACTGGAGCGCTGCAACAGCAAATTCTCTTCGCGCAGCATCTGGTTAGCCGCGCCCATGCTAACTACGGCTTGAAAGATCTGCCGCATCGTACGTGCATAAAACACCTTGATCCAAGTAAACGCAGCCACCATCAGAAACAAGAGGAGAAAAACCCATGCCGGACTATCTCGGTTTAATGTGAGCGCATCCAATTTACCAACCTGCAGCTCGTGCGGAGCAAACAGCGTATGTGTGGCAACCGATGGCGCTTCATCTACACGCTGCCGACGAGCATTAAAAGGCGATGCCACATCTTTGAAGCGAAAAGCAGATGCGCTATCGCGAAGCTGGGTGGATAACAGCGAAGTATCCTTAACTAAGACTGTCGCTTTTGTTGCAGTGCTTGGCTTTACAGCGTCGTGATGAACCGACAAAGCCTTTACTTGAGCCACCGCAAAAGCCTTCTTAGCGGCGCGTACCGAATCGGCAGCATGCTGCAACTCCAAGGATCCCTGCTCCGAAGTGTTGGAAAAGGGACTCTTAATGGATGCCGAATCCGGGTTTGAGATTTGTTGTGCCACGCTCGTATGCTGCTAAATTTCAGTCACTCCACCAGAAATAACAAACTTCATCATGTCCGTTCCGGAAGCATCAATTGGCGTTACGTTCTCTTTTGGAACGATGAACAAGCCGCCCATAAAACTATAGGAATAAGGAAGATAAACGGCCATTTTGTTTTGCATCCCAAGGCTACTAAGGTCGTTTTGAGTAATAAACCCGATACGCTGTAAACCAGATTGGTAATCGAGTGTTACCAAGACAGGTTGTGTGAAACGCTTCTTTTCGCCAACAAAAGCCGACACAAGATCCTTTACCGAGGAATAAATAATTTTTGCCAAAGGCGCTCGCTCAATCATCCGCTCAACCAAAGAAAACAAAGGATTGGCGAAGTAAAAAGTACCTAAATACCCGAAAAAAGTAATAATGCCAATGAGCACTAAAATACCCAGTCCTGGGATATCAAAAGGCAAGATCGAATCGATGTAATTGAACAGCTTAAACACCACCCAAAAAGTAGCTGCAATGGGCACGGTGAATAACAATCCCTGCAGGAAAAAGGATATCAATTTCTTCATCATGGCGGTTTGGGCTTAGTAGTAAGCGAAGGTACGATTTATCCGACGAGCAAGGCGTCCCGCATTTTTCGCGACAGCGAAGATACAATCAAATCGTATGAATCATTGATCCATTGCTTTAACACAGCGTCGGCAACTGAACCATCAACCAAAATGGTGTTCCAATGGGTTTTATTCATGTGGTAGCCAGGACTCACACAGGGGTAGGATGCACGCAATTCCAGGGCTTTATCCGGACTTGCTTTTACATTGAAAGACAGGGGATTGCGCTCCAATGAACACAGCAAAAAAATCTTGCCGCCCACTTTAAATACCAAGGTGTCTAGGTCGAATGGGAATGTCTCTTCTGCCCCCAATTTGGAAAGGCAGTAATGGCGCAGCTCCTCGATGTGCATTAGCCAGCCATTTCAGGCTCGGCGGCCTTCACATCGGCCTCGTATTTCAAAGGCAGCTTTTTAGAGGACTTGATTGTGGATAAAATCACCATGCTTTGCAAGTGCCCTATTCCATCTATTGAAGCAATGCGGTTGCTTGCAAGGTTCTCATAAGCAGCAATGTCTTTCACCATGATCTTCAACAAATAGTCGGAAGAGCCCGTAAGGTGATAACACTCAACCACCTCGTCGATGCTGTTTACCGCAGTGATGAAATTCTTGATTGCATTATCTACATGACGACTCAAGGTAACCAACATCAGCGTTTGAATCCCTAAGCCAAGGGCTGAAGGGTCTAGCGTTGCATGGAAACTCTTGATTATGCCTGATTTCTCAAGCTTTTTTACCCGCTCCAAAGTTGGTGCTGGCGAAAGACCTATCTCCGTAGAAAGCTGCAAATTCGTGATGCGGCCGTCTTCTTGAAGAATTTTTAGAATTTTTAGATCGGTCTTGTCGAGATTGTAGGCCATGGTGTTATGTATTTGTTAAATGAGTCGCCA
>CANFOZ010000022.1 GCA_947448795.1 Bacteroidota bacterium
CCTATCGCTTTAATCAACTGATTTTAAAGGCCTTCGAATGCGGCAAAACGCTCGATCCAAGCTTGAGGTAGGGGGATGGACTGCTGTGCTTCATAATCAAAGCAAACAAGCACTGTATGTGCTGCCGCAACTTCAATTTTAGCAGATCCAACAAGCTTTACAATCGAGCAGGTGAGGTCGAAGCTTTTGTTTCCTAATCGGGAGCAACGTGTCAGCACTTCGATGCGGTCGCCAAAAACCGCCGGTATTTTGAAGTCGATGGCTACATGGGCTAAAATGATGCCTTTCTCTTCGTATTTCACTTCTTTGCCCAAGACCTCGTTTAGATAGCCGATGCGGCCTTGCTCTAAATAGGTCAGGTAGTTGGCGTTGTTGACGTGCCCAAGCGCATCAACATCAACGAAGCGCAATTCAATGCCTTGCGCGAATTTGAATTCGGCCTTTTGCATATTATTGTTGAAGCTCCTGTTTTAAAAAGGCTGCTGTCAGCGATTGTGTATTAAGGATAACCTCCTCAGGACGGCCCTGACAGAGTAACTGGCCGCCGCGGTGGCCACCTTCAGGTCCCATATCGATAATGTGGTCGGCTACCTTGATAACATCCATGTTGTGTTCGATAACGAGCACCGTGTTTCCTTTGTCTACCAAACGATCCAAGACCTCAAGCAAAATGCGGATGTCTTCAAAATGAAGTCCCGTGGTGGGCTCATCCAGAATATAGAAGGTACTGCCTGTATCTTTTTTTGCAAGCTCCGTGGCCAGCTTTACCCTTTGTGCTTCACCACCAGAGAGCGTGGTGCTCGATTGGCCCAAGGTGATATAGCCGAGACCTACTTCCTGTAGCGCTTTGATTTTCGCAAGGATCATGTGTATATCCTTGAAAAAATCAACCGCCTGATCGATGCTCATGGCAAGCACATCACTGATGGATTTGCCCTTGAATCGAATTTCTAAGGTTTCGCGGTTGTAACGCTTTCCTTGGCATGTTTCGCATTGTACATACACATCCGGAAGGAAATTCATTTCAATTAAACGCATCCCGCCACCCATGCAGGTTTCGCAGCGCCCGCCTTTGACATTGAAGGAGAAGCGCCCCGGTGCATAGCCACGAATCTGTGATTCAGGCAGGCGCGCAAAAAGAGTGCGGATCTCGGTGAAAACACCCGTGTAGGTTGCTGGATTAGAGCGCGGTGTGCGTCCAATCGCTGATTGATCAATCTCAATCACTTTGTCGATGTGCTCCAAGCCCGTGATTTCCTCGTATGGCAAGGGTATATCTTTTGTGTGATAAAATCGGTTCTTAAGAATAGGGTAGAGGGTCTCGTTTATTAGGGTCGACTTGCCGCTCCCCGAAACGCCTGTGACACAGATGAATTTTCCGAGCGGAAACTCCACATTCACATGCTTTAAATTGTTGCCTGAACAGCCGTTGATTTCTATCGAGTGACCATTGCCAGCACGTCTCATTGCTGGTACTTTTATCTTGTGAATGTTGTTTAAATAACTGGCCGTGAGACTGTATGAGGCAAGAATCTTTTCTGGTGTTCCTTGGGCAACGATAAGTCCGCCATGCACACCCGCACGCGGTCCCATGTCGATGATGTGGTCGGCAGATAAGATCATCTGCTTGTCGTGTTCTACAACAACAACGGTATTGCCGATGTCGCGCAGGTTTTGCAGCGAGCGAATCAGCCTGTCGTTGTCGCGCTGATGCAGTCCGATGCTGGGCTCATCCAAAATATACAAGACGCCTACTAACTGAGAGCCAATCTGTGTGGCCAAGCGAATACGCTGCGCTTCACCGCCAGAAAGACTTTGTGTGGTGCGGTTGATGGACAGGTAATCGAGTCCTACATCCAACAGAAACTGCAAGCGGGTACTAATTTCTTTAACAACCTCTCGTGCTATAGCGCGTTGCTTCTCGCTAATCCTATTCTCGAGTCGATCGAACCAGTTGGCGAGCTCGCTCAGATCCATTGCGGCTAACTCAGCAATGTTTTTGCGGTCGATTTTAAAATGCAGCGACTCTTTCTTCAGGCGCATGCCTTTGCAATCGGGACATTCGATGCGATGCATAAATTCCTCTGCCCAACTTTTGTAGGCCGTGCTTTGGCCTTCTTCGTAGTGCCTGGTAATCAGGTTCAGAATGCCTTCGAATTTGGTAGCATAGGATGATTCGCTAACGCCGCTAAAACTCAGAGGCACTTGCAGCTGTTCATCGCTGCCATAAAGAATCACATTTAGTGCTTCTTCAGAAATTTCAGCGATGGGTGTTTTTAAATTGAAATTATACCGTTGGCCCAGCGTCTCTAATTGCTTGAAGATCCATTTGTCATTGGTTTTGGCCAATGGCAAGAGACCGCCGTTAGAAATGTTTTTCGTAGGGTCAGGTATAATCTTTTTACGATCCACCTGATGCACCGTTCCTAAGCCGTTGCAAGTAACACAGGCGCCATAAGGCGAGTTGAACGAAAAGGTGTTCGGCTGTGGCTCATCATACGATATGCCGGATGTTGGGCAAACGAGGTTACGACTATAGTGTCTTACGTCTCCGGTTTCGATATCGGTGAAAACTTTTCGGGAGCTGTTTGTTTTAGCTTTGATGGCTGTGGCAACCAAGAGACTGCCTTTTCCATGCTTCATAGCCAAGGCTAGCGATTCCTTCAAGCGTTGCTCTGAAGCGCTGTTGACAAGCAGCTTATCAATAACGATTTCAATGTCGTGTGTCTTGTAGCGGTCTACTTGCATGGTGCGCTTGAGATCGGTAACCACACCGTCTATACGCACTTGTAAAAAGCCCATGCGGATCACCGACTCAAAGAGCTCGCGGTAATGTCCTTTGCGTGCTTTAACGACAGGCGCGAGCACTACTACTTGCTCTTCGTTGAAGTCTTGCCGAATGCGATCAAGCACCTCTTCGTCGGATAAACGCACCATCTGTTCGCCCGTTTTGAAGGAATAGGCATCGGAGGCACGAGCAAAGAGTAAGCGCAGAAAATCATAGATCTCTGTGACTGTACCAACCGTTGATCGTGGGTTGGAGTGTGTTGTTTTTTGTTCGATAGAAATCACGGGACTCAGCCCAGTGATCTTGTCTACATCGGGGCGTTCCATCGATCCCATGAACTGTCGTGCATAGGCCGAGAAGGTCTCCATATAGCGTCTTTGTCCTTCGGCAAATAAGGTATCGAAAGCCAATGACGATTTCCCGCTTCCGCTAAGGCCAGTGATAACCACAAGCTTGTAGCGTGGAAATTTTACATCGATGTTCTTGAGGTTGTGAACCCGGGCACCGCTTATCTCTACGTATTCAGATTCCATGCTTCCCTTTTAGAATAGTAGGTAAATTACTCAGCAGCTATTGAATCCTCGATTCCCATCCGCTCTAAGTACCGCTCGTAGTTAAAATCAACATCGGGCAACTGAATGGTGAAGCGTCGGCGCTCCTTGTTGATGAGCTTAGGCTGCCTCATCCAAGGATTGAAAAGCTTTAATGTTTTGTAGCTGACTTTGTACATTGCAGCAAAATCAGCCATGTTGCTGATACCTGAATCCACAATCATCTTTGTGACTGGAATTGCTGGGTACAGGTCCTTTTTGCGCAGCTTGAAATTATAGCGTGCAGGATGCTCGAATACTTCCTTTAAGGCCATGAGACGAAAAATATAGCGAGCCGTTTCTTCGTTCAGGTAGAGGTTGTAATAGTTGCTCTGCTTTTGGCTCTCTACTTGTCGACGCAAGCCTGTAATACCCATGTTGTAGGAAGCTGCAGCCATGGTCCAGCTTCCGAAGGCCGTGTTCGCTTCCAATAAATACTTACAAGCAGCTTCGGTCGACTTTTCAACGTTGTAACGCTCATCCACCTCGTCGTTGATAAGTAATCCATATTGTTTGGCCGGGGCCTCTAACAACTGCCAAAAACCAGTAGCACCCGCTGGTGATACCGCATTCATCATGCCGCTTTCAGCAATGGCCAAATACTTGAAATCGTTTGGGATATTGTATTTTTTTAGGATTGGCTCAATAATCGGAAACCAACGGTTGGCGCGTTTGATGAACAGAATGGTTTGCGATTGCCAATACACATTGACAGTTAGCTCGCGATCCATGCGTTCGGCAACATCATACATGTTCAAGGGCACTTTTTCGCCTGCAAAATCCATGTTTTGGGGCAACTGAATCGCTTTGACGAAGTTCACATTCTCAGTCGCATGGGAGTTCGAGTCGGGTTGGCGATTTTCGAATGAAAAGCTAAACACCTTTATTATTGCGAAAGAAACAATAAAAAGCATGAAGGCGAAAAGTCCTTTTTTTAACTGCATAGCTATATTGTTTCTTGTATTTTATCGGTGCTCAAGCGCTTCGAAGATAGATGCGTCATCGTAAAAAACGCGGCGACAATTGCTAAAAAATAAGATCCGAATACTAGCGTGTACAACCAGCTCCAGGCGTTCCCGATGTGCGCGATGATCAATACCAAGCTAATGGAGATCATCGAGAAAAGTATAAATACCAAAGCCACTTGACGATCGGACAAGCCAAGCAAAGCAAGGTGGTGCGTAGTATGATCTTTTCCGCCAACGAATGGCGACTTGCCTTTTATTAAGCGGTTGACAACGACAACGGTTGTATCCGCAAGGGTCATGGTAAATGCGAGGGCCACAAGCACAATGTTGCGCGAGATCATAAGCAAGTCATGCGTTTGACCTATTGCTGGCAAGCGGTAATTCCACAAATAGAGAATACTTATTAAGGAAAGCAAAGCCCCTAAAAATTGGCTGCCTGTGTCGCCCATATACATGCGCGAAGGATGCCAATTGAACCAAAGAAAGCCGAGCAGAGAGGCGATACCTCCAAGGATAACCATAAAGTACAGATTACCGATGTAGTCTGTCTCTTGCCCCATTACCCAGATGCAGGCGATAAGAATAAAAATAGACACAATGCTAGAGATCGCATCCATGTTGTCGAGCATGTTAATAGAGTTCATGATCCCAACCACCCATAAAATAGTCATCAAGTGATTCATCCATGCAGCTTGAAAAAGGTGAATCTCGTTGCCTGTGGCTATAAGTATTAGGCCGCACAATATCTGCCCCATAAGCTTCAATAATGGCTTTGTGTCGTAGGCATCGTCGGCTAGGCCAATGATAAAACCCATGGTCGTGCAAAGCAGCAAGCCCGTAAATTCTTTGTTCAGAAAAAACTGATTGGGATCGAATAATACGGCATTTCCAGCTACTGCAAAAAGAAAGAGAATATAGAAGCCCAGGCCTCCGATAGCAGGTTTCGATTGTGGTCCCCAGCGAATAATCGTGTCGCCATCCATTTTACGAATGCCTAATGTTCTCACAAACTTTAGAAACAAGGCATTGGTTAGCAAGGAAAAGCCAATCATACCTGCAAACAGGAGGATATAAATAAGTAAGTGATTATCAAGTAGATTGCTCATGGGTTTACGGGGGCGCAAAAGTAGGCATTTTTAAAGGAAAAAGGAAATGACCTAGGATATAGCCTGTACAGCACGCAGATGACAATCCACATGTTTTATGCGCTCTACTAGTGCAAAAGCACATCCAGCACCACAAAGCCGCCAAAAACAACACTTGCGATGCCGTTTGTTGTAAAAAACGCCAGATTGACCTTCGAAAGGTCATTTGGCTTGACTAAAAAATGCTGATAGGTCAATAAGGACAAAAAAACAAGGGTGCCAATCCAATAATAAAGCCCAAAGTGCCCTGAAAAGCCAGTATAAACAATCAAAAGACCGCAAAGAATATGTAAAAAAACCGAAAGCAATAAGGCTTTTTTAATACCTAAAGCAGCAGGAATTGAATGCAGTTTTAGGGAACGATCAAATTCTTCGTCTTGCAAGGCATAGATTATGTCGAATCCGCTAACCCAAAGAAAGACTGAGCATGAAATGAGTAAAGGCAAAAGGTTAAAAACTCCAGTTACGGCAAGATAGGCACCAATCGGAGCCAAGGATAAGCCAAGACCTAGCACAAGGTGACAAAGTGCCGTGAAGCGCTTGGTAAGGCTGTAGCCCAAAATAACAGCTAAGGCCACGGGGGCAAGATAAAAGCAAAGTGGATTGATGAACCACGTGCATGCTAGAAAGAGGAGGCAAGAAGCAATGACGAAGGATAACGCTGCGGCGGGACTAATTATTCCAGCCGGAATCTCGCGGTTTGCTGTTCGTGGATTACGTTCGTCGATCTTGCGATCAATGTATCTGTTGAATCCCATGGCTGCGCTTCGGGCGAACACCATGCATAAAATAACAAGAAGCAGTTTTCCGATTGGGAAAACTGCTTCTGTTATTCGATAAGCTAGAAAAAAACCGACAATCGCAAAGGGCAAAGCGAAGAGTGTGTGACTGAATTTTACTAAGGAGAAGAAATCAGAAACACGTGCTTTTGCCATACCCTTTATTTCACTAAAGTCAAACGCTCGAAGTAGCTGCGTTTGTCGGTAGTCAGTTTTAGAATAAATACACCACTACTCAATTGATCCAGAAGATCGATTGTATAGTTATGAACGCCACTTGCTTGCGTTTCGTCAGCGACTAACTGAACGCGTTGACCAAGCAAATTAAGTATTTCGATAGAAACACGGCCTTGTCCTGAAAGCACGTAACTCAAGGTTGTGTTTTGAGTAAATGGATTAGGATACACATTCATTGAGGCATAGCTGCCATGTTCTGCGATGCTCGTGCTATTGATTGTTTGTGGAGCCGATGTGCTATGGCAACCATTGGCATCCGTCGTTGTTACGGTATACACGCCGTTAGCAGTGAACCGATAATAGACATTGTTAGCACCTGCAATTGGAGCTCCATTTAAGTTCCATTGATACGAGGTCGAAACAGAAGAATAGAGCGTATCGTTGCTAAGGCTGATGGTGGCTTGAGTAGCAGCAGGAAGCACGGTGAATGCTTGCGATGCTGTTCCGTTGCAACCGTTCGACGTTACGGTAACTGTGTAGGTGGTGTTGCCGATTGGCGATGCGTATGGGTTCGCTATTGTAGAGTCGCTCAGATCGGTTCCCGGTGTCCAAGCATATGTGCAGCCTGCGCATGCAGGAGTAACTCCGAGTTGGGCAGAGTCGTTCAAGCAGATAGTGAAGGCTGTGTTGCTTGACGTGATGGCTGCTGCAGGTGCGTTGTTAACCAACACACTTAATGAAGGAGAAGCAAGTCCGGTTGCACATGGACTGTGTCCGTTTACGAAAATAACACCGGGGGTGGAGTTGTTCGCGATGTTCACATACACCGTGTCATTTGTAGCATCACCCACGATGGTTGCGCCGAATAAGTTCACATTCCAAACGTAATCAGTAGCGCCCACAACTGGATCAACATAAAACATCACCATATCTTGACCTTGACAAACGCTTGCAGGTCCGTGAACGGCAGCCGTTTGAGCAGGAGTGCCGTATACAGCAACAGGGAAGGTCGAGGTTGGTCCGAAACCGCAGCTATTGAAGCCTTTTACCGTTATATTGCCAGATATGGCACTCGTTGAAAAATTAACTGTTATTGAGTTTGTGCTGCCACCAGTAGCGATAGTTGCTCCTGAAGGAATGGTCCAAAAGTAGCTCGTAGCACCAGTAATTGCAGGCACAGAATAGGCCACGCCTGTTTCGCCTTTGCAAACGGTGTCGTTGTTTAATCCAACAATTGCGCCTGCAGCGGCCGGCAATGGATTAACGGTAATTGCAAGTGGTTGAGAAGCGCCACCGTTTCCGCAGCCATTTAATGGCGTAACCACGATGTTTCCTGGTATTGCTGTGCTTGAATAGTTAACTACAATGGTGTTGGTGCTGCTACCAGTTGTGATAGTAGCGCCGCTTGGCACTACCCAACTGTAAGAAGATGCATTTAATACAGCGCCTACAGAATAGGTTGCTGATGAACCTTGGCAAAGTGTCGTTGTGCCCGTGATTCCTCCTGCTGTGCTTGGTACAATCGTTCCTACAGCAACGGCCACTGAATCAAGATGCGAGCAGGTGTTGTTAGAGTCGGAAACGGTTACCAAATAGGTCGTGTTTACCGTTGGCTGCGCAATCGGATTGGTTATAGTCGCCGTATTGATAGTATTGGTTGGTGTCCAGTTATAATGGTACACATGATTACGTCCAAAACGGATGTTCGGGCGCTGATTTTGAATATTGTTTACAAGCGTGTTACCGCAAACGGTAGATGCATCAGCATTGTAGTTTATCGATGAGCTATAGCTTGTTGCCGTCTGCCTAACCGATGCATTCGAAGCAGCAGTGTAGGAGCTGTTATTGAAGCAGGTTTCTACAATAATGTTGGAGGTTCCGTTCCAAACAAATGGTGTACTTAGGTTGTGCATGTTCCATCCAAGACTTGGCGCATAACTGGCGTTTGTATAAACTTGGGTCAAGCCGGTTTGAAAGGTTGTGATCGAGTTTAAAGCGGTGTTGCCAACTTTTAAAACAAAGTTTGCTAAATTCATGGATCCATTCAAATTCGCAACATCGAAACCAAGGCTGTTGATTGGGCCAGCAGTTAAACCTGCGGCTGCTAATTCTGCAGCAGGAATTATAAACTGTTGGCGATTACCCCAGTAGTTACTGGCGTATGGTGCAGGATATCCAGTCGATGTATTGGTAAGAATGTCGGTACCTACCGTATTAAAATCCATTGGTATGGATATACTACTAGCTGCGAGCAATTGGCTCTGACTACCTAGACAAAGCGATGCAGGAGTTGCCGTTACTATTGTTTGCGGAGAAGGATTAACGGTGAGGGAGGTAGATGAAACAAAATGACAACCGGTGCCAGCGTCGTTCGCATCTAAGGTATAGGTGGTGGTTGAGGCAGGTGTGGCAGATACGGTAGCTCCGCTTGTTCCACTTAGACCTGCTGCAGGAGACCAGGTGAATGCGTAATTCGAATTTGATGAGGCTGCAGTTAAGTTTACGGTTGTTCCGCTGCAGAAGTTGCTATTCGAAGCAGATGCCGTTGCTGTTGGTGCTTGGTTAATAGTCGCAATCACAGGTATTCGATTGCTTTCACATCCAGTAGATACAAGCAGATTGAAAAAATACATGTCAACAGTTGCATCAGCACCATACCAATAACCCGAGGTTATACTTAAAGCGGCAGAGGTATATGGGTAGGCTACTGAAGAGCTATAACCAAGGTTATTGACCGTTCCACTAACTGCATTGATAATAAGGAGGTAGCTCCCTGGAGAAGCAATATTCAAAGAGAAAGGAACCAATACAGCCGTGGTGCCACTTCCTGTAACCGTGCCAGTAACAGCCGAATTGATGACCGTGGTGTTCGTTGGGTCTTTCAAGGCAATAGTCATAGTTCCTGTACCGGTGAATGCAATGTCCGCACCATTGATATTCACGTTGGGTTGGGTAGTCGTAATCATTATGCCGTGGTAACCGGTGCTTGCTCCATTTGTGGACGTGCCGCTAAACAAAGGTCCAAGAGTCACCATGGATCCGCCAGAAACGGAAGAAGCATAATACGTGGAGGTAGAGGTCAAATACGCATTGTAGGTGTTTCCGGTATCTAGTGGAGTGCCACCTGTGGGCACATTATACCAATAATGAGTACCTGCTCCGGATGCAGTGAACGTGACATTGCCCTCGCCACAACGGCTAACAGCAGGAACAATAGGGTCTGTGGAGTTCAAAACCTCAACAGATACACTATTGCTTATTAATGAGTTACAAACAGTTGCTCGATATTGCCCACTCGCTGATGGTGTAATCGAATAGGTTGTGTTTGTATTATCAGTGCCTGTTTCATTGACCCAAGATATACCGTTGAATGATTGCCATTGAATAGCTCCATTCGATCCGGTTAATACTAGGTCGGTGAAGGTGCCCGCGCAAATGGTGTCAGAACCGATTGTTGCCACACCCACGGTCTGGCTAGAGTTAGCATTAACAGCAGGTAATGTGTTGTTGGTTGTGAATGGGTCGCCTGTTGGGGTAATGCTTGCATTGAATTGGTAATTTCCGGCTGCAGTCATGTTGAAAGAGTTGCTTAGAACAACATCCATCGTTGCACCGCCTGCTAGTGAGCCTGTGTTTATAAGTACAGCAGGGAAGGTAGTTGGATTTGTTATGGCCACATTACCATTAACCGTTACTGGATTGGTCACAAAATTTATACTTGTTGAACTGGTGTTTTTAATGCGCACAGAAACTGTTTCGTTAGCACTATAACATCCAGGTACCAGTGGGCTTACCAAGGATAACAGAGCAAGGTCATTGGCGGGAGGCATCCAAGAAAAGGATAGGCCGTTTGCAGGTGTGATTGCTGCTTCCAATGCCATGGCGTCGGTGACAAGAGCACCTGCCGTAGAAGCACTCCAGCTAGTCAGACTAGTGCGGTTGTTAAAATCGGCAGAACTTGCTCCGCGAAGACCAACCTCTGCAGTTCTTGGAGTTGCTTCTTTTAAAAATGAACCATATACAACCTCGATTTTTCCATCTGCTTCATTCAAGCGGATTTGGAAGTTGTAATAGTCGCCATCAGTAGGAGGAAAGTCGTATGAGCGGAAATCTTTCCATTGGACCACAAAAACATAGTTGCCGGCTACTCCTGTTCGCTTCGTTTGCATTTCTGCACCAAATTGGCCTTCAATATCGTGATTTAATGCTGCTACAACATTGTTCGAGGTACCTGCACTTAGTGCGTTGTAACTGCTCGATATGGTGTTACCAAAAGCTAAAAAACCATTGGAATTAACACTTACTTGTGTGTAAGGTACTCCATTGAAATAGAAGGTAAAACCAAGATTGATGGCAGAATACGAGTTGTCATCATTAGTAGAGTCACCTTGAACCGTTCCGCCGCTGATTTCGCTATAAGTAGTGTTGCTTTGGGTGAACGTGTAACTGGTTACATTGCTAAAGCCAGGAATCGCTAGAAGCATTATTCCGACTAATAGGAAGCTTGAAAGTAGTTTTTGTTTCATGAAGCGTGTTGGTTTAATTTAAAATAACAATTCTGTAAATTTAAGAAGAAGGATTGATTTTTCGAGAAAAAGAGCGTTTTGCTGCTGCAACGATGTCTTTTGTATCGAGCCCGTATTTTGTCATTAATTGATCCGGCGTACCGCTTTCTCCGAAGGAGTCGTTAACAGCAACCATCTCCAGTGGATAAGGATGATTAGTAGCAAGTACTTCGGCAATGGCGCTACCTAAGCCACCGTATTTCATGTGTTCTTCAGCTGTTACGGCGCAACCGGTCTTTTTCAAGGATGCAAGCACCGCTGCTTCATCGAGCGGTTTGATCGTATGTATGTTGATAATTTCGGCAGAAATGCCTTCTTTTTCTAATAGTTCGCAAGCCTCTAATGCTTTCCAAACCAGATGTCCCGTGGCGAAAATGGTTACATCGCTTCCTGGGCTCAGCATCAGGGCTTTTCCGATTTGAAAATCTTGATCGGCAGGGGTAAAGTTCGGTACTGATGGGCGACCGAATCGGAGGTAAACAGGGCCGTCGTGCTTGGCGATAGCTATAGTGGCTGCTTTGGTTTGGTTGTAATCGCATGGATTAATAACCGTCATACCCGGAAGCATCCGCATCATACCAATATCTTCCAAAATCTGATGCGTTGCGCCGTCTTCGCCTAAGGTAAGCCCGGCGTGAGAAGCGCAAATCTTTACATTTTTGCCTGAGTAAGCTACGGATTGGCGAATCTGATCGTAAACTCGACCAGTGGAGAAGTTGGCAAAAGTACCTGTGAAGGGAATCTTTCCTCCGGTAGCCAAGCCTGCCGCAACACTAATCATATTAGCTTCGGCAATGCCGCACTGATAAAAGCGTTCCGGATGGTCTTTTGCAAAAGCATCCATTTTCAGCGAACCGGTTAGGTCGGCACAAAGGGCTACTACTTCCGTATTTGATTTGCCAAGCTCAGAAAGGGCTGCACCAAATCCAGAGCGTGTGTCTTTCTTGTCTGTAGGGATGTGTTTAGTCATCGAGAAAAAGGACTTATTTAGTTTAAATTAAGATTTGTAGAGGTTCCGGAGCTGATTTTAAATGATTTTTGCACCGTGTAATCAGACGACTTCGAATTCTTAGGGCGCATCACCACTTTGTAGTTTCCGGGTTGTAAAACCAAGGTCTGTTTCAATACTGCTTCTTCCAAATTCTGCACCCACTTGAGTTCGTTTTTCTCTTCTTGAAAAACACCACCGATAACATTCGATGAGGATAATAGTGTAATCAGCCCTGGTTGGGGAATTTGAACGGTGGTGGTGTGGCTTTGTGCAATTTCAACATCGTTAAGTAACAAGCGAGGGGTGCACAAAATCTCCAAGTCGTATTTACCAATAATATATTTCTCGGTGCTGTTGAAGTCTTGAACATGCATCGTTTTCATGGTGTTTTTTAAGCGAACAATAGCTTGTAATTGCTTGTACTCGCTAGCTCCATCGTACTTGAGTGTTAAGAATCCTTGTGGGGCATCAATAGGAATAATGGTGTGCTTGCCAGGAGTCATCGCCACACTATCTGTAAAAACAGGTGGCAGTGTATGCACAACAACCCGATAGGTACTCAATGGATCCAAACGCAGAGTGTCTGGTAGTCCACGGTTATTCATGGTGTGAATGAAATTGTACTTCAAGGCGCCGCTAAACTCATCGTAAAAACTCATATTCACATCCGTCTCTGTCGGGTTGCCATAGGTGTCGAGCAAGTTTACTTGCGCTGTGGTGTTATTAAGAGCTTGCGAGATAACAACATTCAATATGGTTTTGAAACTTGTTTCATTAGCTGCGTTAAAATAGGTTCCCACGCAGTCAAAGGTTTTTTGATAATCCGAATTGCTTCCAATTCCAATAACAAAAGGTTTTAGCATGATGCCTTTCAGCTGCAAGGCCTTGGAAACCGCACACGGATCGCCGCTGCACTCCTCGATGCCATCGGTAATCAATACAATGATATTGCGTGCCTTAGCATCGGGGAAGTCATGCTCGCACTCCTCTAATGATCGGGCAATAGGGGTGGTGCCGCTTGGCTTAATGGTGGCTAGCTTGGCGATGATTTTGTCGTGGTTGTTTTTGGAAAATGGAATTTCTAAACGGTTGTCGTCGCAATCCTGTGGGGGATACTTTTTTAAATGACCATAAACATGTAAGGCCAATTCAATGCGATCTTCTTTGCGTAAGCTATCAATCAACTCCGAAAGAAGTTTCTTCGCGATATCCATTTTTGTCCCGCTTTGCCATTGGCCATACATGCTTTGCGAAGCATCGTACAAAAAAAGTATACGCGTCAGTTGAGGCTCTTGCGAAAGAGGTCTCTGCGCTTGAGCGGACTGACAAAAAACAGTCATTCCAAGTGCAAAAAAAGCAAGAAAAAAGCAGCGCAACACGTTCATTCTTGGGTTGGTTTAATAATCACCAAGCGTTTCTTCCAATTGAGCCAAAGCTGTCTTTAGCTGCTCATCGCTAGGTGCTGAGCCATGCCATTTGTGGTTGTTTTCCATAAAATCAACCCCTTTGCCCATAATTGTTTTCATGAGAATCACCACCGGTTTGTTGTTTCCACAGGCATTTTTGGCCTTTTCTAAAACGCTCAACGTTTCGTCTATATTGTTTCCGTCCATGGTCAATACTTCCCAGCCAAAGGCCTCCCATTTTTTGTGAAGATCGCCCCCAGGTAACACCTTGTCTAAAGGTCCATCAATCTGCAAGCCGTTGCAATCGATCATGGCAATCAGATTGTCGATGCGATGAGCTACGCCAAACATGGCTGCTTCCCATACCTGACCTTCTTGTAACTCTCCATCACCACAAAGGCAATACACCAACTCTTTATCCCCGTTCATGCGCTTTGTAAGGGCTGCTCCGCAGGCAGCCGAAAGGCCTTGTCCAAGCGATCCAGAGGCGATATGAACCCCAGGAAGATGATCGTGTGTTGTCGGATGGCCCTGCAGGCGTGTGTTCAGCTTACGGAAAGTAGCAAGCTCGCTTACTTCAAAATAACCACTGTGGGCAAGCACACTATACCAAACTGGAGAAATGTGTCCATTGGAAAGAAAAAACATGCTTTGGTTCTTGCCTTGCATGTCGAAGTGCTTTGGATCGTGCTTGAGCACATTGAAGTACAAAGTCACTAGGAGGTCTGCACAACCGAGGGAGCCGCCAGGGTGACCCGATTGAACAGCGTGGGTCATGCGCACGATGTCGCGACGCACCTGCGTGGCGATTTTTGATAATTCTAAAGTGGATTTCATGAGGGGGATTTAATGTTTCAAATGTACATTTTTTAGTCCTAAGGGGCTTTTGCAAACAAAGTTTTTATTAACATAAATGAAGATTTTTGAGCTCGTTTAATGTGCAAAACAAAATCCTATAATATCCTTATTTTATGCTATTGAAAGGTGTTCAGGCAAGGACTTGAATTCTTGCTTTGCAAATGGTATCTTTGCAAACCTTTTTTAAAAATTTAAACAGATTGGTATGTACTATACCGTCTTAAAAGAGTCTTACACTTTATATTATGGGCTTAAAATGTGGTATTGTCGGATTGCCTAACGTAGGAAAGTCGACCTTGTTTAATTGTCTTTCAGGTGGTAAGGCGCAAGCCGCCAATTTCCCCTTCTGCACCATTGAGCCCAATGTTGGGATGTTCAATGTGTCAGATCCCCGCCTCGAAGAGTTGACTGCACTTGCTAATCCTCAGCGCGTCGTTCCGGCTACGGTCGAGATTGTTGACATCGCTGGCTTGGTTAAAGGCGCATCAAAGGGAGAGGGTTTGGGTAACCAATTCCTTGGAAATATTCGCGAAACGGATACAATCATCCATGTTTTGCGTTGTTTTGATGATGACAATATTGTGCATGTTGACGGTTCTGTGAATCCTATACGCGACAAAGAAACCATCGATACAGAGCTGGGCTTAAAAGATCTTGAATCGGTAGAAAAACGGATAAAAGCTTTAGAACGCGCTGCCAAACAAGGCGACAAAGATGCCAAGAAAGGGATAGATGTGATGCAGATTCTGCTGAAACATCTTCAAGAAGGTAAACCTGCCCGAAGCGCTAAAGTTGAAGGTGAGGATCGACTCCATTTTAAAGAGGCTTTTCTGTTGACCGACAAGCCTGTTCTATATGTTTGTAATGTGGATGAAAAATCGGTGGTTGGTGGCAATAAATACGTCGACGAGGTAAAAAAAGTGGCGGCAGAAGAGGGTGCGCAAGTGCTTGTAATTGCTGCGGCAATCGAAGCGGATATTGCCCAGCTCGAAAGCTATGAGGAGCGTAAAGAATTTCTTGCCGATATCGGACTGTCAGAGTCTGGCGTGACGCAGCTCGTTCGTACGGCCTATTTCATGTTGAACCTGGCAACCTATTTCACGGTGGGCGAGAAAGAGGTGCGTGCTTGGACCATTCATCGTGGTATGACAGCACCGCAATCAGCAGGTGTGATACACTCAGACTTTGAAAAAGGATTTATTCGTGCTGAAGTAATCGCCTACGACGATTTTGTCCACTATAAAACAGAAGCCGCTTGTCGCGATGTAGGCAAATTGGCGGTGGAGGGGAAAGAGTATGTGGTTCGGGATGGCGATATCATGCATTTTCGATTCAATGTTTAATTCGTTCCTTTAGTCCCTATAACATGCGCTACAAACTATCTTTTCAGAAACTGGACGAGCAGAACTCCTCGATCGACTTGCATCATCAGCATTTGCTGGCAGCTTGGCTTCGTCCACTTCTGACAAAAGAAAAACCGTCGCTATGCTATTCCACTTTTAAGGGCACGTCCAAAGTTCAGCATGGACAAATCAAGTTTCTTTCTTCAAAGATTACATGGATTTTGGCTTCTTCCGACGAGCCGATGATCACTGCCTTAATCGACAAAATTATGGCCTTGGAAGTGGTGGAAATTGGTGCCTTGAAACTGATTCCAAAACAAATGGAGGTGCTTCCTAATCCGGTCTTTACCGATCGCACAAAATACGTTTGTATTTCCCCGCTAGTGCCCCTTTTAACATCGGATAGCAAGGTTAATACAGAACGCCTTCTCGACCCTCAGCGCACCGAATTTTCGGATGAGCTTTTTGAGTGCCTCATGACGAAAATGCAGCATGCTGGTTTTACAGAGGAACAATTGGATGGATTTCAGGTATTCGGAATAAGTCCAGACAAAGACTACCTGAATCGCCAAAAATCTTCAGGTAAAAAGATTTCTCGTGTTTATGCGGATAGTGATCGCAACGAGTTTCTTGGATATCTTTTCCCCTTTTCCATGCATGCGCACATGGATGTGCATCAATTTGTTTGGGATAATGGCCTCGGATTCCTTTGCGAACAAGGATTTGGCATGATAGATACAGCCGAAAAGTCGTCCCATTCAGCCTAAAATTTGAAACGCATGAGGGCTTTCTTTCGATTGCTCACCCTTTTCCTTGCGCTAATTCTGCTATTGGCCACCGCAGGTTTTTTTGCGCGCAATATAATGTTGCGAAAATCGCTTCAAGAAGTTAGTTCGCGCTTTCACCAAAAATATGGTACGGATTTAATATTCGGCAATGCTTGCTTTGTTGGTATGGATAGAATCTGTATCAACAATGTATCGCTGGTGCCTTCGCAGCAAGACACCTTGCTGCGCATCGATAGCATGTCATTCCGTGTTAATTTTGTGAAGTCTGTTTTCGGGGAGGTCTCTCTTGCTTCCTTTTGCATTTCCGATGCAACTGTTTCACTAGTCAATAGAGGCGGCTCTACTAACTATGCTTTTCTTATGAAAAAAGGGGAGCAGAAGGATACCACTGACAAGGGTATGGTCTTTTATACCAATCGTTTAATCTCCCGTTTATTCAGCGCTATACCGAGTGAACTGATTGCTAAAAACTTGATGGTAAGCTATGCAAAAGAGGAGGAAATACTTGCTGTCAAATTCCCGCTGCTTACTTTGATCAATGGTGAATTCAATGGACGAATGACTTTGGTAGATCCTCATCACAACGCTCGCTTTTCAATCAAAGGAGGCATCGATAAAGACGCTAAAAGAACCGATCTGGCCTTGGTTTATGAGCATGAGAAAGGCGAGATGATAACACTGCTTCAAGATAAATGGAGTACATTATTTGCTTTTGATTCCTGTCGATTCGCTTTTGCTTTTGCCGGCGAAGAAAATGGGCGCTTGAAATTACTTGGCAACCTATCTGCTTCCGGTTTTCGATTGGATAACCTGCGTATTTCTAGCGAGCCAGTTAGTATTAAAAAAGCGAATCTCGATTATCAAATAAGTATAAGCAATCGGGAGTTTCAGCTTGATAGCACTTCAACTGCATCCATAAACGACATCGTCTTTCATCCGGCAATACAAGTAGTTAAATCCACAAAAGGAAAATTGTTAAGCATGCGTTTAAATATGCCTGCCATGGCTGCTACTAATTTCTTCCAATCATTGCCGCAAGGACTTTTCGGTCTATCTCGAAACATCACGGCAAGTGGCTCTCTTTCTTATCAAGCAAAGCTTGAGCTTAATCTGACTAATCCAGACAGCGTCGTTTTTGTTGCGGAGATGAAGAAAGATAAACTCCAGCTGGTGCCAGCGAGTATTTATCCAATAACCCGCGTTAATCAATCCTTCGACTACGCAGTTTATGAAAAAGGCAACTTCATACGCTCTTTTAATGTTGGCGAAGCGAACCCAGATTACACGCCATTAATGAAGATCTCCGAGTTGTTAAAAAACTGTCTGCTTACCTCTGAGGATGGGGCCTTCTTTTATCACCGCGGCTTCAATGAAGAGATGTTTGCTAAAGCCATCCGTGATAATATCAAAAAACAGCGATTTGCAAGAGGGGCAAGCACTATAACCATGCAAATGGTTAAAAATGTTTTTCTGAATCGTAACAAAACGATCTCGCGTAAGCTCGATGAAGCCTTGCTTGTTTGGCTAATTGAAAACAACCACCTAATAAGTAAGGAGCGAATTCTGGAGATTTATCTCAATGTTATAGAATGGGGGCCAGGCGTATATGGAATAGGAGAGGCATCCCGTTTTTATTTTGCAAAGAAACCCGCCGACCTTAATCTTGAAGAAAGCATGTTTCTTGCTAGCATTGTCCCTAATCCTAAAGTATTCATGTATGCATTCGATACCGATGGTAATTTGAAACCGCATTTGGCAGGATTTTACCGTCTAGTTTCTGGCATTTTATTAAAAAGAATGGTGATTACCGATTTGGAATTCGCCAATTTAAAACCCAATGTAAAACTGAAAGGTCAGGCCCGCGACTTTCTGCGTAAGCCCTTGACGGAACCTTTGGATTCCTTGCTTATGGAGCAGGAATAAAAACAAAAAGAAAGCCGTCCTGATTGCTCAAGACGGCTTTCTTTTTAATCAAGACGAAATTAGTCTACTTTCTTTTTGCTCTGAACTTCTACACGAATATCTTGTACAAGTTTCTTGATGTCTTGCATGCCTTTGCGTACACGGGTACCTGCAGCTGCATTTTCTTTTTCGTAAAACTTAATCACATCGGCTTCGATGTTGGTGATGAGGGTTTTTAGATCGTTGAATTTTTGCATGAGATTACTCCTTTTTAATAATAGGTTAGAAAATTGGTTTGGTTATTGAAATCGATTTATTGGGTGCTGATGTTTGCTGGTTCAGTATTGTACTTTCCTTCTTTAAGCTTCGATTGCACTTCAGAGAAAGCATTAATCGTATAGTTCACATCTTCTAGCGTATGAACAGCTGTTGGGATTAGACGCAACATAATAACGCCCTTCGGCACTACAGGGTAAATTACCATGGAGCAGAAGATTGCATAATTTGCGCGCAAGTCATGAACAATAGCAGCAGCTTCATACGGTGAGCCATTCAAAAACACAGGTGTAACGGGTGATTGCGTGGTGCCAATATTGAAACCACCGTCTTTCAAGCCTTTTTGTAGTGCGTTAACAATTTCCCAAAGATTGTTTTTCAACTCAGGACGGGTGCGCAGAAGCTCTAGGCGTTTGAGCGAACCGATAACGAGTGGCATCGGCATGGCCTTTGCAAATATTTGAGATCTTGAATTGTAACGAAGAAACTCTACAACTTGCTTGTCGCTAGAAATAAAGCCACCAATCAAAGCCATCGATTTTGCAAAAGTGCCGAAATAGATATCAACGCCATCTTGAACACCTTGCTCTTCCGATGTTCCTGCGCCTGTTTTGCCCATTGTGCCAAAACCGTGCGCATCGTCTACGAATAAACGGAATTGAAATTTCTTCTTTAATTCTACAATGCCTTTCAGATTTCCCTGACGGCCACTCATGCCGAAAACACCTTCCGTTATAACAAGAATAGAACCGCCTGTTTCTGCAACAAGCTTAGTAGCTCGCTCCAATTGTTTCTCCAATTGGGCCATGTCGTTGTGCGGGTAAACAAAACGTTTTCCAATGTGCAAACGCATTCCGTCCAAGATACATGCATGTGATTCGCTATCATAGACAATGGCGTCGTGACGATCAACCAATGCGTCGATTGCCGAAACCATTCCTTGATAACCAAAGTTCAATAAGATAGTGTCTTCTTTCTTTTCAAAATCAGACAGCTCTTTTTCTAATTGCTCATGAAAGTCGGAGTTGCCCGACATCATGCGCGCTCCCATCGGTGTACCAAGACCGTATTGTGCTGCAGCTTCTGCATCGGCTTTGCGTACTTCCGGATGGTTTGCTAAACCTAAATAATTATTCAAGCTCCAAACGAGCATGTTCTTTCCACGAAAATCCATGCGATTCGAGATCTCGCCATCCAACTTTGGAAAGAAATAATAACCGTGTCCATCCTTTGCGTACTGTCCAAGAGGTCCGCGTTTCTGTAGTAACTTGTCGAATAAATCCATGTTTTTGTTTTTTGTTCTAAAGCAAATGTAGTTTTTTCTTGCTATTTGATGAAAAAACAAAGATTAAACTTTTAAACAATCTGCTTTTTGAAACATGTCATACCCCATATTCCTTTTCTGACTTCTTTTTTATATAGCTTTGTGAATATCAAATAGACACCATGCCACAACATCATCACCAAGGGCAATTTCCTTTAAAACGACACACCATTTTTAGAAAACCCGATGGCAAGCTGTATGCCGAGGAATTGGTCTCCTCCGAGGGGTTTTCCAGCATCTACTCCTTGATTTATCACTGCTATCCGCCTACACTGATTAAATCGGTTGGTGTCCCCTATTCTGTAGCACCTGAGATTGCTTTCGAACGTCACATGATGCACGAAAGTTTTGAAGGATTCGATATCCCAGCGCATGAGGATTATTTACTAAGCCGAATCCCTGTGCTTGTTAATAACGATGTGCACATCGTTTTGGCAGCGCCAAAAAAATCAATGACGGACTATTTCTTTAAAAACGCCGATGCCGATGAGGTAATCTTTGTTCATAAAGGAGAGGGCACTATTCAAACCATTTACGGCAAAATAGATTTTGGCTATGGTGATTACTTGGTTATCCCTCGTGGTACAATCTATCAGCTAACGTTTAAAAACGAAGATAATCGCCTATTCATTGTCGAATCTTTTAGCCCAATCGAAACACCAAAGCGATACCGTAACGAATATGGTCAATTGTTAGAGCATTCGCCTTTTTATGAACGCGATATTCGAAAGCCACAGCGCCTCGAAACCATCGACCAGCAGGGCGATTTTAAGGTGATGATCAAAAAGCAAAGCACCATGTATCCATATACCTATGCTACGCATCCTTTCGATGCTATTGGTTGGGATGGAAACTTATACAATTGGGCGCTTTCCATTCACGATTTTGAACCCATCACAGGCCGTATTCATCAGCCACCTCCGGTACATCAAACCTTTGAAGCCCACAACTTTGTTATCTGCTCTTTCGTGCCTCGTTTGTTCGATTATCATCCAAACTCAATCCCTGTGCCTTATAACCATAGCAACATCGACTCCGATGAAGTGTTGTATTATGTGGATGGTGATTTCATGTCACGCAAACATGTTACGAAAGGTATGATTACCCTTCATCCGGGTGGTATTCCGCACGGGCCGCATCCTGGAACAGTAGAAAAAAGCTTGGGTCAAAAAGAAACCAAAGAGCTTGCTGTTATGGTTGATACCTTTAAACCGCTGTGCATTACAAAAGCTGCTTTAGCCATAAAGTCAGGCGACTATTTCCAATCGTGGCTTAGCTAAAAAATAGAAATCAAGTAGATAAAAAAAGACGAAGTTTTTCGTCTTTTTTTATGCATGCTTTAAAAAGAGCAACTCATTACCGTCGAATACAGCGTAGTGCGGGGCGTTAAACCATTCACCCAAATTAATATATCGAGAAGCCGGCTCGAGCGGCAAATCCAAAGGCAAATGGCGATGACCAAAAATGAAATAATCTACCTGTTCTTTTTTGAGATAATCATTTGCAAACACCATTAAAAACTCTTTGTCAGCACCCAAGAAGCGCTCTTCTGTAGTCGCTGTTCGACTAGTACCCGACCAAAAGCGAGCGAGTCTAATGCCAAGATCGGGATGAATCCATCGAAAAAGAAACTGGCACACCGGATTAGCGAATACTCGTTTTATTACTTTGTAGCCGTGGTCGCCAGGTCCCAAGCCATCGCCATGGCCAATTAAAAACTCTTTTCCTTCAAAGTTTCTGCGAATGGGCTGGCGATGCAGCTGAATACCGAGTTCATTCGGTATGTAATCAAAAATCCACATGTCGTGGTTTCCCGTAAACCAATGGATATCAATGCCCGCATCACTCAGTTCTGCAAGTTTACCTAGCAAGCGCACATGGCCTCGGGGTATCACGGTTTTATATTCGAACCAAAAGTCGAACACATCGCCGACAAGGTAAATGCCCTCGGCATCGGCTTTGATCGAATCAAGCCACTGCACGAGCTTTCGCTCTCGCAAGGCACTGCTTTCTCGGTCGGGCGCCCCGAGGTGAAAGTCGGAGGCGAAGTAAAGTTTCTTTCCTGGCTTCATTATTCGTTAATCTCATGCATCAATCGGAATGGATCGAGCAGGTTTAAATGCAAACTGAATCGGATCTTTTCTTTGTAATTTGAAGGATGTAAATCCTTTGCCATGAACACGGGAAAATAAACATCGAAAAAGCCCGGTATAGGGGAGAAGGAAACGCCAGTAGCATATTCCAAGTGGGTGGAATAATTGGTTAGCCCAGCATCTGCATAAACGCGTAATGGAAGCCCCGAAACAAAAGGACTGCTGATGTTGACACTCGTTAACCAGTCGTTCGCTAATGGTGCTGAATACGCATTTTTTATTCCGCCTTCTGTCAAGGCCATCTGCTTTACCTTAGAGCCAAATTGCGTGCGATCAAAGTAAAGTTGATCGTAGGTGATATCGTTATTGCCAAACAAACTGTAACCAACGCCACTGTATGTATCGTTTTTCAAAAACTTACCTGCAAAAAATCGCACTTCTAGGCCTTTGCTCTTCGGATAGGTAATCGTGTACTTGGCTTGCATGGAGGCACGAACAAACCCTTCTCCTTGCTGCAAAGTGAGCTGGCTTTCATAGGGATTGAGCTTGCGCTTGTTTTTTGCACTGTACGAAAGTTCTTTTATGCTGTAGTTGCTTTTGTAATGAATGTCTGCCTGCTCCAATACTGAATAACTGCTCTTTTCCTGAAAAATAAAAACTTGACGCAGCTTGAATTGTCGACGCAAAGTGGAGCGCGCCCTGTCTTTACGAAGCAGGAAATCCAATTCAGGAGCCACTTTGTTGTAGGCCAAGTGCATCGGAGTGCTTTCTTCTGTGAAGCGTTTGCCATTCACAAGTAATCGAACCGATTGAAAGGGGCCACTAAGTGGATAGGCGGTGTAGCCAATTGAAGCCATGCCGACCAATGTCTTGGAGACTGTGCCATACATCGGTGCAAACACATACTCCAATCTTTTTTGAGGCAGCAGGCTGTTGTATAGGGCTACTCCAGGCATTATATGGTCGTATGCATTATACCCTACGATCGGCATGTAATACAAAGTGTTGCGTTTTGGGTTTTCGATACCTAAAAGAAATTTAAACTGCAAAGACTCACATTTTTTAAAAAGCCCTTGCCCTTTAAAGTTGTTGTTTTGGCGGTATGTTTCTGGAATACTTAATGCTGCATCTATACGATAGCTTTGATGCTGGCCGCTATTCATTTGAATAGTCGTGTCTTTAGCGAAGCCTTCAATCCATCTTGTTTCTAAAACTGAATCAGCAGCTAAACGTGAAATGGAAACAGGAACAACGCTGCCAGTTTTATTTCGCAAAGTAAGCTGAGCTGAATCTTTTTCATGCTTGCCCTTAATTATGGAATAATCGATTTGCGCCTTTGTTGTGATGAGTGTGTTAAAAAACCAAGCTAAGTTTTTTCCGCTTGTATTTTCAAACACCGCTTTCATATCGTTCGGCTGCGGATGCTTAAAATGCCAGGCTTCAAAATACGCATGCATGCATCGATCAAAAACATCTTGCCCGAGATAGGCGCTGAGATAGTCTAAAAGAAGTGCTGTTTTCTCATACACAATGGCACCATAATTTATTTCCGTGTATTCAGCCGCAGGAAAATCAACAGCTTGATCTAGCCTTTTTCGAGCGTTCATCACATAGGCGGTTGATAAAAGTGATTCGTTATCTAAATCATGCATATTGATAGGCAATGGGAATCCGGCGATGCTTAATGAGCCCTTCACACTGTCTTTCGGGTTTTTAATGTGCATATACCGATTCTCGTTATAGGTATTTACGCCTTCATCCATCCAAGCATGCTGCCGTTCATTCGATCCAAGCATTCCATAAAACCAGTTATGCCCAACTTCATGAACAATTACATCTCTAAGCATGGTCGCATTACCCGCACCTCCAATAATTGTAACATTCGGATATTCCATCCCTCCACCAGCAGTAAGAGCGCCGTCAACCGCTGTGCATTGATCATACGGATACTCGCCATTCCAAAGCGAATAGTAATAAATCGCATCATTCACATAATCGATACTCTTCTCCCATAAATCCGCTTCTGAATCCGTGAACATCGCCCAAGTCGTTACTTTTCGCTTGCTAACAGGAAGCTCAACTTCACCCTTTAAAACATGGTAACGCTTGTCGGCGAACCAAGCAAAGTCATGGACATTCTTTTGAAAGTACCGCAGTGTTTTGGTTATGCTGTCAGAAGCCGGAAAGCGCATGTCTTTTGCTTTTTTCTTGTTCTTCTTTTCTTCGAAAAAAGACTTTGTTTCGGTTTCTTTTTGAGTCAACCATTTCAACTCTTCTTCTCCGTTAAAAAGATCGCCAGTAGCACCAACAACATAGTTTTTGGGTAATGTTATGCTTACATCATAGGAGCCAAATTCAGAATAAAACTCGCCTTGGTTGAGAAAGGGTATGGGATGCCAACCAGTTGGGTCGTATACCGCTGGCTTCGGATACCATTGGGTAATTTGATAAGATTCTCCATAATGGCCAAGACGAGAAAAAACGCCCTTGGGAAGCTTCACATGGAATGGGGTTGTAATGATGATCTTTTCGCCCGGCTTCAATGATTTTGGCAAAATTAATTTGCAAATGTCTATGTGTTCAGAGTCAGGCAAAACCTGAAGCGACTGACCATTCACCTTAAAATCAAGACTGTCAATATAGCCTCTGTCTATGTCTTCCGACCAATGAAACTTTAAATTCCCACTCTCTTTCAATTGTTTGGCTAATGCCGTCTGGTCATTTTTGTAAGCATTCGGCCACAAATGCATATAAATGTAACCGAGTTCATCCGGTGAGTTGTTTTGATAGGTTATTGTTTCGAATGCGGAAAGCGCATGCTTTCGGTCATCTAAACGAACATCTATTTTATAGTTTACTTCTTGCTGAAAATAAGCGCGCTCTAATGCACTAGCCTTAGTAAACCAAAGTAGAAATGCTATGAATAGGATATTCTTCATATTACTGCTTGCTTGCTGATTTCAATTTATATGCTTGTATTTTTGCTTCACATTCCCGAGCTAAAAATCCCTTAGCTACAATTTTCCCGTCTTCTCCAATGAGATAAAACTTTGGAAGCTGCTGCAGGTCGAAGCTGTTGTTCAAGGTGGAGTTTTTTCCTTGAAGGTCACTAAGCTGCGTCCATTTTAATTTATCCTTTTGAATGGCTGCAAGCCAAAGTTCTTTTTGTTGATCCATAGAAACAGAAACAAGCTCGAAAGCATCTTTTTTGTGATTTTTTTGAACTTGTTGGAGATATTCATTGCCTTGCCTAGAAATTATATTGTCTGAAGCCCAAAAGCTAAGTAGCACCACCTTGCCATGTTGCTCTGATAATCTGAAGGCATTCCCTCTGCTATCAATGAGTTCAAGCGCTGGTGCTTCAGCACCAACTGCTAATTTCGAATAGCCCTTAACGCGTCTGTGGAAATCATTAACATAGGGCAGGGTAGGGTATCGTTTATATAAATACCTATCCATCACCTGATAGGCATCTATGTCTTGGTCTTTATCCAAATAGTTGATGATGGTTAAAATAGATAAGGAAGAGGGATTGTCTAGGATAATGTCGCGAACAAAATCCTCCCGTTGATTAACTATCTGGGCATAGGGGCCTTGAAAAGAGCGAGACAGGGAGTCGATATGAACACCCGTTCTACCTTTTGCTTGCTTGTATTGGGCGTCTAGGGAATCGAGCCTGTCAAACGAATGCATCAGCAAGAGGTTGATGTCTTTGAGCAACTTGCTGTCGTCGGAGCCTTCTACCGTATAGTTTTGATCAATGGTCGGCGCCGTGGCCTCAATCATTATTGCCGTCGCCGTATCTAGAACCAAGTTAATAAAGCGATTGTCCATACTTTCATATTCAGGACTTTTTATTGATAAACGATAAAAGCCTATCTGATTGATTTCGAGCGTTAGTTCGAAATGCCCGTCCGCAGCAAGTTGCCCATTTTGCACCTCTGTTGGAGGTCCGAAAAGATAACTCTCAAGCAAAACTTTGCCGTGTCCCAATTGACTAATTTGACCCCTTATTACAACTTTACCATAGGCCATACTTGAAATACCGAAAAGGGTAAGTAGAAGTATCGTTAGTGGCTGATAAAATCGTTTTTTATGCAGGTTCAAAACAGGTGGTTTTGCAAACAAAAATTAGTGATCAATCAGATGGAGAGTAGCTCTCTGAGAATTTGGTCCGCTGCTTTGGGATCCGCTTTGCCTTTCGACTGCTTCATCAATTCTCCCATAAAAAGACCTAATAGCCCAGTTTTTCCTGCCTTAAACTCCGCTACTTTTTCAGGATACTTAGCAATTGCTGCCTCGGCCCATTCTTTCAAAGCATCACCGCTACTCTCAATAAGTAAGTTAAGCGCTGCCGCAAGTGATTCTGGATTGCTTCCTGGTTGAGCAATCATTGCTGGAAAAAGTTTCTGTGTAGCAGCAGTGTGACTTATTTTGCCTGCATCAATAAGTTGAATAAGGGCGGCCAACTCAGCTGGTTTTAGCGGAAAGCCTTCTATTTCAACTGCATTTTCGTTAAGGTATGATTTTACGCCACCCATCATCCAATTCACAGCCGACTTAAAGTTGCTCGTGTGCGCGATCAGCTCCTCAAAATAAAGTGCCATCTGCTTATTGTCAGTAATCAATGCAGCATCGTATTCACTCAAACCAAGTGTGCTTGTATATTTGTGAAACAACTCTTGCGGCAATGCGGGCATGCGATTGCGTATAGATTCAATGTAGTCCTGCTCAACCAGTATTGGCTGAAGATCGGGCTCCGGAAAATAACGATAATCATTCGCCAACTCTTTAGAACGCATCGCGTAGGTTGTGCCATGCACAGCATCAAAACTGCGTGTTTCTCCTGCAATCTTGCGTCCAGCTTCTACTTCTTCAATTTGACGCTTCACTTCATAGTCGATCGCGCGCTGCACATTGCGAATGGAGTTCATGTTTTTAACCTCCGTACGCTGATTTAATACTTTGTCGCCTTTAAGTCGAATGGAAATATTTGCATCGCAACGCATGCTGCCTTCTTCCATGTTGCCATCGCAGATCTCTAAATAACGTACTAGCTTTCGTATTTCAGTCAAATACTGATACGCTTCTGAAGAGGTGCGAATCTCCGGCTCCGAAACAACTTCCAAGAGCGCTATGCCCGCTCGGTTTAAGTCTACTAAGGTGTCGAATGGATCTTGATCGTGGATGCTTTTTCCTGCATCTTCCTCCATGTGTATGCGTGTGATGTTTATTGTTCGACTGCTGCCGTCTTCCTGGTTTTTTATGGTTATCGAGCCGCCATTGCATATGGGCGTTGTGTCTTGGGTAATCTGATAGCCCTTCGGAAGATCGGCATAGAAGTAGTTTTTACGAGCATACTGATTCTCGCGTCGTATCGTCGATCCAACTGCTAAGCCTAATTTTACTGCAAACTCTACAACAGCCTTGTTGGACCTTGGTAGGGTTCCTGGATGTCCTAACGTTATAGGCGAAATGTGGTGGTTGGGCTGCGCTCCGTAAGATGCTGAGTCCGATGCATACGCTTTGCTTTTTGTAAGCAGTTGCATGTGCACCTCAAGACCTATAACGGGTTCGTATTTATCGTACATGTCCATCATCAATACTATACTATTTCTTGTTTTATTTTTGTAGGTAGTGCTTATCGAAGCATTACTATTTTATCCGTAAAGGTGAAACTTCCGCCTTTTGCCTGTAAGTAATACATGCCGTTTGCCAAGCCTTCGCAGTTAACATGTATAACATTACTACCCGTTTCCAAACTGTGGGTTTGATGCAAAACGGTTGCTCCACTCATGCTTAAAATAGAAAGCTGAAGCTCGCCTGCTTGCTCCATATTCGCACTAAAGTAAAAGGAGTCACTGCTTGGATTTGGATAAACAATTACGCGATTACCGCGCTCTAAGATTGTATTTTCAACCCCTAATACAGATGGCGAATTCCCATCCAACACATAAAGCCCATTTAACAGGTCCGAACCTAATATATGATGGGAGGGAAGAAAGGGATAAACACCCCATGCTCCGCCATAGCCAGCATAGTTGTCATTCAATGGCTCTGTGTCAAAATAGGCGCTTCGAACAGGGTGTCGCGGGTCTGTAAAATCAAAAACTTGTACGCCATCATGATAGTAGGAAACAAAAGCCTTGCGACCCATGATGTATGGATTGTGTGCGATGCTACCAGCGGCTCCCAGTGAATCAGCTATACCTAGTAGGTTGGAGCGAAAAATCGACTTTAAAATAGGATTACTCAGGTCCGAAATGTCATATAATTTTACGCCGCTACCATGCGTCTCATCCGTAAATACGAGATACTGTCCATCTTCACTTACCCATGCACTATGGTTGTAGCCTTGCTGGTCGTAATTGGTAAAACTTTGTATCAACTGTGGATGGGCTGGGTCGCGGTAGTCATACACAAACATGCCGGCATTACCGCACGATAGAAAAACAGTGTCGTTCCGCACAAAAGCGGCATGCACATAACTAAAGGCGGGTGGATCAAGAACACTTATTACCGTTGGATTCAAGGGGTCGGCTAATGAGGCAACAACCAAGGCATGAGGTGTGCCAGAGGAGTCGCGCGATCCGCTAAAATAAATGCGGTCATGTTCAATGAAAATCGTGTGACAGGTTTTAACAATGTTCTGATTGTCTGAAACTTTTACAACGCCTGCAGGTAAACTCGATAAGTCAAAAATCTGTAAGGATGCATTCCCTTGATCACAAACGCCATATAAATAATGACCATAGGTCTTGTAATCCCGATTTACACCATTTGCGGCAGTATCGCGGCCTACGAAATAAGATATAGGCGCTGGATTTGAAGCCAATGCTCCAGTAATGTCAAAAAAACGGGTCCCACGCAATGAACCAAGGATTGCAAATTCATTCCCTGAATTATCCGAATAGCCCCAAATTTCATTGAAGCTGATGTTGTTATAGGCAGGTAATTGATCGTTATCCCAATTGCTTAGTAAAGGCATATTCAACTGCACTTGTGCTAAGGAACTCAGCGAGCTTATCAAACAAAGTAGTACAAGCAGTTTTTTCATAAAGCGATAGATTGTATTAGTTCTTTAATGATTACAGTCATCTTCTTTTCAGACTCTTTAGCCACCTTTAATACTTCTTCGTGACTAACCGTTTGCACATCATCCATGCCGCCCAAGTCAGTGATGATAGAAATACCAAAGCAAGGTATACCCATATGCCTAGCAACAATAACCTCAGGTACCGTCGACATCCCAACAGCGTCAGCTCCTATGCTTCGGATGTAACGGTATTCGGCGCGTGTTTCAAAGCATGGACCAGTTAAACCGGCATAAACGCCAATATGAGTTGGAAATTGATGGCTGTCCGCAATCGACTTCGCCATTGTTATCATCGATGGGTCGTAAGGACAACTCATATCCGGAAAACGAGGGCCTAACTCATCTATGTTTTTACCAATCAAGGGGTTGGTTGGGAAAAGATTGATATGGTCATCAATGATCATCAAGTCTCCAACCTTGAATTTAGGATTCATGCCACCGCTGGCGTTGGATAACAAAAGCCTTTTAATGCCTAAAAACTTCATGACGCGAATAGGAAAGGCAACCTTGTCCATGCCATAGCCTTCGTAAAAGTGAAAGCGCCCTTGCATCACAACTACCTTGGAACCACTTAAGGTTCCAAAAATAAGTCGCCCTTGATGACCTTCCACGGTACTTACAGGAAATCCTTCAATTTGAGCATAATCCAAGCTATGCTCAATGTTGATTTCGTTTACCAAACCGCCTAAGCCAGATCCTAAAACAATGCCAATATCGGGTTGAAAGGAGGTAATGGCTTGAATGTATGCCGCTGTTTTCTTTACTTCGGTTAATCTAGTATCCATGTTCATGAATGCGTTAATAGGGCTTTTATTTCTTCATCAAAACTACCTTTCAAATTGGACTGAAGCACAGTTTCTATGGGTAGGTAATACAAAGGTAACTTTTCTGTGTGTAGCATCAAGGCTTTATCCTTGATCCGCATATAGTCCTTCTCAGTGCACAGGACTATTTTTTGCTTACCAGGCATTGTATCGTATGCCATTCGTATCGATTCCAGGTCGCTTTTAGTAAAGCTATGGTGATCTTTAAATCGAATGGATCGCACGTCCTTAGCCTGTGCTCTAATATGTTGTAAAAAGGGTTCTGGGTTCGCAATGCCTGTTACTACTAATACCGACAATTCCGTATTCAATACAATAGATGAAAGACCAGCATGAACAGATTGAATGAGCCCATATTCAATGGATGAAAAATACAACTTGCTGTCATTCGATAAGCCAAGTCGCATGCGTAAACGGTTTTGCTCTTCTTCACCAACTGTATTCTGGCATTTTGTAATAACAACGATGTCTGCTCTGCGAATACCGCTCATCCATTCGCGCAGCCGTCCCATTGGAAAGGGATATTGGCCTTGCAGCGCATCCTTGTATTCCATGAGTAATACGGCAATTTTCGGGGTAACTTGCCGGTGCTGAAAGGCGTCGTCGAGCAGAATGAGATTCGTTTTTGGATTACTTTTTAAAAGCTCCTGAATACCTTCAATACGTTGTTCGGAAACCCACACCGGCACCTCCGTAAACTTGCTTTTAAATTGCAAGGGCTCGTCACCAACTTCCGAAGCAGCACTCTTTTCCGTTACTTCTCGAACGCCCTTCGTTTTGCGGCCATAGCCTCGACTTACAATACCAATGTTATTTTGTGATGATAAAAGCCGAACTAAATATTCAGTCATGGGCGACTTCCCTGAACCGCCCATGCTTAAATTGCCGATAGAAATTATAGGCACATCAAATCCTTGACTTTTTAATACACCCCGGTTGTATAGAAAATTGCGAACCCAAGTGATGCTGCCATAGAGCAGAGCCAATGGAAATAATAACCAACGCAGCAGATTCATTATGTAAAAGTACTCAATTGCGGATTTTTACCTATTATTGAAGTCTATAAAGTCGTATGCAAATCCAAGAAATCCTAAATGTACTTGAGCGCTTGGCACCTCGCTCACTTCAAGAATCCTACGATAACTCCGGCATTCAGTGTGGTAACGCACGCTGGGATTGCACGCACGCATTGGTATGTCTCGACTGTACCGAAGCCGTTATTGACGAAGCTATTGAAGCCGGCTGTAACCTCATTATTTCCCATCATCCTTTGATCTTCGGAAATGGACTTTTAAGTATTACCGGAAAAGGATGGGAGGAAAGGGTGCTTATTAAGGCCATTAAGCACGATATCGTGATCTATGCTATCCACACCAACCTCGATAATGTGCTAGAAGGAGTAAACAAAAAAATAGCAGAAAAGCTTGGTCTTGTAGATACGGCAGTCCTGCTTCCAAAACAAACCGTCCTAACAAAGCTTACTACATACGTCCCAACAAATCATGCAGAAGCCGTTTTCAAAGCGCTCTGCGATGCGGGCGCTGGATGTATTGGCGAATACAGCAATTGCTCTTTTCAAACAGCAGGTACCGGAACCTTTCAAGCTTCGGATAAAGCAAATCCTTTTGTAGGGGAAAAAGGCGCTCTGCACCACGAATCTGAAGTTCGAATCGAAACGGTCTTCCTCAATCACCTTGAACCTCAAATTGTTTCCGCACTTAATGCGTCGCATCCATACGAGGAAGTTGCGTTTGAACTCGTTCCAATTAAAAATACAATTAAATCAATTGGAAGTGGTATAATCGGAAGTTTAGAAGAGCCGATGGATGAAGATGCATTTTTAAATAGGGTAAAAGATGCAATGGAATGCAAAACCATTCGCCATACCCATTGTACAGGGGCAAAAATATCTAAAATTGCCCTTTGCGGTGGATCTGGGGCCTTTTTGCTAAAAACCGCGATCGCTCAAGGTGCAGAGGCCTTTGTTACCGCTGACTTTAAATACCACCAATTTTTTGATGCTGATAATAGAATATTAGTGGCAGATATCGGTCACTACGAAAGCGAGCATTTTACAATTGATCTTATTATAGACATTCTGAACAATAATTTTCCTACCTTTGCAGTCCGATTATCAAAAATCAATACAAATCCAATAAATTATTTTTAACAAAATGGCTAAAAAATCGGATACATCAAGCGCTTCCGGCAAAACAAAAACGGTAGATGCTGCTCTCGAGGGTATTATCGATCGCAAGATTGAAAAAATAGCTCCTGCTTCATCCAGCAAAGGAGAAATTAATATCGAAAGCAAGCTTAAAGCACTCTACGGTCTGCAACAAATTGATTCTAAAATCGATAAAATTCGTATCGTTCGCGGCGAATTACCGATGGAAGTAAGTGATTTGGAAGATGAAATCATCGGCCTTCAAACACGTGTTAACAAATACACCGACGAAGTGAATTCGCTCGAGGATGAAATCGTAAAAAAGAAGCTTTCGATTAAAGAATCAAAAGAGCTTACAAAGAAGTATGAGGGGCAGCAAAACAAGGTTAAAAACAACCGCGAATACGACTCCCTGTCTAAAGAAATCGAATTTCAAACACTGGAAATTCAGCTTCTCGATAAACACATTAAAGAATTTAATGCCGACATCGCGATGAAGAATATTACTATCGAAGAGTCTACTAAAAAACTCAACGATAAGAATAAAGATCTTAAAGTAAAGAAAGAAGAACTCGATGATATCATCGCAGAAACTGAAAAGGAAGAAACCTATTTGCTTAAGCACTCTAGCAGCGCCGCTGATATTGTGGATGATCGTCTGCTAACTGCATACAAACGCATTCGCGATAACGCACGCAATGGCTTGGCCGTTGTAAAAGTGGAGCGTGATGCATGCGGTGGTTGTTTCAACAAAATACCGCCACAGCGTCAATTAGACATTCGTCAACGCAAAAAAATTATTGTTTGCGAGCATTGCGGTCGCATCCTTGTTGATCCAGAGATCAATCAGAACTAATTTGTCAAATTCAAAAAAGGATCCAGCCTAAGGCCGGATCCTTTTTTTATTCCCTTATGTTGCGGATTCAACCAAAGCAGTTTTTTCTTGTTCTGCTTTTTTTCTTTGTTGCATCAAAAGCAACTTTAGCGTCTTCGTTTGAATTTAACCAAGCTTGTAAATTGGCTTCCGATGCTATTTTGGTTTTGGATTTCAAGACGGCGTCCGTAATCTTGGATCTCGAAAAAAAAAACCATCCTGATAATTTTGCACCTTATCTTTTGGATTATCAAAAAAGAGCTGTTCAGGTCTTCATTTCCGAAAACAGACAAGATTTTGAATCCTTGAAGAACGACCTAGACCAAGCACTCGAAGGCGCACAGAAGTTGGATCAAGCCAGTCCGCGTTTTCGTTATGAACAAGCTGAATTGTATTTTTTAGAAGCCGTCCTTCGCTATAAGTTTGGGGAGCATTATACGGCCGCGCTTCATATATTCAAAGGATATAAATTGATTGAGGAAAACACGAAGCTGTTTCCTGATTTTCTACCCAATTATAAGTATGCCGGATTGCTACATGCAGCAATAGGAATGGTTCCTGGACAATATAAATGGTTAACAAATTTAGCAGGATTCAACGGCGATATTTTTCAAGGTATAAACGAGTTGAAACGCTTAGCAGACAATTCATCGGTGGATCCTTTGATGCTTTATGAGCAGGAGCAAGGACGTATGATTCTGATCTTCGTGTTAATGCATTTTAAGCAGGACTTGTCAGAAGCTAAGGCCTATGGCGCTAATATTCTTGACAAACACCCCGGACCATTAAGATCATTTATTAAATCCAATTTAGCATGGCATGCAGGAGAAACTGACGAAGCCATTCGAATACTAGAAGCAATCCATAAAGATGGTTCCTTTAGTTTCCCGTACCTTGATTTTGCGCTTGGGAATGCAAAATTATGCCGTATGGATAAAGATGCGAATGTTAGCCTTGAGGCTTTTTTAAAAACATATACTGGCGAAAACTATATAAAATCAGCAAATCAAAAACTGTCTTGGTTTTACCTTCTTAATAACGATAAAACACGTTTTGAATTTTATAAAGAACATGTATTAACAGATGGTACAACAAATATCGATGAGGATCGCCAAGCTATGATTGAAGCGGCATTGCCAGGTAAGCCTAATCTCAAACTGTTGCAAGCCCGCCTACTTTTCGATGGAGGATATGCAAAAAAAGCGATTGCTGTTTTTGCTGATGCTAAGACGCAAACAGATTTTCCTACTTTACGAGACCAACTTGAAGTGACCTATCGAGTAGCGCGCATATACCATCGTCTTGGACAAACATCCAAAGCCATAACATACTATCAAGAATCGCTAAAAAATGGCTATAATCTGAGTTATTATTTTGCTGCTAATGCGGCTTTGCAATTAGGGATTGTTTATGAGGAAATGGGCGATCTAGAAAAGTCGGCTTTTTATTTCAACAAATGCTTATCCATGCGTAATCATGAATATCAATATAGCTTGGATCAAAAAGCCAAAGCGGGACTACAGCGAGTTTGTAAAAAATAAAAACTCCCGGCCTTTTGGTGCCGGGAGCCATCAATCCAAGATAACAACAAAAACGAACCTTAAATATCATTGCATAGCTAGAATTTATAGCCTAGCGTCATCATGAAATGCTGTGTGTTAGACTTTGTTTTAGCGCCTTCAACCTCCTCGTTTATTAAACTATAGTTTCTGTAATACTCCGTTGTTGATCGATTTGTAAAGGCAAAATCTAAAAAATAATTATCGTCCCGAATGCCTATGCCGGCAGAGAATCCATTGCTGCTAAAATCGTATCCGGATTGAGCTTTTCCTTGTTTAAAAGGGCTTTCAGATATAAAATACCCTCCTCGAAAACTTAGGTTGTCCCAACGATATTCGCCACCCATGCGAAGGGTAGAAGCTGAACGATAGGTGTTATTAATATCGTTGTTCGTATCAAAAAAGGCATTGTTTGCAGAACTAAATCGAGATTCAGAATAGTTCACATTCTCATAATCGATATTAAAACACCCTAGTTTTCCAATGAGAAAGCCAATACTGGCCGTTGTTCTAAGCGGAGTGGTTAGTTCGTATTTATAGCTCCCATCCGCAGAAAAATCATGTATTCCTCCAGTATCCAAATCGGATTTCATGCTGGAACTATATGTGTCATTCATTGTAAAAACAGTAGGTGTTTGAATAGATCCACCCAGCTTCACCCAGTCAACAGGTTTAAACAGCATTCCAAAACGTAGATATACACCACTACCTTCTGTTGTAAGTCGCTGGTCAAACACAAGAGAGTTAAAATTGGAAATGGAATCTTTTGAGTCGCTCTCTTTGTAGCTGCTCGTTTCCGTAAACGATAGTGTCTGATAACCTAGCGATGCGCCTATATAGAGCTTGTCTTTGTAATTGCCGGCCATGGTTGCTAAGCACTCTCCAATAGAGCCGTTAGAATTGACATTTCTTCGCTGTAATACACCACCATTTTTAATTTCTGAATAGTAATGCGTTGTGTCAGCACTGTCTATTGGATTTATCAAAAACGCTTGATAGGCCAAATTTGCTGTAAATGGATCTAAGTTGCTCGGCA
>CANFOZ010000023.1 GCA_947448795.1 Bacteroidota bacterium
GGCGATGGATCACCGAGCTTCACAGGAACAACAGCGGCACATCAATACACTGCCGCAGGCCTTTATACCGTAACGCTAACAGCACGTAACGGAAGCTGCGATGGCAGCTCTCAGCAACTCCTGATGGTGGAGCAAAATCCAACGGGTATTCGTGAGTCTGATGTAAAGAATGGTGTGTCTATCCTATCCCAAGAAGGCTCTGTTGATCTATACTTCAATCTTACCCATGAAGCAACAATGGACATTAGTATAAACAATATACTTGGACAAGAAGTTTTTTATGTCGCCGGCTACAAAGCTTCTAAAAACAAATTGTCAGTCGAGCTAGGGAGTGCTACTGAAGGGCTGTATTTCCTGCATATAAAACAGCAGGACCAGGAGATTACAAAGAAGTTTTTATTGAGAAAATAAATTAACTTTGCGGATATTAATATTAACAAAATGAAATTAAACTACGTTCTTTTTATTCTCGCCTGTCTATCCGCGACAACGCTTTTTGCACAGCCCTGCCCTCCTGGCTGCCCTGACATTGTCCCGATTGATGGAGGCATAAGTTTATTGGTGGCGGCAGGAGTCGCTTACGGTGCTAAAAAAGTGCACGAAAGAAAAAAGAAGGCACAATAGCAGCGTATGAATCTAATTGAAACAAGACCGGTGCTGAGGTTTTTAATCCTCGCCACCGGTCTTTATATTTTATGGTATGTTGTATATGACCTCTGGCTTCACCCAACAGGACAACTAGATAGTATTGTTGTTGAGAACAGCATCATCTTAGCAAAGAACGTGTTGGCTGGATTGGGCTACAGTGTCTTTACAGATACACGAATGATCGGCGTTGCGGGTGCAGGTGGCGTATGGATAGGTGATCCCTGCAACGGAGTTCAACTGTTTGCATTGTTTGCCGGATTTATAATTGCCTTTCCAGGCCTAGGCATTCACAAGCTATGGTTTATACCTGCAGGCATTTTGAGTATTCATTTATTAAATGTGATGCGTATCTGTGCGCTTATCCTCATACAGAAACATGCGCCAGGCTCTCTGAATTTCAACCACACCTATACCTTCACTTTTTTCATGTATGCCTTTATTTTCGGCACTTGGATGCTTTGGGTTAAAAAGGCTTTGCCCGAAAAAGGCGATCATTCAAAAGAGCATTCATAGAGCAGGTGTTTGATGCACCTTTGCTCGCCACTCCTTGTTTCAAACAGGTTCTCTACGATTCGTAGCTTACTGATTTTTTCTGAAGACGCATGCTTTTCGTTCCAATCAGAAACAATAAACCGTGCGAGGTTATCTTTAAATTCGGGCTCGTGTATGAAAGGACAATAATAGATGTAATTCCGCCAGCGCAAAGAGGCATACGCATCGTTTAAGGGCAGTTGCTGATTCGCAGTGTTTATTCCTTCTAATTCAACAACAACAGCCTGACGCATTGATTCGCTTGAGAACATATTCCAGCGCTGATCGAGTCGCAATGCATAGGCAGGGAGCATTATAAACCGAGGGCCATGAAGCAGTTGCAAGGATATTATGTTTAGAAACAACATATAAAACAACAGCATTAGTAAAGCCACTTTACGATAGCGACTTGGCTCCGACATAACAGGCTTTGTTGCCGCTGAAGCAGGCCAAATTCCGAGCAATGCAAGTAGGCCGACCCAAGAAAAAACCCCTAGTCTAAAGAAGAGTAGATTAGCTATATGGAAACATGCAAATAGCCCTATAAAAGAGAATCGAAAAAGACGGTTTTTAAATGGGATAAGCAACAAAAAAGGCAAGGTCAATTGACCTATAATCACCCCAATTGCAAGACTCGGTGATAATCGAACAAAGGCATTAAAATATGGACCTGCAAGATCTGTCATGTGGGCAACATGCTCAAAGGAATAATCGCCATTTCCAGCTTTTGCAAGCCCAGCACCTACATACATGCATACAAGCTGTATAACAAGCGCCAGTGAAGCAATCGATGCAAAGTCGTGATCGGTTTTTGTATTGATTTTTCGAGCATCCCAAGAATATCTGCTGCCTAATGGAAGAAACATCGACCAAAACAAAACAAGGCGTAAGAGTTGATCGCCACCGTTGAGCAAATATTGATTGCGGTTATGCAAAGAAACAAGCAGCAACCAAGACAAGACTGTCATCAGTTGAGTGCGCACGCCAATTAACAACAAGAATGCGATGATTGCTGAAACAACAAACAATACATATTGCCAAACGGGAGAACCACTCCAGGCATGCATGCAAAAATAGCTTGGCTCCCAAAGTATTCGATGCATGAAATCGCGAGGCAATACGCCTACATCTGAATAATGTGCCGAGATCCACGATCCTCTTTCCAATAAATCCAAAAGCAAAACACTACCCAAACTGATGCGCATCAGCGCCAAGGCTCGCCGATCGACCGATGCGATGATGCGCGACCAATTCGTCACAGCACGATAAAAAATATCCGCACCTTTGATTTCCAAAGCTTGAGAATTATTAGGAATTTAGAACTCTGAAAAATATTGAATGATCAAAAGTAACGACAAAAGCCGAACTATCACACTAGGGTTGATTCTACTGGCTATAGGTAGCCTTCTGCTCGTTTATGGAACAGGTATACTGAGAGACAAAGTCTTTGTCTCGATGAATCGCATCTTGGGCACAAGTGGACCAAGGCACCCGGTTCAGCTCTTTTCGAGTCAATGGATATTGCTTGCAAAATGGGCACTGACCTTGTTTTTCTCTTTGCTTTATTACAGCTTTTGTTTACTGATGATACGCTTAGTGCGGCCAGAGAAAACGCTTTACAAATTATGCACGTATTTATATGCTGGCTTGTTTACGACCTCGTTGCTCATCTCTTTAGTAGGCCTACTTATAGGGCAAACGGAAAGCGCTTACCGCATAGCCCGCGACATCGCAGGCTTGGTGCAGTCGCCCATATTGATCATGCTCGTTTTCGCAGCCATTCAACTGTATAGCAGGATGCCACAAGAAAAAAAATAATAGGTACATTTGCGGTTGAAAATGACAAAAAAGAATTTCAAAGTAATTATCCCTGTAGCGGGCATTGGAAGCAGACTGCGCCCGCATACGCATACACAGCCCAAAGCTTTGGTGCCCGTAGCTGGCAAACCTATACTCTCGCACATCATCGAAAATTTGATGGAGGCGGGTATACATGATTTTATTTTCATCATTGGGTATCTTGGCGACAAGGTAGAATCCTATATCACCGAAAAATATCCGGACTTAAATACCCGTTTTATTGTTCAGGAGCCAAGAGAAGGGATTGCTCATGCGGTATGGTCGGCAAGGATGGAGGTAACGGACCAAGATGATTTACTGATTGTTCTCGGTGATACCATCTTCGATGTGAACTTAAAAGACATATTAAATTTACCTATATCCTCACTTGGTTTAAAGCGCGTGGATGACCCGCGGCATTTCGGTGTAGCCGAATTGAATACCGATGGATTTATTCAACATCTTTCTGAGAAACCGCTTGTTCCTACATCCAACTTGGCCTTAGTGGGTATTTATTTGATCAAGGAAGCGACGATGTTGATGGAATCGATCGACTACCTTATCAGCAATAACCTGCGCACCCAAAATGATTTTCATTTGACAGATGCGCTAATGCGCATGATCGACCAAGGAGTTAAAATGGGAACCTTCCCGGTTGAGAATTGGTATGATTGCGGCAGCAAAGAAAACCTCTTGGAAACCAATGCCATTCTTTTGAAGCGTTATCCACCAGAACCCTTTTGCGAGCATGCTAATCCAGCGTCTAACAACATCGTAATTCAGCCCGTTCGAATAGCCGCTAATTGCAAGATTACCAATTCTATCATTGGACCAAATGTGTCGATTGGAGAAAACACGATCATCACATCATCCATACTGGGCGACTGCATCATTGGCTCCTACTCGCAGCTCGAGAATGCCGTTTTACATCAATCGGTAATCGGCAATGACGCGTCTTTGAAAGGACTTAGTCAGAGCTTAAACATTGGCGACAACACAGAAATTGACTTTAGTTCATAATACAAAACCATGAAAAAAGACACTGCCATTTTCAACCTCATCCAAGAGGAACTCGAACGCCAACAACACGGCATCGAACTTATCGCTTCAGAAAACTTCGTAAGTCAGCAAGTGATGGATGCCATGGGCTCCTGCTTGACAAACAAATATGCTGAAGGCCTGCCCGGCAAACGCTATTATGGCGGTTGCGAAGTAGTAGATAAAGTGGAACAACTTGCTATTGATCGTGTGAAAGAATTGTTTGGTGCAGTGTGGGCAAATGTTCAGCCGCACTCGGGCGCGCAAGCCAATGCAGCGGTTATGCTCGCTGTGTTAAAGCCAGGCGACAAAATACTTGGATTCGATCTTTCGCACGGTGGCCATTTAACCCATGGTTCGCCGGTAAATTTCTCTGGTAAATTATACAATCCTGTATTTTACGGAGTAGATGAAGAAACAGGTCGCCTCAATTACGATAAGATGCAGGCAATCGCAACAGCTGAGCAACCTAAGCTCATCATTGCAGGCGCTTCCTCCTACTCGCGCGATTGGGATTTTAAACGCATGCGCGAAATTGCTGACTCGGTTGGCGCTTTGCTGCTAGCCGATATCGCGCATCCTGCAGGCCTGATAGCAGCAGGCTTGCTTACTAATCCACTGCCACACTGCCATATTGTTACAACAACGACGCACAAAACACTGCGTGGTCCGCGTGGAGGTTTGATCATGATGGGGCACGATTTTCCAAACCCATTTGGATTAAAAACACCAAAAGGCGAGATACGTATGATGTCCTCTATTCTTGACGCAGCTGTTTTTCCAGGCACTCAGGGTGGTCCTTTAGAGCATGTCATCGCTGCAAAAGCGGTTGCATTCGGAGAAGCATTAACCGACGAATACAAAGCGTATTGCAAGCAAGTTATGAGCAACGCATCAGCAATGGCAAAAGCCTTTATGGACAAAGGCTACAAAGTCATTTCAGGCGGCACCGACAACCACAGCATGCTTATTGATCTTCGATCTAAAAACATCAGTGGAAAAGCAGCCGAGAACGCGCTTGTAAAAGCCGACATCACACTCAACAAAAACATGGTGCCTTTCGACGACAAATCTCCCTTTGTAACCTCGGGCATTCGCGTTGGAACACCTGCTGTTACGACGCGTGGTTTGAAAGAAAAGGATGTTGTACAAGTTGTTGAATTACTCGACGAAGCCTTGATGAACATTGAAAACGAAGCACATCTTTTGGAAGTAAAGAAAAAGGTAAACACCTTTATGAAGGACTTCCCGCTGTATTAATTTAAAATACAAAGCGATAGAAAGGCGTCTGCAAAGGCGCCTTTTTTATTTGGCGTAAATCGTATCGTACGTAACTCCAAAGCCGCCCCAGAAGCCAAGTGCACCACCAACGATGTTTGTTTTAATAGAGGATGGTGATGCAAAGGGATTGCCCTGTGAAGAAAGAAAATCCTCGTAGCTTTTCCTAAAAAGATAATGCCCGTGATCGATGGTAGAGGACTTCACAACGATGGTGTCACCAATTCGGAAGTAACCGGAGCTATCGCCATTTTCGCGATCACGAGCGCTGAAAGGACGGTCGTAAGCAAAATCAAAACTGCTTCCGTTATAAAAACGATCATCCGAAGATCCTCCGCGTGGCGTAGCAAAATCCGGATCTTTACCGAGACGCTTCACTTGCCAATTGTAGGCATTGCCTAGTGTATCAGGGTCAGTGAGATGAGCCCACGTAAAACCAAGGCCACGAGCAACCTGATCTTTTTCTACTTTAAACCAAACCGAATCCAAAGGAACTAATACCGGAATCTGCGTTTCGGAAGTATACGTTTTGCCATCGGAAACAATTCTCAAGCCGTACGTTTTACCTGGAACGCCCGTTATTACTGGAGGAAACGAAGTATAGACGCAGTAGTTCACACTACGCAGCACTTCGAAAGGTATGCCGACAGCATCAGCCAGCAGCATCAACTCTTGATCACTGAAATCGCTTGAGCAAAACTCGTTTAAAGTATAGCTATTGCCACCTTCCGAAATTTCGATATTGGCACCGTGCACGAATGAATTTTGGAAAGCCGCTAAATCTGTTTTATCAAAATAGGCCGCACTTTTAGTCAGTGTGATGAAAGGCGGCAAGCCTGGCTCGATATAGCCCTCCACCACTAGCTTAGCGCTGCTGTCGGGTAGTTTAACGGTAATGTTTTTCTCGCATGCACCAAGTATCAAGGAGAAAATAAAAATCAAAAAGAGGCCTTTTTTCAGCATGACTTAAAATTTAAAATTCCATGTGATTGATGGCAATATTGGGAATAGCGAAACCTGTTTGGCTTGCACTTCTAAAGTACCTTGAGCGAAATCGCCCTTGTTCTGAAAATAGATGAAATAAGGGTTTTTGCGATTGTAGACATTGTATATCGCAAAAGTCCAACTGGATTGCACCTTGCCTTTGTTTTTTCCGTTCAGCGTGGCTGAAATATCGGCACGGTGATAAGGCGGCATTCGGTACCCGTTGCGGTCGCCGTATTCAGATACCACTTGCCCGTCTATTACATAACGGCGAACGGGAATAGTAATAGCATTGCCCGACCCATACACCCAAACGAAAGAGAAAGTCCAACGCGGATTCAGTTCGTATGAAGAGATGAACGACACATCGTGGCGACGGTCGTAGCGCGCATAAAACTTTTTACCATAATTAAGATCCTCGAACTGACGAGTTGTCCAAGATAATGTATAGCCAATCCAACCGGTTAATTTGCCATATTTTTTATTTACAAAAAGCTCACCACCATAGGATTCTCCTTTGCCAAATACAAAGTTATTATCCGGATTCTCCTTCACATTATCGCCAGGTGCAAAACCGTCTTTGTAGTCGATGAGATTATGCATTGTCTTGTAATATGCTTCGAAGGAAGTTTCTATTTTGTTGTCTTTGAAATTCTTAAATAAACCGATCGCATATTGCCTTCCCAACTCAGGTTTAACTTTGTCGGTGCTCGGGAACCAGGTGTCGGTTGGCAGAGAAACTGAAGCCAAGGATGCTAGATGCGTGTATTGATAATTCTGAGTGAACGAGGCTTTGATCGACGTTGCCTTGTTAATTGCGAATTTCATACCGAGACGAGGTTCAGGTCCTGTATAGGTTTTTATGATATCGGATGACGTGTAACTGGTAGTATCCACCACCCTGTCGTTACGGTCTTTTATATACCGATCAAAAGGACCAACGAAGGCATAGCCGGAATAGCGAATGCCGGCATTAATAGAGAGCCAGTCATTCACTTCGTAATCATCCGTAATATAAAGCGCCGCGTCGTGTGCATGCAGTTTAACAACTTTCCCTAAATCAAAAACAACTCCGCCTGATTCTGCAGAAGCACTGGTTGGCGTGAAGGTGTGATACACATAATTCAAACCAAATTTAACAGTATGTCGCACGTGCGGAAAATAGCTGAAGTCGACTTTGCCATTCCAATCGCGAATACCCGAGAATAATTTGAAATCAAAATTATCCTGCCCTAATCCAAGCTCAAATTTATAGTCGCTAAAAATCAGCGATGAATTTACAAATAGTTTATCGTTGAAAAGGTGATTCCAGCGCAAAGAACCCGTCGCATTTCCCCATGGAATATTCGCCGAAAACGCCGACTCGGAATTTTTGTAGGTAAAAACATCACGACCGAAATAGCCACTCAGAAAAACCCGGTCTTTATCGGATAGTCGGTAATTCACTTTGGTATTCAGATCGTAAAAATAATAGCCAGAGCCAGCAAGTCGAGAAGTAGATTTAACAAGCGGCTTTATAAGAAAGTCGATGTAGGTTCTGCGCGCAGAAACGATAAACGACCCTGTATCGCTTTTGATAGGCCCTTGCAATGTAAGACGAGAGGCAATGAGTCCTATTCCGCCTTCGGCATGATACGACTTGCTATTGCCTTCCTTCATATTAATATCGATGACAGACGAAAGGCGACCACCGTATTGGGCTGGCATACCGCCTTTATAGAGCTCTAGGTTTTTAATAACATCGGAGTTGAACACCGAGAAGAAACCAAAGAGATGCGACGCGTTATACACGGTTGCTTCATCGAGTAAGATAAGGTTTTGATCAGGACCACCACCGCGCACATAGAAGCCGGAGTTACCTTCCCCTGCCGACTGCACACCGGGCAAAAGTTGAATGGTTTTAAGAATATCCACCTCACCCATAAAGGCAGGCAATTTCTTGATGGTTTCCATGGGTATCTCGTTCATCGACATCTGCGTACTCTGCACGTTTTGATCTTTACGCTCGCCTTCGATGACAACCTCTTTAGACAATATCGACTTACTTTCAAGATTTGTATTGATACGCGTGTCTTTGTCGAGTGTGACAGGAATTGCTTTGTCAATAAAACCGAGGTAGGAGATCATCAGTGTATAGGTTCCTTTCTCCACTGTTATTGAATAGAAGCCGTATTGATTGGAGCTGGTTCCTTTCAGATTTTCCTTCAGATAAACATTGGCTCCCATCAGGTATTCGCCCGTGGCGGCTTCCTTAACATAACCACTGATGGTGTATTTTTCCTGAGCAACTAGTTGCTTAAAGGGGAAAAGAAAAAACATTACCAGCGAACAGATAAAAACAAAGTCGCTGATTGTTGATTTGTGTCGAAAATTCATAATTTACAGCCGTGTTAGTATCAGACGAGATACATCTTTAAATCCTTCGACATTGAGCAGGGATAACGGGATTTGCCCCCACTACCTCCAACACCCCATGTTGGCGCGATACCAGGCTACGCTACACCCCGAACTTTATATTTTTGGAATTTGCGGTGCAAAGGTACGCTTCAAAAATGAATTTTCAAGGAATGTAGACGTTGCGCAACACGCAGTTTGCAAAAAACAAACATAGGGATAACAGGAGTAGTGTAGCATCCAAGTATAGATAATACCACTCCGAATCTCGCTTGAAAGCAGGACTAAAAATGAGGTATGCAGCAGCTGCAGCGACTACGATATCGGATGCAAAAAGCAGAAATGCGCCATTAAACAAATGCATAAAAGCAAGCACTACATAAACACCCAGCAGCACTGCAGACAAGCGCCTAGCCATCCCATTACCCCATCGTATCGGCAGTGAATTAACTCCTGCAATGCGGTCCTGCAATGCATCGCGAACATCAAAGGGCAAGGTGATTGCGATAATAAAGCAACAGCGCTGTATGCATAGCACGACTATTTTTAGCTGCATGCCATCCATGCCGCTTTGCATAGCAGGCAGAAGGATGCTTACAATTGACCAAACGACACCGATCAACATCAGCTTTATAAACCCAAACCTGCGTAGGCCTTTCAATTGCAGAGAACCTGCAGTGAAAGAAACCGAATAGAGCAGTGTCAAACCTGCTGACACGAGAAAAACATACCTTACGCTTGTAGAGACCGCATTCAAAAAAAACAACGTTGCGCAAAAACAAAGCAGGTATAAAAAAAGGAAGGCCAAGTCCGAGCCCTTTATTTTTGGCTTCTTTGTGATTACCGAAAAGTGTGACCAGAAAAGCACTAAACGACTAAGTTTATATTCCAGATAGGTAGCAAAGAAAACCAATCCAACCAGCGGGCTAAAAATTGCATGTTCGCCCCAAGCAATCGGCGCAGTATAAACAAGGCCAGCAGCCGCAAACGCTATTAGCCATTGGCTTTGGTAAAACAAAAGAAGGCATTTGCGCAGGTATTGCATTGACATATTCCTGCAAGATTACTCAAAACATTGATAAAACACACAGAAAGAGCAGTTCTTTGGGGATGCGATCCTTTTTCTAACTTTGCACAAAAACGGACATGAATAACAGCGCATTCACACGCACTTCAATGCAATTTGGGGCATATAGCGGGCTTTCTAAGTTCGTCTTGTTCTTGTTGCTCTACTTTATGCATGTGAGCCCCTTGGGCAATTGGTCGTCCCTGGGTTATATCCTTGCCATACTTTTTATCGTTTTAGGCACCCGTTTTCACCGCGATCAAGACTCCGAGTCATACATGACTTTTGGAAGAGGTGTCGGTATCGGTTTCTCTATTTCGACATGTTCTTCTATTCTTTATGCGCTCATGGTTTATATTTTCGGCATGTTGGTAGATGCATCCATTCTTGATGTATATAAAAAAGAGAGTTTAAAAGCGTTAGACGAAGCATCGAAAATGTTCCAGAGCGAAGCCATGCAATCTAAGATGGGTGAGGTTGTGCAACAGATTGAAAAGATTACCATGGTGGATATAGCACAATCGGTATTCATGAATGGCATCTTGGGAGGTCTCTTCGCTGCACTAATCGTGTCTCTTATCCTCCGCCGAAAGCGTCCTTTCTTTGACGACAACCAGTCTACCTCTAACGAATCCAACTAAAAACGAATTCCTTGAGTCAAAACTCGCATCCTGCTATTTCCGTTATCGTTCCCTTGCTGAATGAAGACGAGTCCCTTCCTGAGCTCGCCTCTTGGATTGAACGGGTGATGACTGCCCATGGCTACACCTATGAAGTGCTCTTTATCGACGATGGCAGCACTGATAAATCCTGGTCGGTGATTCAAGAATTAGGTCGTGCAAACAGTTCCATGCGTGGCATTCGCATGCGTCGTAACTATGGCAAATCGGCGGCACTGAGTATTGGCTTCAGCGCTTGTAAAGGCAAAGTAGTCATCACCATGGATGCTGATTTACAAGACAGTCCCGACGAGATACCTGGACTTTATAGTATGATTACTGAAGAAGGGTACGATCTTGTTTCTGGCTGGAAGAGAAAACGCTACGACCCAATCTCCAAGACACTCCCAAGTAAATTTTTCAATTGGACCACGCGTCGCATGTCGAAAGTAAAAAACCTACACGACTTCAACTGCGGCTTAAAAGCCTATCGTAGCGAGGTGGTGAAAAGCATCGAAGTGTACGGCGAGATGCATCGCTATATTCCCGTTATTGCTAGCTGGGCTGGTTTCAACCGCATAGGCGAGAAAATAGTGGAACATCGCGAACGCAAATATGGAACCACCAAGTTTGGCTTAGAGCGCTTCGTGAATGGATTCTTGGATTTGCTCAGCATCTCCTTCTCTTCGAAGTTCGGCAAGAAGCCGATGCACCTCTTCGGATTGCTCGGTTCCATCTTCTTTATGGTTGGTTTTGTAATTGCCGCATACTTGATGTACGAAAAGATCTTTAACCAAGTGTTTCGCATGACCGAGCGTCCCCTGTTTTATTTTGGTTTACTTGCCATGGTTATCGGCACACAATTGTTTGTCGGTGGCTTCTTGGGCGAATTGATCTCGCGCGTTTCACCTGATCGAAACAACTACCACGTGGCCGAAAAATCAAATATATCCGAATAGTTATGGAATTGAATGAGGTAAAATTCGACTGTCGGTATTTCAAGGGAGGCATTCCTTGCACACCGAATAAGAAAGAAGGCAAGGTTTGCCCTACCTGTGATTCCTACTCCCCCATCACAAAAAAAATCCTCATCATCAAATTAGGTGCTTTGGGTGATGTTATCCGAACAACGCCATTGGTGACGCGTTTCAGAAACGAATATCCTGGTTGTCACATCACTTGGATTACGTTATCACCTGCTATTTTACCAAAGAAAAAGATAGACGAAATCCTCCCTTTTGATTTCGTTTCGGTTTATGGTTTACAACACCGTGCTTTTGACATCGCTATCAACCTCGACAAAGAGCTTGAAGCCTGTGCTCTTTTAGCGGATGTTCAAGCAGAAAAAAAATTGGGCTTCATTTGGAAAAACAACCAACTGGACATCGCCAACCCAGAAGCCAAGCATAAACTCATCACTGGCCTCTTCGACAACATCTCGCAAAGCAATACCAAAAGTTATCTAGAAGAAATCTTCGAAATCTGCGGAATGAAATTCCAAGGCGAAGAATACCTGCTCGATATCGACCCTGACTTTTCCGAGAAGTGGAAATCACTCGACGCAAAAGCCAATGGAAAAATTATTGTAGGACTTAACACCGGCTGCGGAAAGCGTTGGCTGACGCGCCTTTGGAGAGAAGATTATTGGTTACAACTCATCAAGGATTTGGAACAAGGCGGCTACTACCCCGTGCTCCTTGGCGGAAAAGATGAAGATGCCCAAAACCAGCGCATGAGCACGCTTAGCGGAGCATACTATCCAGGCACCTTCTCCTTAGAAGAATTCATCGCACTTACGAGTCGATGCGACCTGGTGGTATCGGCTGTGTCGATGATGATGCACATTGCTGTAGGCTTGCAAAAACCTTTGATTTTATTCAACAATATTTTCAACCCCAATGAGTTTCATCTCTATGGACGCGGCGCTATCGTGCAACCAGCAACCGGCTGCGATTGCTACTTTGGCAATACCTGTTCTCGCACCGATCGCTGCATGAATCACCTCGATCCCAAAAGCGTTTACCAAGCTATCGAAGCACACGCTCCATCCAAGGCATGAAGATAGCCTACCTATCTACTTTTTATCCACTGCGCGGTGGCATCGCTCAGTTCAACGCTGCACTCTACCGAGAATTAGAGAAGGAGCATCAAACAAAGGCCTACACCTTTTCGAGACAATATCCCGCCATCTTATTTCCAGGCAAGTCGCAATACGTGACTCCCGAAGACCACGCAGATCCTATTCCGGCGGATGCTGTTTTAGACACCATCAATCCGCTGACCTATTACACGACAGCAAAAAAAATAAAAACCTTTGGTCCAGATCTTGTGCTGACCAAGTTTTGGATGCCCTACTTTGCACCATCCTTAGGAAGCGTATTCAAACAATTGAAAAACAAGAGTCGCATTGTCTCCATTCTAGACAACGTTATTCCCCATGAAAAACGACCGGGAGATATGGCGCTTACACGCTTCTTTCTTCGACAAAATCACGGTTTTGTGGTCATGAGCGAAGCCGTAAAAAAAGACCTGCTCAGTCTGCACCCGACAGCACGATACCTGTATCATCCGCATCCCCTTTATGACCATTTTGGAAAGGCAGCAGAACGCAAAGAAGCAAGAACAAAACTGCATTTACCACAAGACAAGAAGATGCTGCTCTTCTTTGGTTTTATTCGCGACTACAAAGGCTTGGACCTATTAATCAACGCCCTTCAGCAACTTGACGCTTCCTACGAACTCATCATAGCAGGCGAAGTATACGGCGACTTCACAAGCTACCACGAACAGATTGAACGACTTGGTTTAACGAAGCGCGTTCATCTCCATACCCGTTATATTAGCGACGACGAAGTGCCTTTGTTTTTTTCAGCCGCAGATGTGTGTGTGCTGCCCTACAAAACGGCTACTCAGAGCGGAATCACATCCATCGCCTACCACTTCGAACTGCCTGTTATTGCAACCGATGTAGGCGGCCTGAAAGAATACATCCTTCATCAACAAACAGGCTTGATTGTTGATAGACCAGATGCTCAACTTATCGCAGAGGCAATCAAACACTATTTCGATGCATCGATGATCGAGCACTTCAAAGCAGCGATCAAACAATTAAAAGACGCCCATTCCTGGGCCCATTTAGCGAAGGAAATTATTGACTTCCAAAACACCCTTTAAGCATGATTAAAACAACATTTTATCGCATTCTGCTTTGCCTTTTCATTGCGCTTCCTGCCGTTGGGTTCAGTCAAACCTTCAAAATATTCAAAGGCGACACCATCAACCGCATCGATGCAAAGGGTAAAAAGCAAGGCGTCTGGAAGAAATACTACAAAAGCGATAAATTGTATTTCACCGGAACTTTTAAGGACGATGTAAAAACTGGACTGTTCGTGTATTATTACGAAAACGGTCGTGTGATGGGAAAGTACAACTTCTTTGATACTGGCAAGCGCTGCGTTTTCGAAGGCTTTTATGAATCGGATAGCTTGAAATCCAAAGGGTTTTACTTGGATGAAAAGAAAGATAGCATGTGGACATTTTATTATGAAAACGGCACGCTATCCTCCACAGGAAAATATATTTTGGATAAAGAGGAAGGACCCTGGAAATCGTTTTACGATAACGGCATTCCCTTGGAGACAACGCAATACAAAGCAGGCAAAAAAGAAGGTCCGATCAAAAACTACTACCCCGATGGCAAGGTTAAAATGGAGACCCAGCTCAAAGGCGGAGATTTCGATGGATTGAGCCGATTCTATCACGAGAATGGAAAAGTTGCTCAGGAAGGCATCTATCGAAACGGATTGCGCGACTCTACGTGGAGTCACTACACCGACGCAGGCAGTATCGAATACCTTGAATTTTATAGCAAGGGCGTGCTTTTACGCACCGAAGAACAGAAAAAATAAGTTATCTTTGTAGCTCAAAACAGCCCCTTGAGCAAGCACGGAAAAATATTGGTAGCCATGAGTGGCGGCATCGACAGCTCGGTGGCCGCAGTCATGTTGCATGAAGAAGGTTATGAGGTGATTGGTATCACCATGAAGACCTGGGATTACGCCAGCAGTGGCGGAGCCAAAAAAGAAACAGGATGTTGCTCCCTCGACTCCATCAACGATGCGCGCGCAATTGCCGTCAACAAAGGCTTTCCGCACCTTATTCTTGATATTCGTGCTGAATTTGGCGACTTTGTAATCGACAATTTCGTAGACGAGTACCTGGCCGGCAGAACTCCTAACCCGTGCGTTCTGTGCAATACCCATATTAAATGGGAGGCGCTCTTAAAACGCGCCGACATGCTCGATTGCGAATTCATCGCAACAGGCCATTACGCTAAAATCAATCAGCGAGAAGATCGCTTCTTTGTTTCTAAGGGACACGATGAGGCCAAAGACCAAAGCTATGTGCTTTGGGGTCTCAAGCAAGAGTGTCTTCAACGCACCCGCTTTCCGATAGGCGGCTTCACGAAGCCCGATATTCGCGCGATGGCAATCGAGATGGGATTCAAAGAGCTGACCACCAAGCCCGAATCGTACGAGATTTGTTTTGTGCCCGATAACGACTACCGTTCTTTTCTTCGCAATCGCATACCTGACCTCGACAAACAGTTGGTTGGCGGTCGTTTTGTGAGCCGCGATGGAAAATATCTTGGCGAACACCGTGGCTATCCCTTCTACACGATTGGGCAGCGCAAAGGACTCGAGATAGCTATCGGTGAACCCCTTTATGTAGTGGAGATAAAACCCGATACCAATACCGTTATTCTAGGCACACTTGAGGATTTAAATAAAACAGAGATGCTTGTGCGCAACTTGAATCTGCAGAAATACAGTGCTTTGCCAAGCGACCTAGAGATTACCACCAAGATCCGATACAAGCACGAAGGCACCTTGTCACGGCTTACACCTGAAGGCGACAAAACACGCGTCACCTTCTTCGACACCGTATCGGCCGTGGCACCAGGGCAATCTGCCGTTTTCTATGAAGGAGAGGATCTTATCGGAGGTGGCTTTATAGCCAAAGAAACGTTCACGGACCTAAAAGAAACGCAAAGCGTTAGCCGCATTCCACTTTTCAAATCCTGATTAGCGCATGAAACAGCCTCTCGTTTGGTTTGCCTTATTGCTGCTGCTTCAAGTTTCTTGTAAGAAAGAAGAACTAGCGCCAGCAGCCGATTTAGGCTATGCCTACTACCCTACCGAAATTGGACACTGGGTGATGTATGAAGTTGATTCTGTGTATTACATAGCAGGCCTTAGGGTGGAGCAAAAATTTCAAATGAAAGAAGTGGTGCAAGACCACTTCGATGATTTAGAAGGCAGAGCATCGATAACCGCTATTCGATATCGCAAAAAGTTTGACGCAAGCACACCATACGACCAATTGCCATGGGATGCCGGCTACCTAATCACAGCCACACGCACCGCACAAAACCTGCAGCTGCTGGAAGACAATCAAACCTATCTAAAACTAATTTTTCCGCCTATTAGCGGCAAAAAATGGAATGGCAACAGCTTCAATGCACAAGATGCATGGACCTTCACCTACACTGATGTAAACAAAGCCTCTAGCTTAGCTTCCGCGTTTGATTCCACCTTGACTGTGGATCAATCAGGGCTTAACGATCCGGTGATTAATACACAGCGTGGAAAGGAAGTGTATGCAAAACATGTTGGTTTGGTTTATAAAACCCAAACGGTGCTCAATGTGCAGGGCCAAGATACGAGCGGCACCTCCTTCACCATGACCTTGAAAGACTTCGGAAATTAATACCGCAGCTCCATGCCAACAGCACTGAAATCGATTACATATATAGCCCTTGTTGGTATTTGCAGCATGCTGATGTGCAGCACAACGCAGGCACAGCCTATTCAAAACTATTTCATTCGCTTCGCAGACAAAATCAACACCCCTTTTAGTTTAAACCAGCCACAGGACTACCTTTCACAACGATCAATTGCACGACGCGAACGCCAGCATATCGCCATCAACGAGCAAGATTTGCCAGTTGATCCCGCCTATATTCAACAGCTAAAAAACACCGGCGTTGAGCTGCTCAACCGAAGCAAGTGGATGAACGGCATCACGATTCGCATCGCCGACACCAATCAGATAGCAAGCACCCTGCAAGCCATCATGCTGCTCCCCTTCGTGTCGGGTAACACAGAAGTCAAGCGCCTTTCGCATCAAAGCTCGACTACCCTCCCTTCCAACAAACTTGATATTCCCGTTTTACGCCTTGCTGACGCTAGTTCAGTACAAGCCACAGATTACGGATACGGCTACAATCAGATTCACATGCTGAATGGCGACTCCCTTCATCAGAAAGGCTTTCGAGGCAAGGGCATGCAAATTGCGGTGTTGGATGCCGGGTTTAAAAATGCCGACCAGATCCATGCATTCGATAGTATTCGCAACAGAGGACAAATCCTCGCCACGCACGATTTTGTTGTTGGTGATGACGAAGTTTATTCCGACGACCAACATGGCTGCTGCGTGTTGTCGAGTATAGCCTGCAACCTGCCGGGCCAACTTATAGGCACCGCGCCGGAAGCAAGTTTTTACCTGCTTCGTTCCGAAGACAATGCCTCAGAGCATCTTATCGAAGAATACAATTGGGTATCGGCTGCTGAATATGCGGATAGCGCTGGCGCCGACATTATTTCCTCTTCCCTTGGCTACTCTATATTCGACGGCTCTGGACCAAGTCACACCTATGCCGACCTTGATGGTCATACCACCGTTGTTACGCAAGGCGCCGAAGCCGCATTTGCGCGTGGGATGCTCGTTATTAACAGCGCAGGCAACGAAGGCAGCGGCAGCTGGCATTACATCATCGCACCAGCCGACGGCGACCATGTTATGGCTATTGGCGCGGTAGACTCGGTGGGCATCAAAGCAAACTTCAGCTCCTTCGGCCCAAGCTCTAGCGGAGCCATCAAACCCAATGTAGCAACGCAAGGCAAAGGCACCTGGCTCGCCGATCCGTATGGAAATATCTTCTCCGGCAACGGCACATCCTTCGCTTGCCCTGTCCTTTCTGGAATGGCAGCATGCCTGTGGCAAGCAGCACCCAATGCAAGCAATTTGCAAATCAAGCAAGCCATTGAAAGCAGCGCCACACAAGCCGACAGTCCCGATTTTTCACTAGGCAACGGCATCCCAAACTTTGCAAAAGCACTTTACTATTTGCGCGATAAGACACAGACAAACTTCACTTCCAGTCGCATACTCGGGCTTTATGGAAATCCCTTTCGAGAATCCGTTGGTGTAAATTTCTACTCCCTAACAGAGCAAACCATTACGTTAACCCTCATGGATATTTTAGGCAGAACCGTTGTTCGTTACACAAAAAGCCTCCAAGCCGACAGCTTCAATCAGCTGCTAGTGCCTGAAGGCGCTGATATTGGAAGTATATCCTCTGGAATATATTATCTTCACATCGTAACTTCAACTAATGATTTTTTACTTAAGGTTTTAAAGAATTAACGAAGGGGCCATGAAAGACAAAGTAGTCATCATCACTGGGGGATCTTCGGGCATTGGACTTGCCTGTGCTTTGGAATTCCAAAGACAAGGCGCAAAGGTGGTAATCTCCGGTCGCGATGCCGCGAAGCTGCAAGCAGCAGCTAAACCCGGCATGCTTGCCATTCCGGGTGATGTGAGTAGCGAAGCAGACTGCAAGCACCTCATCGAACAAACACTACAGCATTTCGGCCGCATCGACATACTGATCAACAATGCGGGGATCTCCATGCGATCCGTTTTTAAAGACACGCACTTAGATGTGCTCCGCAAGCTCATGGATATCAATTTCTGGGGCACCGTCTATTGCACTAAATACGCCATGCCCGAGCTGCTGCGCAACAAAGGCAGTGTAGTCGGTATTTCCTCTATCGCAGGAAAGATGGGCTTACCTGCACGCACGGGGTATTCAGCATCCAAGTTTGCTATGGAAGGCTTTCTCGAAACTATTCGCACCGAACACCTTCACGACGGGCTGCATGTGCTTGTGGTTTGCCCGGGCTTCACGGCAAGCAACATCCGCAACACCGCGCTGTCGCACGATGGCACTCAGCAAGGCGAGTCGCCGCGCGATGAACAGAAAATGATGAGCGCCGAAGAGGTGGCGAAACACATCGCATCGGCAGTGTTATCACGCAAGCGCGACTTGGTGCTCACCACCGAAGGGAAGCTCGCCGTTTGGGTTCGTAAATTTATGCCAGCCTTTATTGACACACAAATCTTTAACAAGATGAAGCGTGAAAAAGACAGTCCATTAAACCACCATAATAAATAAAATCCACACGCAATGAGAATCTATCTTGTAGGCTACATGGGCAGCGGAAAGTCAACCTTGGGTAAAGAGTTAGCCAAGAAAATCGGCTTTCGCCTCATTGATATTGACGAGATGATTGAAAAAGACACGCGCAAAACCATCGAAAAAGTTTTCGAAGAAAAGGGCGAGGATCGTTTCAGAGTGGTGGAGCAGCGCCTGCTGCGTGAAACAAAACGCATGTTTAATGTGGTGATTGCAACTGGCGGAGGTGCCGCTTGTTACGAAGACAATATGGACTGGATGAATCAGAACGGCATCACGGTTTACCTCAAAGTGAGCCCGGGTGCAATCTTTCATCGCCTCACCCAAGCCAAAGCTCAACGCCCGCTTATCAAGAGTGTTCAAGATGTGGATCTGATGGAGATGATTCAAGCACACCTGGTGCTACGCGAACCCTTTTACGAAAAAGCAAAACACACCATCAAAGGCGACGCGGTAAAAGTGGCTAAGCTTATGACACAGCTTAAGCTGGAAGCAAAGCAATTGCCCTAAAATTTTTCCTGCACGCCCAAGCCGAACAAGGCAAAATCGTATTTAACAGGATCGTCAGGCGCGTATTCGCGTAATTTAGCGGTAAGTTCCAAGGCCGCTTTCCAATCGTCCTGAGGGCGCTCTAAAAGCCCCATGCGACGCGCTACACGCCCCGAATGCACATCGAGCGGGCATATCAATTGGCTTGGCTGAATGCCTTTCCAAATTCCAAAATCAACACCGCGCTTATCGGAGCGCACCATCCAGCGCAAAAACATAGTCAGACGTTTGCAAGCCGAATTGCTTAACGGTGATGAAACATGCTTCTCTGTTCGTTGCGCGTGAGGCAATTCAAAAAATACCGTGCGAAAAGCCACCAAGGCATTCCCCACATGCTCATCCTCCGGCTTTATGACCTGCTGGAAAGCACCCGATAAGCCACCATGCACCTCGTAGATATTGCGTAGTGAACGCATAAAATAAAGGCAATCCTCGCCATTGAATGTGCGGTGAACGAACTTCCCAAAGGGCTTCAGATCTGCCTTGCTGTGATTCATCAGGAAGTTATGCGGCTCTTCATCCATCCAGTGCATCAAGCGGTTGGCATTGTTTAAAACCGTCTTGCGCTGCCCCCATGCCATAACAGCGGCAAAGAAACCCGCTATCTCGCGATCCTCTTGCTTGCTGAAACGATGTGGAACACTGATCGGATCAAGCTCGATAAAAGAGAGATTGTTGAATTTGTCGTGCTTCTCGTTAAGAAAATCAAGCATCGCACAAAGAACGGAAAATTATAGGACTCAAGCGGAAAAGGCCAAGGGTGCACGATCCTTTAAAACAGGCTGCGCAACTTGTGGTGGTGCTTGGTTTGGTAAAATAATTTTTATCGTTGTGCCTTCACCCGTTTTCGAGTTTACTATAATAGAACCACTGAGTTTGGAAACGATTTCCTTAACGATGTAAAGACCAAGTCCAGACCCCTTCGACAACTCGGTGGCGCGGTAAAACATATTGAAGATGTAATCCAAATGATGCTCTTCGATACCAATACCATTGTCTTGTATCACGATCAAGGCACGCTGCTCATCCACTTCGATAGACAGCTTCACCCAAGGATCGATCGCTACTGGATTATGGTACTTCACCGCGTTTGATATCAGGTTGTTGAAGATGGTACTGATACGGCGCTCATCACTCCAAAAAGCCACCTTATCAATAGATTTCTCCAGGCGCACTTTGTGTGCATCTTCCATGTACCGAAGATCGTCGACACGGTCGGATATGATCGATTCAAAATCAACCGGCTCAGACACAATCTCAAGGCGCGTGTTCCTGGAGAAATGGATTAAATCATTGATGAATTTATCAAGCTTGCGTATGCTTCGCTCCATCATGTCGTAGTAGGTGGTTTGGTCTTCTGGACGCATCTCGGTGCGTGCAAGCGAAATCAAGCCCAAGACCGAACTCAAAGGCGCTTTTAAATCGTGCGAAGCACTATACACGAAACGATCCAGTTCGAAATTAATTTTCTCGAGCTCAACGTTTTTCGACCGCAAGATCTCTTCGTGCTGCTTGAGCGATGTTATATCCAAACCAAAGCTTATAAATGCGTCGGGATTCGGAGCATCGGTAGAAGGCAAGATGGTGCGCAAGGTATATTTCTCTTCGCCGCGCTCGTTGGTATAATTTTGCTCTACAGAGATGGCGAACTTGCGTTTAAGGGCACTTTCAAAAAGCACCTTGCGCTCTTCGGAGATGCGCGGATCGAGCTTTTTCAAAGCTACATAATCAGCATCGGTGCGCCCTATCAACCACTGCCGCTCGGCAGCATCATGAATGGTGCTCGGGTTGCAATAGATGTATTTAAAATCACGGTCGTAAACCGCTACATCAACAGGAATTTTATTTAAGATGTTTTCATAAAACAGTTTCTGCGTAAGCAGTTTTTCTTGCACCGTTCTGTTTGCCATAATGGCCTCGTCCATCATGCTACCCATGCTGCTACTGATCTCCTTCACAACAAATAAATTAACCAAAGCAGCAGCAATAAGCATCACCCCAGAAAAAACCAATATATAAGGAAGCTGAAAATGATAATACCAAGAGACCATGCCCACAAAAAGGACATTGGCCAGAAGTATGATGAGGGTGAGCGGCAGCAAAGCACGAAAAAGTCGGCTCTTTATAGAACCCGACTCATCACCCGCAATTTGGGCAAGACCTTTAAACGGCTTTAACAACTCGCTGAACATTTAATTTTTCAATTTGTACGAGAACCTCGTTGATGATGTTTCTTAAAGTTATCCATGATTGTGGCGATCGGATCGCCGGTAGCACGCTTGATGTCTGATATCTTCTTAAGCTCGGTCAACAACACCTCGTTGATTGGCTTATAAATGTACTTCATCACCGCGTTGTACTTCATGGCTTTAGAACGATCACCATCCGATGAAGATGAAGTAAGAATAACCACCTTGCAATGCTCGGTGATGTTTTTTGGTAAACGCTCGAAAGCCGTGAGGAAATCAAAGCCGTTCATGAGTGGCATGTTAAGATCTAAGAAGATCAGCTCTGGCAAATCTTCTTGCGTCTTCGCAGCTTTTAAGTACTCGAGGGCCAAACGACCCGATTGCACCTTGTGCACCTGGCTCGCGAAGCCGGTGGTGGTAAGTACCTTCTCGTGAATGAATAAATCGATTTCTTCATCGTCAACAAGCAGTACATTCTTGCAAGTAATGTCTGATAGTTTTTCTTGGAGTTCCATGAGCGATGGTTGTTTAATAGGTGGTTTGAGGTTGGGTGGTATTTTAGCGCTGAACAGGTGATGCTTGGTGAACGAAAGCCATGGAGGCAGATGGTGCAACACCGTCTTGATTCGGTTGCACAAGGAACCAGGTAAGCAGGGGCACGATTACCGCAAAACTAATGAGGTAAAACATAACAAGGAGTTTTCGAGTGCGGCTGCTGATGATTTTGTTTGCTTCCATAATGCCCGTCGTTTAAGGGTTTGTATCAATTACGAAAGCAAAGGTCGCTCATCCCTATGCATTTATAATGGACACATTACCCCCCTACTGACATTCGCGCAAGACATAACATTAGCTGCACTACGCCTTTTAAATTGCGAGCAAAAAGATGGTGTAAGCCTTATCCAATAAGACTTACAAGGATATTGACAAGAACAAAAAAACAGACATTTGTCTAATTTTTCTACGCTTTGCCAAACCTCTTAAAAAAACCCCTTAATACCTATTAAAACCCAGTATTAACAAGGCTTTCATCAAACAAAAGCAGGATTAAAACACCCTGACATTCGCACACTGTGTTTATTACAAAGCAATATCGCCAGTATCAATGATAATTCCGTCGTCCGAAACAGACACCATCGTCTGACTGCCATCGGCATTAAACACCAACCATTCGGTGCCGTCGTTATTCAGTGCTTTGGCTGCCAAGGGCTTGTATCCCCAATCAGCAACAGCGGAAAGCACTTCCGATTCCTTAATTTCATGTTCTCTCTTATCGTCGTGAGCATAGGCCGATGAGGCACTGATGCCGGTGATTTTACTACTGAGTGAAGTGATACTGCTTAGTAACACCAAAATGAGTAGAGACTTGCGCATTAAACGGTTGAAGTTTTGCATAATAGGATCCTCCTGTTTAAGTGGTTAGTAATTTTTTTGAATTTTGAGACAATTTTTAAAAATACGGCTATCAATTTTAAATTTCAGCTGTAAGATTTGTTTTGTTTATGTTCTCTTTTTTTATGAAGAAAAGCAGCCACAGCTTGCCTTTGTTAATAAGTTACACATTCTAATTTCTGCACTCATTAGGGCTAAGTTATTGATTCCTATGATATTTCAAAGAATTATTTGAAAATATTTATTTTGAAGCAACCCGTTTTGCTGTTTACAAGTTTCTAAAATGTTTATAAAAAAAAGTAAAAAACGGTGTAAGATTTACCTTGTTTTTGTTCAAAAAATATGACCTTTGAGGCATTATGAGGCGTTTTATTTAACAACCTTACATCTGTTTCGCTTAATACAATAGAAAATCGTGGCTATCCGCACAAAAGACCATTCTTTACAAGAACTTCTGCAGGCCATGAATCCGCAGGAAATCGATATCCTACGCCATTACCTCACGGCCTTTGGGAGTCGCAAAGAAGCCGAGCCGCTCTCCCTGCGTTTAATGGACATGCTTCTAAAAAGCAAGGACCCGCTCAGCGACGCTATCTGCTCTAAAAAATTGTATGGAAAAGCAAAAGATAACCGCTACGAGAAATTAAAATCGAGATTAAAACAAAAGGTCCTTGATTCTTTGATTAACGACATAAACATTGAACGGAACAAGGATTGGGACGACATTGAATTGGTTACGATTAAGCTGCGCAAAAAATTAGCACAGTATTACTTTCTTTCCTTGTCGAAACCAAACCAGGCCATGATTCAACACCTCTTGGATGAAATCATTCAAGTAGCAAAAAAATACGAATCATACCAAGTACTTGCTGAAGCGTTAAAGTTTCAAAAATACACAGTCGGCTTTCGTAAAGGGGCGACAACTTATAATTTGATAAATCAGGAAATAAAGAAATATGAATTATTGCAGCAATCAGTAAATCAAGCAAATGACCTTTATTATAGAATGTTGTTAATTCAAAATTTTAGCTCAAATGTTGAAAAATCAAAATACAGGAAGTACTTAAAAAAAAATATTTTGATTCTAAAGCAACTATATAATAATACTAAATCTTCTAGTGTAGGGTACTTTTTCTTCCTCTTTGAACGAAATTTTTATGGCTTAGAAAATGACTATAATGCTGCATCAGAAACCTGTTTTAATTTAATTGAAATACTAACAAATAACCCAGCAATTTTTCGCAAGCAGAGAATAGGTAGTGCATATTTATTTTTAAGTCAATGTAAAATCGAACTCGACGAAAATGAAGATTCACTGCAGTATGCTAAAAAAGGCAAGCTATATTTCCCTGTTAAAAGTGATAATTATTTATCCGCACTGGAAATTGAATTCAGAGCTAATCAAAGCTTGCAAAAAATACATGACGCGTTCGAAATAACGAACGATCTAATTCAAAATACTCAATTCACTAAGGCAAGTAGTTTAAGACAAGGTATTTATCATTATTACCATGCATGTACTCTCTTTCAAATTAAAAATTATCCAGCTTGTATAAAATCCTTTTTAACCAATAGTGCATTATCTCAAGACAAAACTGGATGGGATTTCGGTTTAAGATATATGATTATACTTAGCCACATTGAATTAGAGCATTATGATTTGGCAACGAATGCTGTGGAAGCACTTCGAAAACACATCGAACGCAGCGATCGCGAAAAACCCATTCGAAAACGAGACAGGATGATTTACCAAATACTAAGAACACTTAGCGAACATAGCTTCAACTTTAAAGAAACGCTGAGAATTGAGCGAACAAAACTAGATAAATTAGAAAGCCAGGTAGCTCATTTAAAGTGGGAGCGCTTAGGGCACGAATTGGTGCGGTTCGAGCAATGGCTGCTTCGGAAAGCGGATTCGCATTAGGCGCTCCTTGGCAGGAATTTGCTTCGAATTTATTGACGGCTTATTAACAACCTGTTCTTGACCGATGTTGTAAGACATTACCCCGACTGCTATAATCATCAATGCAATTCCGGAAAAATACTGTAACAGGCATCGCTGCCGATGAGAATTGTATATCAGCATGCGCAACAGAGCATTCAAACTAATTAAATATCGCCGCGGCATCATTCCATAGTTTTTTACAAAGTCCCTCAGGCATTTTTGTAAAACTACTGTCTATAAAAATCTATTTAGCGGAAAGACAATCCTAAAAAGACACACCCAAATTGCCTATTTTTTTATCTTTGCTAACTCAAAAAAATAACTGGCAGTATATTCTTAATAAGCATTATTAAGGTTGCCCTTTCTGAAACTGTAATTAAATTTTTTCATTATAATGAACAAAAATGACCAACTCGAATCGCTGCGATCTTTGATTATTTCTTTAACCAAAAGGGAATTTTTATTAGTGCAGAAACAAATAGTTCTCTTCTCAAGCAAGCGAGAAAACCAGAGTCTGAAACTTTTGCTATTGCTTCAAAAGGATAAAGCAAAAAAGTTGAATAAAGAAAAGCTCATTGAAAAATTGTATCCTCAAAATGCTAATGGCGCGAAGGCATTTAGAATGTTAAAAGAAAGACTTAAGTTTAAAATATTCGAATATCTTACTTTAGATATAAACATTGAAAATAAATTGGAACTGGAAGAGCTAGAGCTAGTCAGCATTCAGCTTCGAAAAAAAATGTCGCAATTCTATTTTCTATCCATTTCTAAAAGCAACTCCCCATTTGCTGATGAATTACTTGACGATATTATTAATAAAGCAAAAGAATTCGAGGCATTTCAAATTCTTACTGAGGCCCTATATATTAAAAAATACCGGAGTGCCTCTAATGCAGAAGAAAAAGAGTACAACAGATATTCTTACGAAATAGAAAAATATGAAGAATCATTAAAATCAATCCATATTGCTTCTGATGTTTTTTTTAAAATGTACCTAATTCAACATCGCAACGCTAACCCCGAAAAACTGAAGTACAAAACCTTTTTAAAACTGAGTTATCAAAAGCTTGAATCACTTTTTAAACAAACAGGTGCATTGACTATTCAATATTACATGTTAGTTTTAAAGCGTAATTATTATGTCGCGACAGAAGAAATCGAGTCCGCCATTAATATCTGCAAGGATATTATTGACAATTTGAAGAATAACAAAGCTGTATATAGAAGACAACGCATCGGTTCTGCATATTTAATTTTAACTCAATGTTTGATTATCAAGAATGACTTTACACAGGCTAAAACCATTGCCGCAGAAACTTTAAAATGGTATATCAAGGATAGCGAGAATTATGGATTAGCTTTAGATTTGCAGTTAATTATACTTATAAGTACGGATAAGCTAAAAGAAGCAATTAAATTTATTGTAATTTCAATTGAAAAAGCTAAAACTTCAAATCAAAAATTACGTTTAGGAAAACTGAATTATTATTATGCAATAATCCTTAATAAGATGGGCCAATATAATGAAAGTCGAGCATTACTTATTTATAACTCCGTGTTAATTGAGGACAAAACAGGTTGGGGCATAGGCTATAGAATGCTTATGATACAGAACCATATAGAATTGGAACACTACGATCAAGCGAGCGCTGCTATTGAAGCTTTGAGAAAGCACATGACGAACAAAAAACACGATCAATTAATGCGGCAACGCGATGTGCTTATTTTAAAGATTATGCGCAGTCTATCCAATGCATCCTTTAATTTTAAACAAACTCGCTTACTGGAAGCAGAGAGTCTCAAAAAACTAGAAAGCAAGGACAGCCGTTATGCATTCGAGTTCTTTTGTCATGAGATGTTTCCGTTTCAAGAATGGTTTGCAGAAAAAACAAAAAGCTAACCCCAACACTATCCTAAAAAATTGTCTTTTTCTTCTACCTTTGCTACCCTAAGTTTTCACCATGGCATTAGAACTACGCGAAGTTAAGACTGAAGCAGACGCCAAGGCGTTCGTACGCTTGCCATTCAATCTCTATCAAGGCAATGCCTTTTGGGTGCCGCCGATGAAAGCGGATGAGCAAAAAATGTTGTTTTCGAAAACGAATCCGGCTTTTAATTTTTGCGAAGCGAAGTTTTGGCTAGCCTACCGCAACGGGGGGTGTGTGGGTCGCATTGGCGGCATCATCAACACGCTTTACAACGAAAAAACCGGTGATGCGATGGCTCGTTTCTCGCGCCTAGAGCTGCTCAACGATCCAGAAGTAGCGACGCTGTTGCTGCATACTGCTGAGGAGTGGGCAAAGGAGAAGGGCATGAAGGGCGTACATGGTCCCTTGGGCTTCATCAACCTCGATAACCAAGGGGTTTTGGTGGAAGGCTTCGATCGGCTTGCCTCTATCGGCTCGGTGTATCACCTACCCTATTATCAGCAGCTGCTGGAGCAAAACGGCTACGAGAAAGAGATCGACTGGCTCGAGTTTCGACTCACGGTTGCAGGTGCGGCGGTAGACAAGGCGGAGCGCGGATCACAGCTTATAAAAAAACGCTACGAGATGGAGGTGATGCACTTCAAACGGATCGAAGACCTGATGCCGCATGCAGACACCATTTTTGAAATACTCAACGACTCGTTCGTGGATCTGCCTTATGTTACGGCCTTGCCACGCGAGATGATGCATTTTTACAAAGAGAAATTTTTGAAATTTCTGAACCCGGAGTTCGTGAAGCTGGTGAAGATGAAGGGTGAGATTATCGGCTTTGTCATCGGCATTCCGAGTTTGTCGGAGGCGATGCAGAAAGCGGGCGGATCACTCTTTCCTTTTGGCTTTCTGCACATTCTGAGTGACCGTAAAGGCAAGGAGGTGTTGGATCAGATGCTTACGGGTGTTCGCAAAGAGCACATGGCTACAGGCGCCGGCGTGGTGCTTATGGCCGAGTTGCAAAAGCAGATGCTTGCGAAGGGCATGCGCTACATTGAAACAACGGGCATCTTCGAAACGAACCAGAACGCCATTGCTAACTGGAAGAATTACGAGCATATACAACACAAACGCAAGCGCGTGTACCACAAGCTTTTTAGCTGATCTTAGAACGGACGTGTTCGTTCAGTAAAATCTCCATCCATGAAGTTCATCGAGAACATTCAGATTGCCTTTTCCTCCATTCGCAGCCAGCTGCTACGAACCATCATCACTGCGATGATCATCGCTACGGGGATCATGGCATTGGTGGGTATCCTGACGGCTATCGATGCCATTAAGTACTCGATCAACAGCAACTTCGCCTTGATGGGCTCAAACACCTTCACCATACGCAATACGGCGATGGGTGTGCGCATGGGGCACCGTGGCCGCAGACCGAAGCCTTTTGAGCAGATCAACTACGACGAGGCCAACACCTTCAAGGAGAGCTTCACGCTTTCATCGGTTTGTGGTGTTTCGATGCGGGCTTCACAGGTGGCCACGCTGAAGTACGGCAGCCGCAAAACCAACCCAAACATTACCGTGATGGGAGGCGATGACAATTATTTGAAGGTATCTAGTTACAGCTTGAATTACGGGCGTAACTTTTCGGTGCAAGACCTGCAATACGGCAATCATGTGATCATATTGGGCAGCGAGTTGGTAACGACGCTGTTTCCAAACGAGAATCCGATCGATAAGATTGTGGCGGTGGGCAGCAACAAATACAAGGTTATCGGCGTGATGAAGGAACGCGGGTCGACCTTGGGCTTTGGCGGTGATAAACTGTGTGTGCTGCCTTTGCTGCATGTGAAACAGTATTATGCAGAGCCTGATGCCTCCTATACGATCAGTGTGATGGTTAACGACATCACGCAGCTGGAAATGGCTATCGGCGAGGCCACCGGGCTGTTGCGTACAATCCGCAAGGTACCGCTGGGTGAGGAAGACGATTTTGAGATTACGCGCAGCGATAGTTTGGCAAACATATTAATCGAGAATATTCAATACGTTACGATTGCGGCCACCGTAATCGGCTTTATAACGCTTTTAGGCGCGGCAATCGGTCTTATGAACATCATGCTTGTTTCGGTTACCGAACGCACGCGAGAGATTGGTATTCGCAAGGCCATTGGTGCCACACCGGCAGTAATCAAGAGTCAGTTTCTGATGGAGGCGATTGTGATCTGCCAACTCGGTGGTATATCGGGCATCATCTTGGGCATGTTGATTGGCAATGTGATGTCGTTTCAGATGGGCATCGGCTTTATCGTGCCCTGGGTATGGATTCTATCGGGCGTGGTGATCTGTGTGCTGGTGGGGCTTATTTCGGGCTACTACCCGGCAGCGAAGGCGGCTAGCTTGGAGCCTGTTGAGGCGCTGCGGTACGAGTAGCTTCGACAAGGTTCGGCTTTGCTCACCTCAAGTGCTCAGCTTCCGTTTTACCTATTCGTAATTCCTGCGGTTCCTGATTGCAAATCCTTTGCAGCGCATCCGCCAGCTGGCGTAAAGAAATCCTGCGCAGCGGGTTAGGGATTTGCTCACCACCGGAAATTCCGCGCAAAAAAAAGGCGACTCTTTTGGAGTCGCCTTAAAAACCATTTACAACAATTTCCTTATTCTGCTACAACATCGAAGCTGATCGTTGTTTTCACTTCGCGGTGAAGCATCAGTTCAGCTGAGTAGGTACCCAGGGCCTTGATGTGCTCTTCAGTGAGTGTGATGTGTTTACGATCGATGTTTTGACCCATTTTAGCAAGTGCTTCAGCAACTTGAGCATTGCCCACAGAACCGAAGATTTTGCCATTGTCACCTACTTTCACAGCGATGCGAATAGTAAGTGCTTTGATGTTATCCGCAATTTTAGTGAGTTCAGCTTTGCGTAAACCTTCTTTGAAGGTGCGCTGCTTTTGGGTTTCGGCATGCATTTTTTTCATTCCCGGAGTGGCCAATGATGCAAAGCCTTTTGGTATTAGGTAGTTAAGACCGTAACCGTTTTTCACTTTCACGATATCGTCCTTCTCGCCGAGGTTCTTAACGTCTTGTTTTAAGATAACTTCCATTGTGGTGATCGTATTTAATGTTATTGAATTTCCTTCACTCCTGACTATTTCATCATGTCAGCCACGAATGGCATGAGGGCGATGTGGCGGGCACGCTTTACAGCTTCACCTACTTTGCGTTGGTATTTCAAAGAAGTACCAGTAAGACGGCGCGGAAGGAGCTTGCCTTGTTCGTTTACGAACTTAAGGAGGAATTTCTCGTCTTTGTAATCGATGTATTTAATGCCAGTCTTTTTAAAACGGCAGTATTTCTTTTTTGTAACCTCAACTGTTGGAGGAGCGAGGTAGCGAATCTGTTCAGAAGCCATGATTATGTATTGAATGTATTAGATAAATGATTAAGCAACAGTGTCCGCTTTCTTTTCAGTAGCGTTTTTGCGTTTTTTCTCGTTGTACGCGATGGCATGCTTGTCCAAAGCGATAGTGAGGAAACGCATGATGCGCTCGTCACGACGATACTCAACTTCGAGGCGTGCGATCAAATCACCAGGAGCGGTGAATTCCACGAGGTAATAAAAACCGTTCGTCTTCTTCTGGATTGGATACGCAAGTTTGCGCATGCCCCAGTTGTTTTCGAAAACGATTTTTGCACCCTGATCCTTGATCATAGCTACAAATTTCTGAGCGCATTCTTTAACTTGCTCATCTGACAGAACTGGATTCATGATGAAAACAGTCTCGTATTGCTTGTGATTTTCCATTGTTGTAATTTTCAAAAGGGATGCAAAGCTAACTAAAAGGTTTGAAACTTGCAAGAACTTACCTATTTATTCTTTGGGCAGGAAATTATCGTTTCGAAGGCATTCACGCATTTTAAACAAAAACCACACAAAACCGATGCGATTTATTTGCAAAAATACGGATTTTTGTAATAAAATAGTATTTTTTATTTGTTTTTAGCAAAAATGCTCTTTATCGTGCCGCTGCTTAATTTTTTAAAATAAATTATTTAACATACTGAATTTGCCGACAAGGCCATTTAAGTTTTTCTTTGCAGCCATGAATACGACACCTGAAAATTACAGCATCCGAAAAGGCGAGCGAAAAGATCTTTCGCGTCTACTCGAACTCATACAAGAGCTGGCCATCTACGAAAACGCACCCGATGCGGTAACCAACACGCTCGAGCTATTAGAAGAGGATGGCTTTGGAGCCAAGGCGCTCTACCGCTTCTTTGTTGCAGAAAACAGCAAGCAAGAGGTGATTGGCATTGCGCTCTTCTATCCCAAGTACAGCACTTGGAAAGGGCGCGGCCTATACCTCGACGACATCGTTGTAACAGAACGTTATCGCCGCATGGGGGTTGGTAAACTGCTTTTTGACGCGGTTGTAAAAACAGCGCAAGAAGAAAAGGCGCGCCTCCTTTGGTGGCAGGTGCTGGATTGGAACACACCGGCGATCGAATTTTACAAAAAATACAATGCGAACATCGAGGGTGGTTGGCTCAATTGCGTGCTTCAAAAAGACCAACTCGAACGCATGTAATCACGGCATCGCTATTTTTTTGCTTTAGCTTTGCAAATAAACACCACCAGTTTTGAACACCTCGCTACGCATTTTTAAATTTGGCGGCGCCTCTGTAAAAGACGCCGCGGCCGCACGCAATGTGGTTTCTATCTTACAGCGCTTCAAAAACGAGCGATTGCTTGTGGTGGTATCTGCCATGGGCAAAACGACCAACTTGTTAGAACAACTCGTTGCTGCCTATGTTAATAAAGACAAGTCCTTGCAAGACATTTTCGGACAGGTAAAGACCTTTCATCTAGCTCTTCTGCACGCTCTTTTCCCCGACACCAAGCATGCAATCTATGCGGAGGTGAATAACCTTTTCGTGGAGATTGACTGGGTTTTAGAAGAAGAGCCTGGCCGCGATTACGACTTCATCTACGATCAGCTGGTATCGGTGGGCGAGCTCCTGTCCACCAAAATCGTTGCCGCACTTATTAACGCTGGCGGTTTGCAGTGCCAGTGGCTCGACGCCCGCGACATGATTGCCACCGACAACCGTTATCGCGAGGCGCGGATTGATTGGCAACAAACGGAGCAGCACACGCGCGAATGCCTTAGCAAGCATCCTACGCACAAGCTATTTATTACGCAGGGCTTTATCGGTTCCACCTCGGAAAACTTCACCACCACGCTAGGTCGCGAGGGTTCGGATTACACGGCTGCTATACTCGCCTACTGCCTCGATGCTAAAGATGTGGTGATTTGGAAGGATGTGCCTGGAGTTCTTAACGCCGATCCGAAGTATTTCCCCGACGCACAACTGCTGGAGCAGGTGTCGTATCAAGATGCTATTGAGCTGGCGTATTTTGGCGCGAGTGTGATTCATCCAAAGACCATACAACCTTTGCAGAACAAAGGCATTCCATTGCATGTTCGATCGTTTGTTCAAACCGATGCAGAAGGCACGCTGATAGGCCCCGATAGCCGCACGAACGCGTCCATCCCATCGTACATTTTCAAAACAGAACAAACGCTGCTTTCCATTTCGGCGCGCGACTTTTCGTTCATTGCGGAGGATCATCTAAGCTCTATTTTTGCTTGCTTTGTGCAGCATCGTGTACGCATGAATCTGATGCAGAATTCGGCGATCAGTTTTTCGGTATGCACCGATGGAGACACGTTGAAGATAGAGGCCTTGGTAGCAGACTTACGCGAGCGTTTTCATGTGCGTTACAACGAGCACCTCACCTTGCTGACGATCCGTCATTACAATGCAGAGACGATGGCCCGCTTGAGCGAAGGCAAGTCCGTTTTACTCGAGCAGCGCAGTCGCCACACGGTGCAGTTGGTGATGCAATAAGTACATTTTATTAGCCCAGGGCGATAATCTTCGCCGCCAACACCTCAGCAATCTTGCGCTTGGATTCGTGCGTCCATCCTGCTATGTGCGGGGTGAGTATGGCAGCGCGCGATTCACGCAGGTAGCGCATCGGCTCAGGCACGGCTTGATCGGCTTTGTATTTTTCGAAGGAAGCGTCTTCGTATTCGTTCACATCCAAACACAGCCCAGCGACTTTGCCGCTCTTCATCGCTTCAACCACATCGGCGGTAGCAACCAGTCGGCCACGCGCCGTGTTGATGAGCAGTATTTTTTTTGTGAAGCGATTGATAAAATCGGTGTTCACGAGGAACTCCGTTTCGGCGTTTAAAGGCAGGTGCAAACTTAGGATATCCGCTTCGTCAAAGATGCGCTGCATATCGCTTTCGATCACCTGATTAGTTCCAAAATCCGATTTGTATTTATCGTAAACAAGCACGGTCACTTTCATGCCCGACAGGCGTTGTGCAAAAGCAGCACCGGTGTTTCCATACCCGAGCAAGGCCACGGTCTTACCTCCTAGCTCGATGCCTCGATTGGCTTCTCTGTTCCATTGTCCTTCGCGTACTTCGCGGTCGGCGATGGGTAAATTATTGAGCAGTCCGAGCAACATACCAAGAGCATGTTCGGCAACAGCATCGCGATTGCCTTCGGGCGAATTCAATGCTACGATGCCTTTTTGTTTCGCGTAAGCGATATCGATGCCTTCCATGCCAGCACCGGCGCGTGCCACGAATCTCAAGTTTTTTCCCCGATCCAAAAACTCGCGGTCGATGGCGATGCGGCTGCGAATCTCGGCGCCGTAGAAATCAGGTAATAGCTCGAGTATTTCTGCGCGATTCATGGCGGTGCCATCAACAAGCATATAGCCGGCAGCCTGCAAGGTCTCTACGAAGACAGGATGCACATCGTCGATGACCAAGATCTTTCTCATGCTGTGTGTTTAGAGCAAGATACCGCGCAGGAAGAGTGCCGCCACGGAAAAATAAATTACGAGTCCGGTA
>CANFOZ010000024.1 GCA_947448795.1 Bacteroidota bacterium
CAAGAGGGATTTTGGCATTAACGGTCGCCCTGCCAAAAAACATTTTGCAACTTGTGACGTTGACGCGTCATGAACAACGACAACTAATTGATAATCAGTAAAATAGTATATGCGGTGTGAGTACCTCTTTCTCCGCCAATGAAAAACGAAGCCCGCCTAATGGCGGGCTTTTTTTATTCGCGTGATGAGCCAAGCTTGCTTGTGCGAATAAACGCGAAAAAAAAAGACAGGCACGAAGTGCCGTGCTTCGTTTTTCATTGAAGCCCTCCCCTACAGGGATCTTTTCGCGGCAGCGAAAAGTATCCTCACGTTTTTAGAAAATTAAATAGGACAAGAAGGATTGCCGTGCTTCGTTTTTCATTGAAGCCCTCCCCTACAGGGATCTTTTCGCGCAGCGAAAAGAATCCTCACGTTTTTCGAAAATTAAAAAAGACAGGCACGAAGTGCCGTGCTTCGTTTTTCATTGAAGCCCTCCCCTACAGGGATCTTTTCGCGCAGCGAAAAGAATCCATTAACACTCCTTAGCAATTGCATCGGGAGTGGGAACTCCCTTAAGATCTGCGCAGGAGTTGGAACTCCTGCGCGGCAGCGTATGAACTCCTGCGCGGCAGCGAAAAGAATCCTCACATTTTTAGAAAATTAAATAAGACAGGCACGATTGCCTGGCATTCGTTTTTCATTGAAGCCCTCCCCTACAGGGATCTTTTCGCGCTGCGAAAAGAATCAATAAAATCACATTAGCTTTATTATTACGGGAGTATGAAACCCGAAAGAATTGCGCAGGAGTAAGAACTCCTGCGCGGCATCAATATGTTTTTGAAAATTGCCGAAATTTTAAAGAAAATTTGGTTGCTTAAACAAAAAACAAAGTATGAAAAGCTCTATCAATCAATTTTAATATATCTCTTGATAGAAGCAACATAGTCTTCAAAGGCTTTGAGCCCTTTAGGTGTGATCTTACAAATAGTCACAGTGTATTTGCCTTTGAAACCTTTTTTTACCTTGATGTATCCGGCAGCACTTAGTTTGTCTATTTGAAGGCTCAAATTTCCTGCACTGGCTTTTGTCTTTTCTTTCAAATAAACAAACTCTGCTTCATCCAATCCAACGAGCAAGGATACAACAGCTAACCTTAATTGAGAATGCAGTAAAGGGTCTAATTCTTTAAACATTGCTTTTCCTCATTGTGATGCCAGGAATGATGCAAGCAGAAATGCATGCAAGTGCAGCCATTAAGAATTGTATTTCGATGACTGATAGTATGCTTACAACCGATAGACACATACTTATTACACCACAAACAATTGAAATTTTATGTTTAGAAATACCTCCAACAACATAAACGGTTGAACCGATCATTAGTGGAAATAGTATTATTGCCAAAGGAGAGGATAAATAGGTAGAGGCAAATGTTAGAACTGCGTACATGCAAGCAAAGCCAGTGAAGGCGAAAAAATAAACCTTCTCCAAATGAGGTACATAGGTTTCTTCCCTTTGGTCTTTGTTTTTATTCAGGTATGATAAAAGCCCCCCAACAGGAAATACAACCCAGCTAAAAGTGTCAATGAAAGTTCCCTTTAGTTCAGGTTTTATTATGATCCCGCAAAGAGTGGAATAATAAATAAATAAAATCAAGCCCCAAAGAACATAATAAAATGATGCACCGGTTTTTGAGTTTTTGGTATCGTTGATTGCAGCTTCAATTGTTTTCAACGAGTCATAAGCAGTAAATGAGTTTTTGTCCATGGCTAATTCTTTTGAAATGTTAGGACACAAATATAAACCAGTTACAATTATTAACCAAATGCGGAATTCAACATTAAACTAGATTAGAAGTAAAAAATCGGCTAAAGATTTTATCATGTCCAGAAGGTTCATTAAATTTTTGCATCAAAAAGGTGACTAACTTGAGAGTCAAGTCCCCCAACTTTCGGACTTGTATTCCTTCCGGTGACCCCTTTGGCAAGACAAGTTAGTAACATCAAGGGAGTAAAATACTTAGTAGGTTAGGTTCATAATCCCTCTCTCTCTCTGCTAATGAAAAACGAAAACAAATGAAAAAAGACCGGCGCAGGAGTGGTTTCGTCCCGAAGCTTCGGGAGGCTCAACCAACGGAACTCCTGCGCGGCAGCGCGGCTGACATTCTGTGATTTGGCTGTTCGCGCCAGGGATTGGAGAGGCCGAAGGGCCGACCGCAGGGCGGCGGAACCCTCGAAAAGCCCGGTGCCGAAGGCAGGCGCCAAAAAAAAGAGAATGCCCTTCGACGGAGTTCGACAAGCTCACTCCAAGAGCTCAGGGACCGAATGGGAATGGGAATGGGAAAGAATAACATCCTGAATCCGCATACTAGAAAGTGCAATGCAGCGCTTTTATGCTTTACTTGGGTTTCTTTAGCACCCGATTGGTTTTTGTCCAACGCATCAGTGGGAAGGCTCCTTTGGTCTGATTTTTAGACGGGTTTCGCACTTTGCTGAGCTTGCCTTCGTTCAGTAATTTCGCAGAAGCGATTTCCCAATTGACCTGCTCGTCTGCATTGCTCACCCAGTGATGATAAGAGGCTTCTTCGCACCAGTCGGGCAAGTTCCGCATGGCTTCGCGATGGGCGGGACTGTTTCGAAAGTGCATCATCGCTTCCTGACTGTCCCACACCGTGAGCGTCCAAAAGGTCAAGCCCTTGTCCATGAGCTCGTGCGCTTCCACCAAGCCGTCGGATTGTTGCAGCGCTTTGATAGAGGCCTCGTTCGCCTTGCGAAAAGCGAAGAACTTCCAAATGGATCGAAGTTTTAGTCGTGTTACGGAGACGAATTGCATACTTATTTATTTGCCCAAAGTTTAGCCAAGTTGACCAGCACTTGGCTCGCCTTTTCCATATCCTGCACACTCACGTATTCGTGCTTTCCGTGAAAGGCCATCTCGCCGCAAAAAATGTTCGGGCAAGGGAGGCCCATGAAGCTCAACCTGCTGCCGTCGGTGCCGCCACGCGCGCTGGAGAGCGTTGGGTTGAGTCCCGCCTGCTTGATGGCTTCGATGGCATTCACTGAAATGGCGGGCGTCTTCTCCACGACTTCCTTCATGTTGCGGTATTGCTCGCTCACCTCCATCTTCGCCGAAGCACCGGGATATGCGGCTACGGTTTCTTCCATTACTTTTTTCAAGCGTGCTTCGTGTTCGGCCAGTTTCTTGGTGTCGAAATCACGCACGATGAACTTCACCCAGGCGTGCTCCCCTACCCCGCCCATGGTGATGGGATGTACAAAGCCCTCGCGACCTTCGGTGGTCTCCGGACTCCATTCGTTTTTCGGGAGTCGGTTTAAAAAATCACCGGCGATCTTGAGTGCGTTGACCAGCTTGCCTTTGGCATAGCCGGGATGCGCCGAGATGCCATAGAAATGGACCGTTGCGCCATCGGCACTGAAGGTCTCGTCTTCGTAACTACCGAGCTCACCGCCATCGATGGTGTAGCCATAATCGGCAGCAAGTTTTTTGATGTCAACCTTATCGACGCCGCGGCCAATCTCTTCATCCGGGGTAAAGAGGATGCGGATATCGCCGTGCGGGATCGACGGATTGTTGACTAAGTTTTGGATACAATCCATGATGACCGCCACACCCGATTTATTATCGGCGCCTAAAAGAGTGGTTCCTGAAGCGGTGATAATATCATCGCCTATTCGCTGCAAGAGGTATGGATGTTCGGCGGTGCGAATAATTTGCGTGTTGTCATCGGGCAGGATAATATCCTGACCTTGGTAATTTTTGTGGATGAGTGGCTTCACGCCGGCACCGGTGCAATCGGGACTGGTGTCCATGTGCGAACAATAGCAAATAACTGGCACTTTCCCATCCACATTGCCTTTCAGGGTGGCATACACATACCCAAATACATCGAGGTGAGCATCGGTGAGACCCAAGGCCAGCAGCTCTTCGACCAGAACGCGACCCAGATCCTTTTGTTTTTCGGTACTTGGGATAGTCTTGGATTCAGGATCGGATTGGGTATCGATTTGCACGTATTTGCAAAAACGGTCGGCGAGCGGAATTGATTTCATAGCTGCTAGATTATATGCTGATTTTAATGCCTGCAAAAATAGGCATTTGAAAATGTACTCGAAGTAAATTACGAAGCTGCAATCAATTTTCTAATTTTGGCCTATTAACTATCGAAAATTCCAGGTTCTAAATGCAAACAATCAATCCATCCTTTGATCATCTAAATTTAATTGAATCTGACTGTTGGCAGCGTATTCATGGCGGACTTCGCTCCTATCGCGACGATTATAGGCAGGCCTTCATTTCCAATGTGTCGGGAGGTTTTCCAAAGATCCGCACCATTACCATGCGCCACGTTTGGGTGGCTGAACGAAGACTTGCCTTTCATGTGGATTATCGCAAAGAGATGATTAGTGAATTCAAGAAAGATCCTCGCGTAACTTGGTTGTTTTATAGCAGCGACCAACGGATTCAAATTCGTTGCAGTGGACTGATGCATATAGAGACTGACACGGCCTTAGTGGATGCTTCTTGGGAGGCCACCAACACGGGCAGTCGCAAATCGTATATGGCACCATTAGCTCCGGGCAGTGAATCAGCAACCTATACTAGCGGTTGGCCTGCAGGACTTGAGGACCGGAAGCCGGACCTCGGAGAAAGCGAAGTTGGGAGACCCAATTTTTCCGTAGCCATCACGCAGGTTCATTCTATGGATTGGGTATGGCTGCACTATCAAGGTCAGCGCAGAGCACGCTTTGACTATAAAGCGGATGGCGGTTACGATGCTGTTTTCCTTACGCCTTAAGCAAAATCGAGGTTAGGATTTAACCTGACCATTTCCATCGCTGGTGAGGATATCGCTCATCAAGTCGAAGAAAGGCCGTAGGTTCATAAAAACATCGTTCGCCACATCTACAAAGTCTTTGGAAGTAACGACTTTGTCGGATACACTATGGCGCAACAAAAACTGCTTATAGCGAAGCAATTCGATGGCCGGGTGGTTTTTATCAAAGCCACGCGGTGCGGTGAGTACTTGATCACCAAGAAGACCGCCAAATGTTTTTTTCAGTTTTGGCTTATTGAGCATACTGCGCCATTCTTCATGACCCGCTTCGATGTCTTTACGAACAAGCAAGAGGTCGTCGGGAGAAGGATTCCAGAAACCACCTGCAAGAAATGAATTGCCTGGCTCAAGGTGGAAATAATAGCCGCCGCGAAGCTGCTTGGTAGCACGTGTAAAATGACCACTCCAATGCGTTTTAAAAGGCTCTTTATTCTTAGAAAAGCGAACATCGCGATAGATACGAAAGAGGGACTTACGCCCGGAAACGTTCTCAATCAGGTCGTGTGAGCGCATGCGTTCAAGCAAAGCCCCGGCAAACTCCTCAATATTGGCTTTGGCTGTTTCGTAATCTTGACGATTGGCTTCGAACCAGGCGCGGTTGTTGTTGCCAGACAAGTGCTGCATGAAGGCCAAGGATTCTTTATTAATTGGGATGTTTGGCATAATCAAAAAATAGGCAGTTGCATGGGTTAAGAAGGCAATATTGAATGCGAAACTATCAAAATCGAACGAAAACACAAATAGCATCATACAAAATCCTTAACGATAGGGATAACATAATTTTCAAAAAAATATGTACATTTGCACCTCAATTTTAAAAAAAAACCAAAAAACAAAATGAAAAACATCAACAAAATCATTATCGCTTTAGCACTTACAGCAGGTGTTTTTAGCGCATGCAAAAAAGGACCAGATGATCCGATGCTTACTATTCGCAGCCGTGATGCTCGCTTAATCGGCGATTACACTGTATCTGCTGTTACTACAACAAACTCTGAAATTACAACTCAGAAAACAGCCGCTTCAGGATCACAAGGAGCATACTCTGAAACGTCCACAAAAAACACCAATACTACTTTTGATGGAAGCAAAGAAACAGAGAACGTTGAAACAAAATGGTCTACCACACAAAGCGGTCTTCCAGCAGGCGCTCCAACTAGCATCACTGCAAAAACAACTACAACCACTTCTTACACCATAGCCGTTAGTGTTGTTAAAGATGGCACATACACTTGGAAAATGGTTGGTAAAACAAGCCCAGAAACAAAATCAACCGTTCAGAGCTCATCACCTGGCCAATTCTGCGGTACTGGAATCAGTCCGTTGCCTATTGCAACAAGTGCTTACCTTACCTGCGATGGAACCTATTTTTACTCTTACCCAGCAAGTTACGACGATACCTACGAAGGTACAGCTGAGTGGAACTGGCTCACTGCTAACAAGAACAAAACTGAACTTGTTTTTGAAAGCGGTCCACTTGCCGGTTCATGGAATGTTCTTCAGTTGAAAAACAAGGAGATTAAATTAGAAAAAATCACCAACGACAAAGACACTAGCCCAGATCCAAGCGGCACAGACAAAACCAATACCTATAGCACAACAATTACGCTTACAAGCACTAAGTAATTGCGCTTTATTTTAAGAAACCCCGCCCAAAAGGCGGGGTTTCTTTTTTTATAGATAGTTCAAAAGTGGCATACAAATGAAAATTGCGACCTTTGGTAAGAACAAAAAACCACCATGCGCATTGCACTAGTAACCGACGGCATCTACCCTTATGTGATGGGAGGCATGCAAAAGCATTCCTACTACCTGTGTAAATACCTTGTTAAGCTTGGTGTAGAGATCGATTTGTACCACACGAATCAAAGCGCCTTCGATATATCCAAATTGGATTGTTTTACCGAAGACGAACGCAAGCTTATACATTCAATCGTGATTCCGTTTCCGGCATCCGACAAAATACCAGGTCACTACCTCCGATCTTCATTTAGATATGCTTTGGCGGTGCATCAAGCCTTTTTGGAACGACCACCGGTTGACTTTATTTATGCCAAAGGATTCACGGGTTGGAAACTGGCTATGGAAAAGCAGGCCCAGCGTTTAAAAACCCCTTTAGCCGTAAATTTTCATGGCTACGAAATGTTTCAACCCGCTCCGAATTTCAAAGCTTGGCTAGAGCAAAAAATGCTGCTTCGTGGGCCGGTGAAATACATCTGTCAAGCAGCTGATTTTGTATTCTCCTACGGATCAAAAGTTACGGATATCGTTCAATCCATCCCTGTCGCGGATAATAAGATCATCGAGCTGCCTACAGGGATTGAAGAGGCTTGGTTAAACACCGAAAGCATTGCCGAACGAACCATACTCCGCTTTCTTTTCGTTGGTCGATTCGAACGTCGCAAGGGCATGGAAGAGTTGCATCAGGCTATCCAGAAACTAAGGACAAGCCATGCAGAATTTCATTTCATTGGGCCAATTCCAGAAATAAAAAAAATTGCTGATTCGCGGGTGATTTATCATGGCGCGCTTGACAAACAAGATGCTGTACGCGCCCTATTTCAAACGTGCGATGTGCTGATTTGTCCTAGCTATAGCGAAGGCATGCCGAATGTGATTTTGGAGGCCATGGCAAGCGGTTTAGCTATACTAGCAACGGATGTAGGTGCCATCAATTTATTGGTTGGAGCCGAGAACGGAATACTTTTTAAGCTTGAGGATTTAAATAAACTCGAGACATACATCCAACAGTTTATCGAAATGGATCAGGGCAAACTAATAGCGCTAAAAATGCGATCTATTGAAAAGGTTCGTGAACAGTTTCTGTGGGATGCTATAGCTAAGCGGCATTTGCAATTTTTTGAGCAAATCAGCACTAAAAACAAAGCATAAAGCACCGCTACGTTTTTACAACACCTCTTCATGCACCACCAGTTGTGATGGTATCAAGGGAGATAGTTTAGCGATTAGCTTTTCCAAGCGCTTAAGCAATGCTTTTTCTTTTTTATTGGTTTGATGAAAAGCACGAGCAACAGCTCGAGCCAAATGCATACATACCTTCAATGTGCGTTGGTCAAAGGCGGTGTGATGTTCATCAATGTAATCCATAAACGACTCGAAAGCGGGTTCCGCATCGATAATCTGCTCGTCTAAAAACTCAAACTCCGCTTCGATATAATAAGGAAGAGGGGTTCCGAACTCATCCAGGCGATGTTCCATCGGTATCAGTTCTTTTCGAATCTTCTGCAGAACAACATTCTTCTCTTGTTTAGAGATGGTGCCATCGATATAGGCCATCGCATATAATAGCTTGCCGATTTCGGAATAAAAATTTTTATAATTCATGCCTTCACTTCCTCCCGTGTATAATTTACTGCCAGTTCTCCTTGAGCAAGGATGTGATTGTCAATGGCTTGCTCCAATTCCTTTCTTCCTACATGCGGAGATAGATCAAGCCAAGTATCCAAGGCAAATACTTTAAATACATATTTGTGTGTTCCTGCATCAGGACATGGACCGGCATAATGATGTTGCCTAAAATCATTAACCCCTTCAACACCAGGTATATGATCTTCACGAAGGTTTTGGTCGGGCTGTATATTCCATACAATCCAATGTGTGAATTCCCTACCACTTGTGCTTTGATCTAGCACAAGAAGCGCAAGCGTTTCGGTATTGAACGGAATATGATGTATCGTTAATGGGGGATTAACATTGACACCATCGCATGTATAGCGACTATCCAATTTTGAATTGGCCCGAAAGACCATGCTACTTAGGTGCAGCGGCTGAACATCCTTCTCAATTAAAATCCGTTTAACACTCATTTTTTTGCGGCTTTGATCATTACAAAAGAACCTTTGTCGTGACCCTCTTCGGCTTGCTCAACAGCACCTATACGATGCAAAGGATGGAACACTGTCTGCGAATAACTAAGCGACACAAATCCAGCTCTGCGAAGAGCCTCAGCAACTCGCTCCGGTGTATAATACTTGGCTTGCTTATAGAATGTGCTTTGGCTCCGTTTAGCTTCGTATGATTTGCCAAGGAAACTATCACGAGGGATAAATCCTACGATTATTGAACCACTTGGTCGGAGCACACGGTTTGCCTCTTTAAAGGCGGGCAACAAGCCATCAAGATAACTGACACACGATGTCATGAGCACAAAATCAAAACGCAAATCTTTATAGGGTAGATGTTCAGCGGTGGCATCAAAAACCTCTATGCCCCTATTTAGCGCCATTTCACGCAAGCCTTCGGCTGGCTCTACGCCCTCTTTGATACCAAGTGCTTTAGCAAAGCGACCGCTACCCAATCCTACTTCAATACCATGGCTATCGCCAATAGGAAGCAAGGCCTTTAACGCTTCTACTTCGGATTGAAATACGAATGGATAATTATCAAACCAGGCATCGTATTCCTTTGCATGCTTATCAAAAACTTCTGTTTTTAACATGTTGAAAGATTTAAAAAAGGACTATGACCAGTGAGTTATAGTATATGATCATAGTCCCTTTACCATTACTTTTTATTTCTTCTTAATTTACCATTCGTCTTGGTATAGCGAGCAGTCAAAGACTGTATCGTTTTAATCAAATTCTCTCCTTGGGCGGCAATCGTTCCAACCTCAACACTGGCGTTCGGCTCATCGGATGCCTTGGCAATAAGATTGTGCATTGTTACCATACCTTTTAACTTTCCTTGCGCATCGACCACCGGAACACGGCCTACCTGCTTCAAGCGCATCTGGCGCAAAGCTGTACTTACCTCGTCTTCGGTTTGAATAGTATGCACTTTCTTGCTCATTACATCAGAGACAGCAAGCGGTTCGGCAGTCTTAGATTGACGCTTTGTTAAGGACAATGCAATGTCGCGATCGGTAACAAGACCTACTACGTTCTTGTTTTTATCGACAACAGGTAAAGCGCCGCAATTAGCAGCTTTCATTGTCTTTGCAGCACTTTGCAATTTTGTCTCCGGGCTACAGCTTTTTAGTGTGCGCGAAGTCATGATGTCTTTTACTTTCATATGTTTTTTATTAATGTTGATAATGTAGATTGCAAAGAAAAACGCAATCAATTCTCGAAGTAATGTCACTGATCATTATACGGGCTGATAGATATCAATTGGCTAAACCGCATCCTTTTTGAGCTCAGCTCAGCGCATGATTCAGTGTTTAAAAGTGTTTTGCAAGTTGAATCATAAAGCAGGTCTTTAAGTAATATCGCTTTATTCAGATTCAAAACGTATGCTGTATAAGCAATAGAACAGGCTAAACACACATAACGATCTAATGGATGTTTTTTCGAATGTCCATGCTTACTGTATTACTTAGGACCATCGATGATTAATATCATCGATGCAGCTGTCGCATATCATCTGCTGAGGATTGTGATAGAAATATTTTTGTCGAGATGTTCCTTAAAATAAATAGAGAGACCAAGATTATTCTAATCTGGCTTATAGTTGCTGTTTCTTTTCTATACGCAGATCATATTTATCAAGTGACTCTGGGGCCGCACGGTGGTCTTGTGAAGGCAGTTAAGCCCTTTCACATTGAATTACGAACGGCTAACCATAGCCTCTTTGCCTATCTTCTCGATGCCGATAAAAAAGCATTGCCAAATATTGGGCTTCATTGCGATGGAAGAATCCAATATCCGGATGGGACAAGCTCTTACATAAAGTTCATCCCCTTTGAAAAAGAGGGCTTCATAGCTCAAGCAATTAGCAATACGTATAGCAGTTGCGAGATAATAATGTATCTCAGAAACCGATCTATAAAAGCAAGTTTCGATAACAATCAACTTTTCGTCTCCAAAAAATGACATTGAAACGCGCACCAATAGAGAAGCAAACCGTAATCCGAATCGACGAATCTGATTTCACTGGTGAACTGGTGATACCACCAGACTCAACGTCTTTGGTCATGTTCTGCCATGGCAGTGGCAGTAGCCGCTTCAGTCCTCGTAACAGACAAGTTGCCAAGCATCTAAACAGTCATAACATCGGCACCTTTCTCTTCGATCTGCTCACGCCAGCCGAAGATCAATCCATTAAAAATCGCTTCAATATCAATATGGTCAGCGACCGGCTCGTTCGTATGACGAGAGAGTTAATAGCCCAGCATCAGCTGGAAGACTTTTGTATTGGCTATTTCGGAACAGGAACAGGCGCCGCTGCGGCATTGCGTGCTTCCGTGGAGCTACCCGATCGTATTCAAGCCGTTGTTTGCAGAGGCGGTAGACCTGATCTGGTGGTCGACATATTGCATGAAGTTCAAGCACCTACCTTATTCATCGTTGGTGAAATGGATCAAGAGGTAATAGAACTCAACGATATGGCACGCAAATCGCTGAGATGCGAAGCACGCTTGGAAATAGTAAACAGTGCCACACACCTTTTTGAGGAAAAAGGTACGCTTGATCGTGTTTCTTGGCTTGCAAGTGGTTGGTTCAAGAAACATCTTTTTCATCCAGAAAACCAAAGCATGATTCAAGAGGATGTGCTTATTCCTGAACTTATGGAAGAAGGCATTTATTAAGACCAAATTGGACGATCTGGTTTACCGTCTTACATGGATTTAAGCAAAAAAACACATCAAATAAATATGGAGAACATAATCCGTTTTCAGAAAGAAAATCCAGAGCAACCAGATCCGTCGACTCCAATCCGACCCAACATACCAGAAACACCTCCACTTCAACCTGATCAACAGCCAGAAAAGGAACAACCCAAACCAGAACGACCAATACCTGATATTGAGCCTGGAAAAAATCCAGAGATTATTCCGCAACGATATTACATGCTTGACAATAATCAGTCAAACATCCTTTTTCAATCATGCTGTTAGCATGGTAAGGAATCTATTTTTGCTTTAGTATTAACTTAAAATAAAAACACAATGGCACTAATTGTAAAAAGAAGCGGGAACCTGTTCCCATCATTAACCAGTTCACTTTTCGATACGGGTAGAATCTTTGGCCCATCACTCTTTGATCTAGACGAAGATCTTGGTGCCTTAAACAACGCCGCTATGGTAGTACCTGAAGCAAATGTAATCGAAAACGAAAAATCATTTATCATCGAACTCGCTGCACCCGGTTTGGAGAAAAAAGATTTTAAAGTTGAGATTGAAGAAAATGTGCTGACCATCAGTGCAGAGAAAGAAACAAAAAGCAAAGAGGAAAACCAGAATTACCGCATGCGTGAATTCTCTTATGTATCGTTTTCAAGGTCATTTAGACTACCTGAGCAAGCGAAACATGACAAAACAGATGCTAAGTATGAAAACGGTGTCCTCACGCTCAGTATCCCTAAAAAAGAGTTGTCGGCCGACAAAGCAGCAAAACAGATTGAGGTTGCCTAATTGATTATTTTGAATTGTAAATCCCGGCCACAAGCCGGGATTTTTTTTACCCTATAACAGGATTAAGAAAACTAGGCATACTAATTAACGAACAGGCTTCTTGCCTTGCGGACTAGGCTGTGTTCGAACAGGAGGTGCTGATCGATTCGGCTGATTAGAAGGCATTGGACGCTTTTCTGGAGCAGCTGGAATGGAAGGCCTAGGACTAGTTGAAGGCATGCGCTGCGGCGATGGATCAACCTTCGGAGTATTGCGAGGGCTTGCTTTTTCTGTTGGAGAAGGCGAGCGCTCGTATGAAGGATTCGCCTGAGGGTGAACTCCTGGTCGTGCCTTGTCTGTCTCTGACGGCTGAGAGCGCACAGGATAATCTCGCTTTTCAATCGCTCGCTCCTGCAATATTGGATAATCGGCCTTGTGCTCATTCATAAACTGACCACGATCCATTTTTATATTCGGATTAGCAGCCCGCTCTCGAGTATAATCCATTTCAACACGTGCCATCGTTTGTATTCGCTCGGCTCGCCCTTTTTCTGTATGCAGATCGGCACTCGGATAGCGTTTATCAGCCTCGTCAACCCACGTGTTTATTCGTCGATGAATGGAACCGGTTGTTGTGCGATGCTGGTCGTAAAAACGAATACAATGGTCCGTGAAATGAGGATAGTAGTAATGATGCGGGTAAGCGCTGAAATACCAATCGAAATAATAGTCTGACGGCAAAGAAAAATAGATCATGCCATAGGGCCCAATACTATATCCAAGTTGATACCAATACGGATATGGATACCACATAGGATAACTGTACCACCAAGGATATCCACACCAATAAGGATATGGATATACATAGCTATAAACGAGAGGTGTCTGAACTTCTTCAACATAAACCGCCCCTTGCTCCTGAGCAAATTCCTTTGAAGATGTTTTAAACTCCTCTTGAAGCACGGTGTCTTTTTTAAGTTGCTTTTGCCAATCCAACAATGCGATTGCTTTAGCCTCTGCTAATTCGGATCTCAATTTATCTAAAGCTGCTGTCAATTCAATTGGATGCTCATGATACAATGCACCCAAAAGCACAGCCGTATTAAGATGCTCGGTTAACAACAAAAAAGCTTCGGGCTGCTCCAATGCTTTAGTGAAGGATAGTGTATCAACAACGCCATGCGTTTTAAATGTGTTTCTTTTTTCAGCTTCAAAGCGAAGCTGAATACTTAATGCGCGTGAAACTAACAAGGAATAATCCAATGAATACGAATAGGCGTCTTCTTGAATTGATAAAGGATAGGCACCCAACATCGATTTCAAACGGTCTCCGGTGTAGCGATTCATGGATTCTAGCAAACCAGGATAACGCATAAATTCCCAAACCTTCTCTTGTACGTCACGCGGATTATTTTTTAACAGTGCGCTGAACTCGTCAGCCGAGCGCTTTGCCTGCAATCCAAGTTCTGCAACAACTTCGGGTCTATAAGAACACATTAAAAGTGGCTTGCGCAGAGAGTCTGCATATTCGGCAAGTGCTTGAACACCCGCACTGTCCGACTTATAAATAGCAGAAAATGTGTCATGCACATTGTCCACATTCCCCATCATGAGATACAACGCCATTAATAAAAAAGCGGCGAGCGTAATCTTCACTAAGACAAATCCTTTCTTCATAGTTTCCCTTTAAAAAAAAATACTTAAGTATAGACGCCCTATTAATTCACCAAATGCAGTGGCGCAGAGACTTCTTCTTCCTCCGCTTCAACACGCTGTTTGTGAAGTTCCATAGTCATGTGTGCCATTAAGTAACAGACAGTCGATTCAGCACCTTGATTCAAATTCACATTAAACTCTTCTAATCCATCACAGCATCCGCCTGTTGCTGGATTGTAAATTATTTGGTGCAAATGATTCTTGCCATGAAACCAAGCGAATGCATCGGACAAATGCTTGCGGTATTTCTCACTTTGAAAACATTCATAAAACAAAGACAAGGCAAAAATGGTATACGCCACGTCAATTGGTTGCTCCCCAAAGCGACTTCGCCCTTCCCCTTTATTCTGCCATCCTCGATTGGATATAACACGTATCTCCTCATGATGAAAAAGGTGACCTAGCAGAAAATCAAAACTCGATTTGGCAATGTGTTTAAAGATGCGATTCCCTGTTGCTAAATGAGCCATTAACAAAGCCTCCGGCAGCACACTGTTGGCATAGGTAAGATATTCTTCAAACCAACTCCAGGTGATGTCAGATGATGCATAATAACACGTTACTAATTTCTCTCCAAGCGCCTCAATAATAGGCTCGACATCTTTGCTTTTTCGTACGGTGTTGTAATGATACAATCCTTTGATTGCAAAGGCGATGGCGCGTGGCGATTGAAGCTTCTGAATAGCTGATAAAGATTTTTCGATCAACGCACTTGCCACAAGCTCTTGCGCTAGTTCAAGTTTAGTTGATACCACAAGTAATTCTCCCAAAGCCCATATTGCACGACCCATGGAGTCTTCAAGGTTTACATGTTTGTTTTTCTCATGAAACTTACCTTCGCGATCTACATAGTTTAAAAACCGACCGTCAGATTGTTGGCAATCTTTTATGAATTTCAAGTAAATATCCACCAAAACCAAATCTGCTGGCTCCTTGCTTTTTTCATAATGCATGATAGCTGCTATTAGCGCACGCGCATTGTCATCAAGGGTGTAACCCGACTCTAAGTCAGGATGATATATTTTTGCAAACTGAACAAGACCTCGTTCTGTAGTCATGCGTTTTAGATGGTCAAGCGAAAGAGCAGGCCATGCGTAGTTTAGTCTTTGCGTAACACCAAGTAGTCGCGAGAAAACCAATGCATGCTCAATCGCCGCATTCTCCCAACATGTCGGCCGAATCCTATGCAATGCATTCAAACGTATACGTCGACGCCGCTCCGCATCGCTCAGCAAATTAATTACTTCCGTTGCCAATTGCTGCGAATCCTGAAAATCAACGATTACGCCTGCTTCGTCGCGCAGCATTTCCTTTGCGTGTGGTATCGGTGTTGAAATAACTGGGCAAGAACACCCCATCGCATACGACATGGTTCCACTTACCGCCTGCATCGGGTCTTTGGATGTAAACAAATAGATATCTGTCATCTCCAAATATTCCAGGAGATAGTCTAAACTCAAATAGCGATTAACAAACTGTACATGTTTCTGCAAACCAAGATTCATTACAATAGCCTCCAACTCCATGCGATAGGATTCGCCTTCCGATCGAACCACTTCGGGATGCGTTTTACCTAAGACCAAATAAAGAACATTGGGGAACTTGTCAATAATCTCAGGCAAAGCATACAAGGCTGTTTCAATGCTTTTGCCTTGACTCATCAATCCAAATGTGGACAGAATAATAGTGCCATCTAAATCGAATCGCTCTTTGATACTCTCTTTTGAAGGTGAGGCAATCAGATGCGTACCATGCGGAATTACGACAATCTTAGACGGGTCCAAGGCATAGTCGTTAACTAAAATATTTTTTGAGTTTAACGTCATAACGATTAACATGCCAGAAACAGCATCGATAGCCCGGACTACTTTTTTCAAATCGTTATCCGGATTGGGCAATACGGTGTGCATGCTTACCACTATCGGCTTGGAAACAGAATACAACAGCTGAAGCAACTTAACGCCATAATGTCCTTCAAAAAGACCAAACTCGTGCTGAATAAGAAGCAAAGAAACGGCGGGATCTTGTTCTATACGATCCGCCATAAGTTGATATGAATCCGCACTCTTTATATCCAATACATATTTTACTTCTGATGGATAATTAAGTGTGCGCCCTTTGGCCTCAAGCGCACACACTTTTAGGATGAACGATTCACCAAACTTTCGCTCGATGGCTGCTAATAAATCCTGTGTATACGTGGCAATGCCGCACTCTCGTGGTGGATAGGATCCTATTACTAATATCTCAGGAATCATAATTTCTTTATGCTATTTTTAAGTATTTCATTTATCAACTCGCGCAGATCCATACTCGCTACCCCAATTTTCTCATCGGCGGCGCCATAATAAATATGTAATTGACCATCCTGAACAACCGCTCCGGTCGGAAATACAACATTCTTTACCACGCCGCTTTGCTCCCACTCTTGGTCGGGCGAAAACAAAGGCACCGGTAAACGACCAATTTCTTTGGTCGGATCCTCCAATTCAAGCAAGGCAGCGCCTGCGTGATAAATATAACCCTGCTGCGTATCCTCAACACCATGATAAATCAACAACCATCCTTCAGGGGTTTCTATGGGAGGACAGCCACCACCAAGATAACTCGCTTCAAAATGCATCTTGCTTTCCAATACGGTATGCGCCTTTATATTAAATAAATAGTCGCGCCAGAAGGCATCGTTGAGCTCTTTTATATCGTTGCAATACACCACCTGAATATCTGGATAGATACGATGCAGGAAGGCCAACTTGCCCTTTATTTTCTTAGGAAAGAACATGACATCTTTATCCCAGATAAGTAGCTTCTGCCCAGCTTCTGAGCCTCCTCGCTCAAAAAACAATTTTACAAAGCGCAGGTATTTCTCACTTACCCCTTCAATGCATTCAACACATTGCTGAAAATCTTTGTAGGACATTTGCAAGGTGATGATTCCCTGCTTATCAAATTGTTTTAAATCTTTGGATGTAGCTAAAGCGCCTAATGCATTGCCACCATCATAAGCCGTATATGTCAGGTAATACGTTCCTTCAATATCGACGATCCTTGGATCTTCCATACCTTGACTCTCATACTCGTGATGCGGTATTAAAAAAGGCGCTTCCTTCCGTTCGGCAAGGCGCTGATAATCTTGCAAGCGCGCATAACCGATAGTCGAAAAATTACCTGCGCTACAGGCCCGGTAAAACACATGTATCTTCCCATCAACCTCGATGGCTGCTGGATTGAAAACACCAAAATTTTCGAACTTGTGCTCTGTTGGTTCGAGCAACAATTGTTTTTTTATTTGAATCATAATGCTTCAATTTTTGTGTTCTTTATGCATGCGACAAATCGGATGGATGGCCTACAACCATAGTAAAAACGGCCTTTTTAAGCGCTCTAAAAAACACCTCGTTTTCTTTGAATTTTTTCTCTAAAACAGCATGCCTATAGCGGTATAAATGATCCTCTGGAAGTGCTTTCAACAAGAGCTTATCCAAAAACTTTTCATGTGCCACAACTTCCATCTCTAACTGATCTATTGTTGAGGTTGAAAAATGAAGAAGCTGCTTTTTCGTCTCCTGATCTTTTATACTCGGTTTTAAATCTGCTAAAGGTTTTGAATGTGTTTTAATAAGGTGATAAAAAAAGGCTACTTCATCTCTCCAAAAAGCCAATTCAGAAAGCCATTCGCTGCTTTCCTGATGCAATTGATCGATCGGTGATTCTTGAGCACTTACAAGTTCTTTTTTCATGCTTTCGTTTTTTTGTTTGAAAAACAAATGTAGAGTGGCGCATATACATGCAGCATGAGAAGAAACAGCATAACCGCTGATCATTGTCACCCAGCTGCTTGACCGTCGACCTTTAATGCAGCGTCATCTGATAGCACCTTCGCATCCATACTATTGATAACAGAAGTGAAAATAGATACGGTTAAAGTCTTTCTTAATGAACTTGGCAAACTGACTCAATTCAGCTTGCGATTCTTTTTGGAAGGCATAAAGCCCCGTTACGAATTCAATGAATGGGCAAGGCAATGCTTCTTTATCGGATACCAATCCCTATTACTGACAGGCGTCACGGGCTTCATTATTGGTCTTGTCATAACCATACAATCACATCCTTCGATGGAGGCTTTCGGCACCGAGTCTTGGCTACCTTCCGTGGTATCGGTGTCGCTCGTACGAGAGATCGTTCCTGTTATCACAGCCCTCATTTGTGCTGGAAAAATCGGTTCTGGAATAGGCGCCGAACTGGGATCCATGAAGGTAACCGAACAAATTGATGCAATGGAAGTTTCAGGAACAAACCCATACAAATACTTGGTTGTCACGCGCATTTTGGCATCAACTTTAATGCTTCCACTCCTTGTTATTACGAGCGACGCTATCTCGCTCTATGGCGCCTATATCGGCGTAAACATGAAGCAAGTGGTTAGCTTTAGCCTATATACAAATCAAGTTTTCGCTAAGCTAAATTTTGGCGATGTGTTGCCCTCTATTTTTAAATCCTTCTTTTTCGGTTTTGCAATCGGTGCTATCGGTTGCTATAAAGGATACAATACAGAGCACGGCACCGAAGGCGTTGGAAGGGCTGCTAACTCTGCTGTTGTTGTAGCCACTTTCGCTGTGTTTTTAATCGATCTTATTGCTGCTCAAATGGCTGATATTCTTCATATCACTTAAATTATGGACGCACAACCTGTAATTGTAACGCAAAACGTATTTAAAGCCTTCGGCAAAAACAAAGTATTGCAAGGTTTCGACTTCAAGCTGATGGAAAAAGAGAATGTGGTTATTTTAGGAAAATCAGGCTCCGGAAAATCTGTTTTGATAAAATGTATTATCGGTCTCATGAAACCAGATGCTGGCAGTATCAAAGTGTTCGGCGAAGAAGTAACGCAATTTAACACAAAACAATTCGAAACTTTACGAGCCAAAGTGGGCTTTCTTTTTCAAAGCAACGCTTTGTACGATTCCATGACGGTTCGCGAAAACCTTGAATTTCCTTTACGCAGACATGCTGTTTCATCTGATGGAACAAATATGCTTGATCTAGTAAAGGAGGCTTTGGGAAACGTTGGTCTCGAACACACCATCGATATGATGCCCTCCGACCTATCTGGAGGCATGCGAAAACGCATCGCGCTGGCACGAACGCTAATACTCAAACCTCGCATCATTCTTTACGATGAACCAACAACAGGTTTAGACCCTATTACCGGAAAGGAAATTAGTCGCCTCATGCTCGATATTCAAAAAAAATACAACACCGCCTCACTTATCATCTCCCACGATGTTAACTGCGTAAAAATTGTAGCAAACAGGATTGTGGTTTTGATTGATGGGATATCCTACGCTGAAGGAACATACCAAGAACTCATTCAATCCACAGATAGTAAGGTTAAGCAATTCTTCGATTGATATGGAAAACACACAACGCTTCAAATTAGGACTTTTCGTACTAATCGCTTTTACACTGATGATTGCCGGACTCTATTACATTGGAAGCAAGCGTAACATCTTTCACAGAACCATAACCGTCAACAGCACCTTCAATAATGTGAACGGCTTACTAACTGGTAATAATGTGCGCTTCAACGGAATCAACATCGGAACGGTATCTGCCATAACCGCAGTATCAGATAGCGCTGTTCGTGTTGATTTTACTATCGACAAAACATCCATTGCCTTCATTTCCCAGAACGCTTTCACCTCTATCGGAACCGATGGCTTACTTGGCAACAAGCTCATTAATATTCACAGTAAAAAGTCGGGACCGCCGATAGCAGAAGGTTGCCAACTTATTGGATTACCTACATTAAGTTTGGACCCAACGATGAGAAGCTTAACTGCAACAAGCGAAAACACACGCGACATTAGCGAAGAGATAAAACAGATAGCCGGTAAAATCAACCATAGCGAATCGCTTTGGAACATATTGAGCGATAGTTTGCTCAGCAACAACCTTAGCAAGGCAATCGACCGATTCAAAGACGCCGGATCTGAAGCTGCTCGTTTTACACAAGACCTCAGTAGCATTGCCTCCAACGTTAAAAACGGGGAAGGCAGTGCCGGGAAAATACTCATGAACAACGAACTAAGCGAACGCCTGAATTCAACGCTCAGCACGTTTCGTAACGCAGGCGACACCTTAGCAGCTATTAGCGGCAAGCTATCCAACATTGCGGAAACCATACAAAACGGCAAAGGTACTGTTGGCATGCTCTTGCAAGATACGCTCGTTGAAAACCAACTGCGGCAAAGCATACAAAACGCTGAACGTGGCGTTCAAAAATTTGATGCCAGCATGAACGCCATTCAGCATTCTTGGCTTATCAGGGGATTCTTAAAAAAACAAAAAAAAAGGGACAAAACAATTGAATAACATTTTGATGTGTATCACACTTCTCCTTGACGATACTCATGGAATCAGTGTCCTACAAGATGTTCCTTTGTATTATTGATTTCAAACAATTAAATTATAAAACAACATGAGAACAGATTCAGAAATTCAAAAAGACGTGATGGATGAATTCCGCTGGGAAGCATTGTTAAATGCGAGCGAAATCGGCGTGGCCGTGAAGCACGGTATTGTTACACTTACCGGCAGCGTTGACACTTACACAAAAAAATTAGCAGCTGAAAATGCAGCTAAAAATGTAGTCGGTGTAAAAGCAGTTGCCGAAAACATCGATGTAAAACTTACTTCGTACGGTAAGCGCAACGACACCGAGATCGCTGAAGCAGTTATCAATGCTTTGAAATGGCACACCGCGGTGAAAGAAGACAAAGTGAAAATTAAAGTGGAAGACGGTTGGGTTTCCCTAGAAGGTGAAGTGGAATGGGAATTTCAAAAGACGGCCGCGCGCTCAACCGTTGAAAACCTGAGCGGTGTTGTGGGCATCACCAACAACATCAAAATCAAGCCGCAAGTTGGAGCCACCGATCTCAAAAAGAAAATCAGCGCCGCGTATCATCGCAATGCTACTATCGATGCAGAAAAAATCACCCTCGATGTGGTGGGTGGTAAAGTAACGCTCCGTGGCAAAGTACGCTCGTATGCTGAAAAGAAAGACGCTGAAACGGCCGCTTGGCTTGCGCCTGGTGTTGACAAGGTTGAAAACAACCTTGAAATCGACACCGAAGTTTACGCCTACTAATTAACAAACTAATGCAGAAACGCTCGCACCGATAAAGTGCGGGCGTTTTTGTTTTTGAGTATCTAAACGAAAACTTCGTATTTATAACGGTTTCATTGATTTTTGGTAATTTTACAAGAAATCTAAGACATGAAACCCAGGTATCTTTTTCTACTCCTTATTGTCTCTCTTTCGCTACACAACCTGCAAGCCAAAACAATGCAAGCCATGTGGTCGTATGGAGTGTTCTATGCGCCCGACAAAGGCCCCTACCTCGAAACCTATCTCAAGGTGATGGGGAATACGGTGGTCTGGAAAAAAACAAACAACTCGAATTACCAAGCTAGCATCACCGTTAACTTAACTATAAAGCAAGGCAGTACTTTAAAATACCACGACACGTATAACTTGCTAAGCCCAGAAAGCCAAGACACCAACTCGGTATATGATTTCATCGATCAACAACGCATTCTTTTACCTGCCGGCGATTACGATTACACACTAGCTATCGCTGATGCTGGAAGGCTTTTGTCAAGCTCTGAAAAACCTTTTGAGACTACCGGTAAATTATCCATTCGAATGGATAGCGCGAGTATTTTTATGTCCGATATTGAACTGCTCTCCGCTTTCAAAAAATCTACCCAAACAAACACACTAACCAGAAACGGTTACGACCTCACTCCATTAGTAGACAACTACATCGGAAAGAGTGAGCAATCCTTGCGCTATTATGTAGAAATATACAACAGCGACAAGGTGCTTGGCGACAACGATTACTTGGTAACCACGCAGATTATTGAAGACCATTCTAAAAAAGTCTTCGACAAATGCGCTGGCTTTCAAAAGCAACACGCAAAAAATTCGAATGCAGTATTGAGCGAACTGAACATCTCCGAACTACCCTCGGGCAACTATGAACTGCTCGTATCTGTAAAGAACAAAAGCAACGAAACGCTAGCCTCTCAAAAACTTTTTTTTCAACGCAATAGCGCTGTAAAATCACCTTCGGCAAGCGTCGATAGCTCAGGCGTTTTGTCCTTCATAAAACCAATGCAAAACATCGACTCGCTGGAGAATCAAATTCGATGCTTGAAACCAATTGCTTCGCGCGAAGAATCAAATGCCATTGAGAACATCACGCGAACGAAAGATGTTCAGATGATGCAACTCTTCATCAGTAATTTTTGGATCAAAAAAGACGCAGAAAATCCAGAAGACGCTTGGACAACATACGAGCGTATGGTAACCCAAGTGAACAGTGATTACAAAACAAAAATCTATCTGGGTTGCGAAACAGATCGTGGGCACACCTATCTAAAATACGGCAAACCTGATGTGATCTCTGAAAACAAACACGAGCCTAGCGCATACCCTTATGAAATATGGCAATACTATAGGATTGACAACCAAACCAACCGGAAGTTTGTCTTTTACAATCCCGACCTCGTAAGCAACGATTATACGCTCCTGCATTCCAATGCAACAGGGGAGGTTTCAGACACACAATGGGAACTCAAGCTCAATAAACGCAACACGAGTTCAAATGGATTCGATAATACAACACAGCCCAATCACTTCGGTGGCAAAGCCGATGAGATCTTTAAAAACCCGAAATAACAAACAAAAAAAAACCCGGTATTACCGGGTTTTTTTATTTCAATTAAGCGTGTACTACATCGCGTTGATTTGTTGGAATACTAAGATCCAAGGGGTTTTTCGCTTTTTCCTTGGTGATAGCAAGTTTTAAAACATCCAGCATATCCGTCACATATTCAAACTTCATCCCTTTCAGGTAATCGGCTTTAATCTCTTCCACATCCTTCCGATTGTCTTCACAAAGGATAATTTCAGCTATGCCAGCACGCTTGGCCGCCAAGATCTTTTCTTTGATACCTCCAACGGGCAATACCTTGCCACGCAAGGTTATCTCTCCTGTCATCGCCAACTTCGACTTTACAAGTCTTTGCGTAAAGGCAGATGCTAATGCGGTCAACATCGTAATTCCTGCTGATGGACCATCTTTGGGCGTCGCTCCTTCAGGTACATGCAAGTGAATATCGAAATGATCAAACACCCTTGCGTCTATCCCCAAATCCTTTGTATGGGCCTGCAAAAATGCCAATGCAATAATTGCAGACTCTTTCATAACCTCTCCCAGATTACCCGTCAAGGTTAGCTTGCCCTTTCCAGCATGCAAACTCGTTTCAATGAATAAAATATCGCCACCAAAGGATGTCCATGCCAATCCCGTTACCACACCTGGGTAGGAATTGTCAATAAAGCGATCGCGACGATAAATCGGCGCACCAAGAATTTTGGTCAAGTCGTCCTTCTGTATGGTTTTGTTGTATGACTCTTCTAAAGCAACTGATTTTGCAATACCGCGTACCATGGTCGCTACTTTTCGCTCCAAGGTACGAACGCCTGATTCCGCAGTATACTCTTCAATTATATGCTCAAGGATATCATTGCTAAATTTAGCATGCGTCTTTTTTAAACCATGCATACTAAGCTGCTTGGGTACCAAGTGTCGATGAGCTATCTCAATCTTCTCTTCCACAGTATAACCTGTGATATCAATAATCTCCATGCGGTCGCGCAGGGCTGGCTGAATGGCCGCAAGATTATTGGCGGTGGCAATAAACAAGACATTCGACAAATCGAAATCCAACTCCAAATAGTTGTCGTAAAAGGCATTGTTTTGTTCCGGATCAAGTACCTCTAGTAGAGCCGATGACGGATCACCGTGATAATCACTGCCTAACTTATCAATTTCATCCAACACAAAAACAGGATTAGACGATTTGGCTTTTTTGATGGATTGCATGATGCGCCCTGGCATTGCACCGATGTATGTTTTGCGATGCCCTCTAATTTCAGCTTCGTCGCGCAAACCGCCAAGCGACATGCGGACATATTTACGTCCAAGTGCGCGTGCGATGGATTTACCCAACGATGTTTTACCAACGCCCGGAGGACCGAAAAAACAAAGTATCGGCGACTTCATATCCTTCTTCAACTTCAATACCGCTAAATGCTCCATGATGCGCGTCTTAACTTTATCCAAGCCGAAATGATCACCATCTAAAATCGTTTGAGCATGTTTTAGATCGAAATTATCTTTCGTGTATTCATTCCAAGGAATCTCTAAAAGCGTATCTAAGTAATTAAGGATGACAGAGTATTCAGCAGCTGCAGGATTCATGCGTTGCAAACGCTCTATCTCCTTCTCAAAACTCGCCTTCACGGTTGGGCTCCACTTCTTTTTCTTTGCCTTCTCCTTCATGTCGTTAATCTCCTTGTCCATGGTGTTGCCACCCAACTCATCCTGAATAGTTTTGAGTTGTTGGTTCAAGAAATATTCACGCTGCTGCTTGTCAATATCTGTCTTCACCTTGCTCTGAATCTGATTCTTCAGCTCAAGCATCTGCAGCTCTTTGGTAAGGTGCTCCAAAACGGTAGTCGCTCGATCAGTCAAACCAGCAATCTCCAACATCTGCTGCTTTTTCTCCACATCCACATTCATGTTGGACGAGATGAAATTGACAAGAAAGGCAGGACTCTCGATGTTTTTTATTGCAAAGGCCGCTTCTGTTGGAATATTGGGCGACTGCTGTATGATCTGCGTAGCTAAATCCTTTAAAGAGCTTATCAAGGCAGCAAATTCTTTATCCTTTGGAACGGGCTTCACGTCGCTAAAGGGAGCAACAGTGGCTCTGAAATACGGATCCGATTGCGTCATCTCCTTAAGCTCGAACCGACGCTTTCCTTGAATAATAACTGTGGTGCTGCCATCTGGCATGCGCAACATCTTAAGGATGTTAGCCACCGTTCCAACGCGATTTAAATCTTCAAAAGTCGGATCCTCAACCGACACGTTCTTTTGTGCCACAGCTCCAATAATCCGATCGGCCTTATAAGCGTCTTTGATGAGCTTGATGGACTTGTCGCGACCAACTGTGATAGGAATCACAACACCGGGAAAAAGGACCGTGTTGCGTAATGGCAAAATAGGTAACGATTCCGGAAAGTTTTCCGTATTCATAACCTCTTCGTCTTCAGGAGTCAATAAAGGAATAAAGTCGCTATCGTCGTCCAGAATTCCTGAAAGCTCGTAATCAGTTAATTCAAAATTATTTTTTTTCATATATATCGGTCAGTTTGTCAGAGAAAATTAGCTGCAATCGAATTCGCTATCGAATTGCTATGTTTCCCCTATGGTTACGATAACCGTGCCACATCAAACGCAACAAAAACCTACTTTGCCCCTGTCAGTTTTTGGTATTTATTGATGTTCGTTGGGTCGAGTTCGTTAAGCAAAGTATATGCGCGGGATTTCTCGTCGGCGTTAGCCTCCGAGAAAATATTGACGAATTCATCAGCCTTCGCAGCAAAAAATGTTTGTATGATTAAACTACCTGGCTTCTCCATGTTCACTTTACGCAGTGTTCCCAGCGCTTCCATGATTGCTGCTCGGCCTTCTACAACATTCTGATGCATCTGATCTAGACCGGTACGATGAAAACCATAATACACATCATGCATGCCCTTCATCTGCACATTGTTTAAATTTTCAGCAAGCCAATACCGGTTTCGAGTACCCTCAAAAGCCTTCCAGCCCTTCTCCTTAGCCATCTGCGCATTAGTCACGATGTTCTGCGCTTTCTGAAAATAAGGAACGCCTGCTGATGGACCAAAGGAATCGTAATCAAGCCCGATTATGATGTTAGCATAAAAAGCCAAAGCCGAAGTGAGCGTGGATGTGAATGTTTGTTCGTTATAGTCCAGGGGCTCAAACTCAACATATTTAAAAGAAAAATTCTCGTCGTTGAAGTTGATGAGCGTGGAGTTGTAAGAAGATTTATAGACTGGGCGACGTGTCTGAACCTGAATCGCGGCAGTGAACTCGTCGCTCATGTTGTGCTCAGTGACGGTTATCATGATGCTACACTCAATGCGCTCCTGATTCAAAAATTGATCACCGGTCCACTTTGTGTTGTTCATGAACTCGGTAATTTCCTTCTTTAGCGTCTCGAACACCTGCTTGTCCTGACCTTGCACCTGTGGCGCATTAACCTGTACCGTACAATTGAGCTCTTGCGCCTGCAGCAGCTGATAGCTACTCAAAACAAGCAGCATAAAAAGCAACACGACCCGATTCATTGAAAATTTGATCATCGTTTAATTACTAGTTCGGTCAAAGCATCCGCAATATCCTTCGCTACCTCCTGCTTGTGCTTTAACCCAAATGTAGTGATTTTATTATGCTTGTCGATGAAAGAAACTTTGTTCGTATCAGTGCCGAAGCCTGCACCCTGATCCTGCAAAGAGTTCAAAACAATAAGATCAAGATTCTTTTTACGCACTTTATCTTTAGCGTTTTCTACACCATCGGTCGATTCTAATGCAAAACCAATCAAAACCTGGTCTGCTTTCTTCAAACGCCCTAACTCCTCTAGCACATCGGCTGTCGCTTGCAGGTTGATTACAGGTAGCGAATCGCCTTTTTTAATTTTCCCTTCGTGCTTGCTACTTGGCGTAAAATCAGCTACGGCAGCTGCCATAACAGCTGCACTGCATGTCGAATAGTGTACCATACACTGCTGAAACATTTCTGCTGCTGAAACGATGCGGGTTAGATGGATGTTCGAATGCGCAACATCAAGCGCAACAGGACCGCTCACAAGCTCCACAAGGGCGCCCCGCGCAGCCAACACCTCTGCAATAGCAAAGCCCATTTTGCCCGAAGAATGATTACCTAAGAATCGAACATCATCGATAGCTTCAAAAGTAGGTCCTGCGGTTACCAATATTCGATGTCCATGCAAAGGCGCTTCTTTTAGTAAATCATCGCGCAATCGCTGCACAATCTGTTCAGGTTCTTCCATCCGCCCCTCGCCCTCCAAACCGCTTGCAAGCGAACCTGTAGCAGGGTAAATAATTCGGTTACCCGAAGCCCCAATGCGCTTTAAATTATCTTGCGTGCTGCTGTGACGATACATCTCAAGATCCATCGCAGGGGCAACATAAACAGGACATTCTGCCGAAAGATAAACCGCCATCAACAGATTATCACACTGCCCGGTAGCCATTTTCGACAAGGTGGATGCGGTACAAGGCGCTATGAGCAGCAAATCAGCCCATCGTCCTAAATCAACATGGTTGTTCCAAACACCATCCGTAACCAATTCGGTTTGAACAGGATGCTTGGAAAGCACTGAAAGCGTCAAAGGAGTAATAAATTCAACAGCTTTAGGAGTCATCACCACGCGCACCTCGGCGCCACTTTTAATGAGTAAACGCACCAAGTGCGCCGACTTATAAGCAGCTATGCCGCCAGTTACACCAACCAGTATTTTTTTGCCGCTCAGCATGGGGTGAAAATGAACATGCCGGCCTCATCACACGCTTAGCGGGATAAGAACCGGCAGGTTTCGATTGTAATTAAATTAGATAGAATCTTTTGCTTCTTCGTTGGCTGGATTGCGGAAATACACATTTCCATCCAGATACTCTTGAATAGCAATAAGAGACGGCTTTGGCATACGCTCATACTGACGTGAAAGCTCAATCTGCTCGCGGTTCTCAAATACCTCTTCGAGATTGTCACTTAGATTGTTGAACTCAACCAAACGACCACTAATCTCTTCTTTCAAGTCAGTTGATAGTTGATTGGCACGCTTAGCAATCACAGAAACCGTTTCGTAAATGTTGCCGATACGGCTTTCCATTTCAGCGATATCGCGCGTTACTGTGGATGTGGCAGTTGTTGGTTTGTATTTCATGTGTGATGTGTTGATTACGAATTGTTTTTTTTCAATTTATCGATCTGCTTTACTGTATTCTCAAATATAAGCTGAGATTCCTTCAGATATAATCCATTTCCGGAAAAAGCATCAATGTAGGCGTTGTATGCTTCCACCGCGGCTTTTAATCGCTCAGACTTTTTCGCCTCTATACTATTAATACCCAAAAGATAACTCGCCCTTAAAATATAGAACATCGACCGCTCCCGATAATGCGTATCAGGAAAGTCTTTGAGCATATTTTTGAATGCAAAGATAGCAGATTTATATTCTTCCATGTTAAAGTAGAGCTCCGCATTGTCAAAAGACTTGATTTCGAGCTTTAAACGCAACTTATCCATAATCTCATTACAATCCTTAACCCGAACACTTGTTGGATAACGATTGATAAAAAGCTGAATCTCATTGATGGCTTTTGCCGTATTGGTTTGGTCTAGCGAGTAAACCGGCGAATCCAAATAATAACAATAGGCTATCATGTAGTTGCACTCTTCAGCATATAGGCTCTTCGGATAGGTTTTTACAAAATTATCGAAGTGGTAGGCAGCCATCTGATATTCGCCTAGATAATACTGCGTATATGCGTAGTAATAGAAGATCTTTTCGGCTTTTTGGGTGGCTCTTGAAATTGGGAGCAACTCCTCAAACAAGCTTGAAGCGCGGAAGTAATCCTTCTTGTCGTAATACTTCACCGCCATGTCGTATTTAATGTCGTAATTATTGGACTTCAAGGTCTTCTGATACTCGCTGCAAGAGGCTAACAAGAGCATCATCGACAACGACAAGAATAAAATCCGAATAAATGGGCTTTTCATGGAGGGGTGCAAAGATACGACAAAAATACAAGAACAGAAAACGGCTTTTATCGCTTATTATTGCAATAACGCTAAGAAAACAAACGCAAACCAATAATCAAGGACGGCGCATGCCACCCATGTTGCGCATCATTGCCGATGCTGCATTTTTATTCGAAAAGAGCTTCATCATCTTGCGCATCTCCTCAAACTGCTTAATTAAGCGATTCACCTCCTGCACATCACGACCTGCTCCAGAAGCGATACGCTTCCTACGACTGCCGTTAATAAGATCCGGGTTTTCGCGCTCTTGCGGAGTCATGCTATGTATGATCGCCTCGATGTGTTTAAACGAATCGTTGCTAATATCAACATCTTTCATCGCTTTTCCCATCCCCGGAATCATCCCCATCAAATCCTTTAAGTTGCCCATCTTCTTGATCTGCTGCAATTGACTCAAAAAATCAGTGAAGGTGAATTGGTTCTTTTGAATCTTCTTCTGAAGCTTAGCGGCCTCCTCTGCATTAAATTGCTCCTGAGCGCGTTCCACAAATGACACAATGTCACCCATACCCAAGATACGGTCGGCCATTCGTGAGGGATAAAACACCTCAAGTGCATCCATTTTCTCACCAGTTCCAATAAATTTAATCGGCTTATTAACGACCGAAAGGATGGACAACGCAGCACCACCGCGAGTGTCTCCATCCAACTTTGTCAACACAACTCCGTCAAAATTCAAGCGCTCGTTAAAGGCTTTTGCGGTATTTACCGCATCCTGCCCAGTCATGGCATCTACCACAAACAGAATCTCATTCGGATTGATCGCCTGTTTAACTGCAGCAATCTCGTTCATCATCTGCTCATCAACGGCTAGTCGACCTGCGGTATCGATAATCACCACCGTATGACCGCCCGCCTTCGCATGCTGAACCCCTTTTTTGGCAATATCCACCGCGTTCTTGTTGTCCGGCTCGGCATACACTTCAACACCAATCTGCTCTCCTAACACCTTCAGCTGGTCAATAGCGGCTGGACGATATATATCGCAAGCAACCAAAAGCACCCGCGCGCCCTTTTTACCCTTGAGGAAATTCGCCAACTTCGCCGACAAGGTGGTTTTACCTGAACCTTGAAGACCCGACATCAAGATAATCGATGGCGTTGAAGACAGGTTCATTTCGCGCTCACTGCCGCCCATTAAAAGAGCTAACTCGTCGTGCACGATCTTCACCATCAGTTGCGATGGAGACACAGCAGTCAACACCTGCTGGCCCAAGGCTTTTTCTTTAACCGTATCCGTAAAGGTCTTGGCTACTTTAAAGTTGACGTCAGCGTCCAATAAGGCTTTGCGCACTTCCTTGAGCGTTTCTGCAACGTTAATTTCAGATATATTGCCCTGACCTTTGAGCACTTTAAATGCCCTGTCGAGCTTTTCGGAGAGATTTTCAAACATGGATATACATTTTTAAGGATGCAAAGATAGCAAGAACTTCGTGCTCTTTATTTCTTTGTGCAACAACGTGCCTTTCGGCACTCGGATTATTTCTTTAATTAAAATAGACCGCGACGATCAAAGACACAAAACCTAAAGAGGTGATTAGAACAACTCCTACTAATCTATGACAACCACACCAACCCCACTCCTTGAATCGCAGGTGGCCGTACCAAGCCATTGTCATAAAAGGGTTTGAAAGCAGCAGCAGGCCAATTGCAGCCAATCCGCGTAAGTTCTTAAAAGAAACTTAGGCTTTCTTGAGAAATTCGGTCTTTAATACCAAAACAACTTTATCCACCTTTCCTTCAATGGCATGCTCGTCGTCGGTGAAGCGAATATTTTTAACCACTTGGCCACGCTTTAAATCGGTCGGACTGCCTTTCACTTTTAAACTTTTAATAATCGTCACAGTATCCCCTTCTTGCAAAATATTTCCGTTCGAATCTCTAACTTCCATGGTGTTTTTTTTACAAATGTATTCTTTTGCTTGTATTGATTTATTACTATTTAAAAAGCCGCGCTGGTAAATGCTTCAAGTGCGCTTCTGTAATGGCGATAATATTGTCGTGTGTTGGAAGCATTTTCTCATCGACAATCTCTACTAACCTAGACTTTCGCTCCTTACCTCCTAGCGCTTTAAAAATGCGGTATTTATTGATCGACCTAAGCTTGCGAAACAAGAGCTCTGGGTGCCTTGGATCAGCATCCACCGAACATTCGACAATGAGCATCGGAGCATCCTTTGCGGACAATAGGCGCTGTGCGCCCTTTAGTGCCTCAAGCTCATAGCCTTCAATGTCCATTTTCAAAAGATCAACACGCTGCCCAGCCTGTATTTCAATATCCAAGGTGCTTATAACAACTGGCAAGCCCGTGCTTTCCTTTCCATCCGAAACCATACTCGCACTTCCTCTACTCGACTCCCAACGATCGTATAAAACACCTGCAGAACTGGAAGCACCAAGCGCTTTCGTGCTAAGCTCAACGCAATGCAAGTCATTCAGCTTTATGTTTTGCTGCAAGAGCCGATGCGTCTCGATATTCGGCTCGAAAGCATATACATGCCCACCCATACCAACGATGCGAGCAGCATGAACGGTCATCAATCCAATGTTTGCTCCAACATCTACAAAACAATCGCCTGGCTTTAGTAAACACGACAAAAGATCCATGGTGCCTCGCTCATATGTGCCGGTGTAGTAAACCACGTTCTCCACACCCTGATCCTTGACCGGGTCAATAATTAATTTAAAACCATGCAAGGTTTCAATTATCATATCGCCTTTGGGTTTAGGCAAAATCAAGTGGGGTAGTCGATGCGCAATATTGCGCACACCCTTGACATCAAGATCGCGCAAAAAAGTGATCAATCGATGGCGGAAAGGAAAGCGAACAACCGTGCTCATGTTGCACAAATTTACTACTTAAAGCAGTAGCGCATCGCAATTACTTTTGCGCATCTCTGCAGTTTAAGGTATATTTGACTTGATTAAAAAGGAATAAACATGAAATCACTCTTGCTTAAAATTGGCTTCGCTGCTACTATAATCAGTGGCACATTTTTACTAAACAACTTACACCCCGTAAGCATTCAAGGAGCCTTGTTTACAGATGGTGAAGAGAGCGCTGGTAGCGCAGAAGATCCAGCTGCACGATTCCACGCAGAACAGAAAAAACTAATCGACCCAGCCACAGGACAAGTTCCTCTGGGCGCTCGCATGCTCGAGTTGGAATATGCGCGTAATCTTGCCAATACCATTTCTGCGGAAGCACGCATGACTCCGAATTTATCCTGGACATCGCGCGGCCCTTACCACCTTGGAGGCCGAACACGTGCTGTGGCTATTGATGCAACAAACGAAAATATCCTTATCGCTGGCTCCGTATCTGGTGGCATGTATCGCTCTACTAACGGCGGAACTACCTGGACCAAAACAAGCACCTCCTACCCAGGCGCAACAGCCGTGGTTCAAGATAAGCGTCCAGGCCATACCAATACTTGGTACTACAGCTCTGGCGAACCCTACGGCACTTCGGCTAGTGGAAGCTCCGCTTTTTACCTAGGCAACGGAATCTACAAATCAACCGATGGAGGAATCTCTTGGGCTCCATTGCCTGCCACAACAACGACTACCCCACAAACCTTCGACCTGCCGTATGAACTGGTATGGAATATCGCTTTTAACAACCACGATACCACGAACACCGTAATTCTTGCTGCTTGCATATCAGGTGTCTACAAAAGCATGGATGGTGGAGCCACATTCACCAGTGCAGTAGGAACCTTTGCCAACTGGAGCTACTTCACCGATGTGGCGGTAACCGATTCCGGTGTAGCCTATGCATCGCTTAGCTCCGACGGTCCTAACAAAGGAATCTACCGAAGCACCGACATGGTTACATGGACCAATATCACGCCGTCTTTCTTTCCCGACACGGCTAACCGCATGAAAATCGGCATCGATCCAAGCAATCAAAACCGTATTTATATACTTGGTGAAACGCCAAGCGCGGGACAAACTTCCACGAACTACAAGGGCACTCCAGAACAAAACAGTTTATGGCGTTATGATTATATTTCTGGCAACGGAGATAATACAGGCGGGAATTGGACCGACCTGTCGGAAAATATTCCTCACAACCAAACCCAGTTCGACAACTTCAACTCACAAGGAGGCTATGACTTAGTTGTTAAAGTAAAACCAGACGACCCAAACACCGTGTTTATATGCGGTACGAATATATTTCGCTCAACAACGGGCTTTACCGACTCCACACACACCACCCAAATTGGTGGATACGGTATCAACACCACCTACCCCGATTTCGATCCTTATCCAAATCATCACAGCGATCAGCACGACCTGCTGTTCTTGCCTTCAAACAACAATGTGATGATCAATGCAGTCGATGGTGGCTTATACAAAACAGCGGATTGTATGAGTTCCAATGTCACTTGGTCTTCACTCAACAACTCCTACGTCACCTCACAGTTTTACACAGTCGCGGTAGATCACAACACACCCGGCGACAAGAAAATTATTGGTGGCGCACAAGACAATGGTTCGTGGTGGGAAAACTCCGACAACCCAACCAATCCATGGACTTTCTCAGCAAAGGGAGATGGCTCGTTTTGCTCCATTCAACAGGCTGGCGGCATGTATTACTTCTCGCGTCAACTGGGTGAAATTATAAAGTGCACACTCGATGCTACTGGGCATGCTACTGCTTTCCGCCGTATCGACCCTATCGGTGCTTCTGGCTACGACTTTATCAACCCTTTCGTGATCGATCCGAACGACGACAAAATCATGTATCTGCCTGCTGGAACAAAAGTATGGCGCAACAACGACCTGAACGCCATCCCATTATCGAACCAGTACGATTCAATCAGCACCAACTGGACAACCTTCCCTGATACTGTAACTACCATGGTGTCAGCAATCGCGGTATCC
>CANFOZ010000025.1 GCA_947448795.1 Bacteroidota bacterium
CGTGCCCAGTGCAAGCAGGAGGCCGACACAATCAAGTCATCAGCAATCATTCATACTTTTTACGCGCACCACATTCGCAGCCATGCTAATTGGATGGAAGCGGCTGTGTCTAAATTATCCGAAAATGTATATCTAACCATTGATGCTGATGGCTTTGACCCTGCGGTTATTCCAGCGGTAGGCACTGCTGAGCCTAATGGTTTGTTTTGGAATGAAACATTGGAGTTTTTAAGGATGGTGTTTCAGCGCAAGAATGTGATTGGTTTTGATGTGGTAGAGTGTGCTCCGATGGAGGGGCAGATCATTTCGGAATACACCCTTGCTAAATTGGTGTATCGCTTGATTGGCTACAAAGTGAATCATCAAGGAGCATCTAAAGTAAGTCCGGGTATTGGCAATGAATAAAATCCTTATAGCGAATAGAGGCGAGATCGCCTTGCGCATCATGCGTTCAGCGCGGGAGATGGGTATTAAGACGGTGGCTGTGTTTTCAGAAGCCGATCGTAAATCCTTGCATGTTCGCTATGCCGACGAAGCTATTTGTATTGGTGAGGCAGCATCCTCAGCGTCGTATTTGGTGATGGATAAAATAATTGCTGCGGCAAAGCAAACAGGCGCCGATGCCATACACCCAGGTTATGGTTTTCTGTCTGAGAACGCAGCATTTGCTCGAAAAGTAACACAGTCGGGCATCACCTTTGTTGGACCTTCAGCCGAATCGATGGAAGTAATGGGAAGCAAGCTTGGCGCCAAGGCGGCGGCCAAAAAGTTTGATGTTCCTATGGTTCCAGGAACGGATACCGCTATTGATAAAATCGAAGATGCCAAAAGCATTGCCGATCAGATTGGCTATCCAGTTTTAATAAAGGCTTCTGCAGGTGGTGGTGGAAAAGGCATGCGCCTTGTTGAAAAAAGCGAACAGTTTGCCCAGGAAGCCGCTAGCGCAATGAGTGAAGCAAAGTCCTCTTTTGGCGATGGATCGGTGTTTATTGAGAAATATATAGGGTCTCCTCGTCACGTGGAGATTCAGGTGATGGGTGATACACACGGCAACATGGTGTATCTATTTGAACGCGAGTGTTCGGTTCAGCGTCGTCATCAGAAGGTAGTTGAAGAAGCGCCATCCGTTGTGCTTACCCCAGCGGTGCGCAAGAATATGGGCGAATGCGCTGTCCGGGTGGCTCGTGCTGCTGGTTATTACAATGCGGGCACGGTTGAGTTTTTAGTGGATGAGCAATTGAATTTCTACTTCTTGGAAATGAACACGCGACTGCAAGTAGAGCATCCTGTAACCGAGATGATAACGGGTATTGATTTAGTAAAAGAGCAGATTCGTGTTGCCCGTGGAGAGCGTTTGAGCTTTACACAAGATGACCTTGCGATAAATGGCCACTCCATTGAGGTTCGTGTTTATGCAGAAGATCCATCGACTAATTTTTTGCCTGATATTGGCAACTTGAAAATTTACAAGATACCGCAAGGTCCTGGTGTACGCGTTGACGATGGTTTTGAAGAAGGCATGGATATTCCGATTTATTATGATCCGATGATTGCCAAGTTGATTGTGCATGGAAAGGATAGGGAAGAGGCCATTGAGCGGATGAAACGTGCGATTCATGAATACCAAATAGCCGGCGTAGCTACCACGCTTCCTTTTTGTCTTTTTGTGATGAACCACGAAGCCTTTGTAAGTGGACGTTTTGATACGCATTTTGTAGGGACGTATTTTAGTCCTGAAAAGCTATTCGCAGATAATGATGACGAGGCACGCATTGCTGCGATGCTCAGCGCTCATTTGCTCGGGGCGGAAACAACATTTAACGCTCAAACTGCGTTAAAGGACAGCCCATCTGCTTGGAAAAAGAACCGTTTGGAATAGAAATTGCCTACCCTTACAAGTGCGCATGAAAACCGTTTTCTTAGTCACGCTTTTTTTTGTTGCTATTAGTTTGGGCTTTGCCCAAATGCCCGATGGAAAAATTATTTTGCCAGCGAAGGTTGTAGGATTAGACACGATACCTGTTGTATCTCTTCGTGTTGTTGAGGTGTCCGCTTTTGTTGGCAAAGCTAAATCGGTGGCTTACTACAAGCTTAAAAACAACGTACGCGTTGCCTTGCCTTATGCGCGGAAAGCCGCAGCTACCTTAGCTGAAATAAACGACAAGTCGCTTACCTTTAAAAACAACAGAGAGCGAAAGCGGTACTTGAATGAGCAAGAGGATATTCTGAAAGCTCAATTTGAAGACAAGCTTAAAGACTTGACGGTAACGCAGGGACAAATTCTTATCAAGTTGATAGATCGGGAAACCGGTGCAAGCACTTACGCCTTAGTGAAAGATCTGAAGGGTGGAATCAATGCTGTTTTTTGGCAGACGATCGCTCATTTCTGGGGATCAAACCTGAAGGTTAAATATGACCCGAAAGGCGAAGATGAAATGATGGAGCAGGTGGTGCAAGAGCTCGATTACGAGAGTTCGCGACGTTAGTTAAAAGGTCGAGTTTTTGTTGAGTTTTCTTTGGCGGAGGCTTTTAGCAATTAATGGGGCAGAAAGGGAGAAAATCGTTCCAAACAAAAGGGTAGTTAAAAATTGTCTTTTAATGAGCCATGTTGTGCTAAATGGCTGCAGCATGTTCCTTAATTCAACTTTGATTAACTCAGGGGCGAGGTCTTGTGCTTGAAGGTCGCTAATAAAACGCTCACGCATTAAATCCACCAAGTCATTATTGATGTATTCGTTGTAAACAAACATAAAAAAGCAGCTAGAAAACGCGGTAAACATACTTATTAGAAGGCAGTTCTGTAAATTCGACACATACGAAGATTGCCCTTCATACACTCTCCTTTTTTCATTCAATCCTAAAAAAATTAGTATAAAAAGCACCGGAAGAGAGAGGTACGCAGAATAGATAACTAATTCAGGAAATGCGTTTCTGAAAAGGTGTTGGATATTAATTTGAATGCAGAAAATAAATCCACCTATAAGGCCATATTTTAAGGGCACTTTAATCAAACTACTACTTGGAAAATCGATGCTCATTTATGGTGAAGGGTTTTCGTCTTAGCAAACATAAGCAAAATTCACCGAAAAACAAATGACCGGAACAATGCATTTATAATCTATTTTGAATTCGTAAGCATGCGACTGAAGTAACCACTCGATTCACTGCCTGGAAAAACACCTTGTCTTGCCACTTTGACATCTTCAAGGGAATAGAAGGAGTTTGGATTAAAATCTTGAATGATTTTAACCACAGGACCGAGGTCTTTACGTTTAATTACGGTAAATATAATTTTGACGGGGCCTTTCGAACCATGGCCGTCGATAACGGTTACACCAAGATTCAAGTTTTGTAAGTTGCTTACTAGTTCGTCGCAGGCTTGGCTAGTGATAACGCGAAGTACCTGAACTCCCAGTGCCAGTTTCTCATCGATTTTCATGCCAATAACGGTGCCGGTTGCAAATCCACCTGCCCATGCGAAATAGCACATAAAATTATTCAGATTTTTCATTATTTGACTAATTACCACAAGCCAAATAAGCACTTCGAAGAAGCCTAGCAAGGGCACTATTTTACGCAATCCTTTCGAAATGAATATGTGCCTTAAGGTTCCCAAAGTGACATCCGTCATTCGCGAAAAAAAGATCATTAGCGGCAGGACCAGCCAATTAAAAAGGTCACTACTTAGAAAGTGTGGGCTGAGCATGCTAGGGCGGTATGATTGTTAAACTAATTCTTGAAGTAATTTAGCCATTCCAGCTACGGCATTTTCTGCAATGATACGAAAACCGAGCGTTGGGTCAATTATGTTTGCATCAGGGTCGATCACTATTCGGCTTGCTTGCTCTTTAACGGCGTGGATTAAACCTGCGGCAGGGTATACATTTAATGAGCTACCGATGAGGATGAAAATGTCGGCTTGACCAACGCGGTGTTCTGCTTCAGAATAGGTAGGCACCGCTTCGCCAAACCAAACGATATGCGGTCTTAATTGCGATCCCATTTCGCAGGTGTCGCCAAGTTTGAGCTCCCATCCTTCAATTGGATATACGAGATTAGAGTCAAAAGTGCTTCGTGATTTTTTAATTTCACCATGCAGATGCATGACAGAGCTCGAGCCAGCGCGTTCGTGTAAATCATCAACATTTTGTGTGATTATGACAACCTTGTATTTTTTTTCCAACTCCGCTAAGGCAAGGTGGGCGGCGTTGGGAATGGCCTCGATAATTTGTTTGCGCCGTTTATTGTAGAACTCGAGCACAAGATTTGGATTTCGATGCCATGCCTCAGGCGTAGCAACATCTTCGATTCGGTGCTCCTCCCAAAGTCCGTTGCTCTTTCGAAACGTATTGATACCGCTCTCAGCACTAATGCCTGATCCTGTAAGTACGACGATGGTTTTTAATTTGTTTTGCAAAGCTTGGTTTTTAAAAATGGTATTGAAGGAGTTTCTTTTCAGATACTTGAAGTTGCTTTGTTTATCTAGTTTTTATAAAGAGGTAGCTTTTATGTTAACAAAAAAGCCCTGCTCTTTTGAGCAAGGCTTTTTGTAAAAGCAATAAAGTTCTTAAACTAATATTTCTCCGGAAGCCTTGATTTTGCCTGTTTTTTCCACACCGTTAGCGGCTTTTAGAACAACACGGAAATATTGGCCTTGAATGGCGTCATCAACTTTGAATGAGCCAATGATCACACCACCATTGAGTACTTTTTGTCCAGAAGCAACAACAGCAGCAGGAAGGCTTGATGCAGCTACTGAAAATTCTGTGTTCATCCAAGTTCCTGTTGAAGCAAACAAACCTTTCATTACTTGGCCACCCATTTTAAAATCAACATTGTAGTTGGCTTGAACGCCAGTCCATACTGCTCCTGTAGCGGTTGGGTATTTTGCAGCAAAACTCTTAAGCACAACATCTGGAGTAGCAGCGAAAGAGAAGGTAGCAAATAGAATTGCTGTTAGAAATGCAAGGAGGTTTTTTTTCATAAAAGGTAGGTTTTAGTGTTTTTTTGTTTATGCAAATATAAATATTTTTAATCAAAAACAAAAGCACCTCTAGTGTGCTTTAAACAGCCACCGCATGCTCTCGCAATGCCTCATTCAGGGATGTTTTTAGGTCGGTACTTTCTTTTCGTTGACCTATAATTAGTGCACAGGGAACTTGGTATTCGCCGGCAGGAAAACGCTTCATGAAGGAGCCGGGAATAACCACAGCCCGCGGCGGCACTGAGCCTTTAAATTCTATTGGGCTTGTGTTTGTTACATCAATGATTCGGGTACTTGCTGTAAGCACAACATTGGCACCAAGAACGGCTTCGCGACCGATGTGAACGCCTTCGACAACGATGCATCGCGATCCGATGAAGCAGCCGTCTTCCACGATCACTGGAGCCGCTTGCAAGGGCTCCAATACGCCGCCAATACCAACGCCTCCGCTAAGGTGTACATTTTTGCCAATTTGTGCGCAGGATCCAACGGTAGCCCAGGTGTCGACCATGGTGCCTCCGCCAACATAGGCGCCAATGTTGACATAGGAGGGCATTAAAATAACATCCGGAGCTAAGTATGCTCCATATCGCGCAGCTGCAGTAGGGACGGCACGAACACCAAGTTCGGCATAACCCGATTTGAGCTTCATTTTGTCGTGAAACTCCAATTCACCGGCTTTCCAAGTTTCGTTCTTGCGAATGGAGAAATACAAGAGAATGGCCTTCTTCACCCATTCGTTTACTTGCCATCCATTGGCAGTTGGCTCGGCCGCACGGAAGCGTCCTTTGTCGAGGTCTTCGATAGCAGCTTCGATAGCAGCTTGTGTTTCGGCGGTTTTTACTAATTGCCGGTTTTCCCAGGCTTGCTCTATAAGTTGGCGCATGTTCGGTGTAAATTTTCGTAAATGTATTTAAGAAGTAGCCACATTAACAAGTACTTTCTGAAAGAAATGAGTTCGGAAAGCAATGCTTACCTTTGTTGCATGGCTAGAATTATGTCGATCGACTACGGAACAAAGCGCGTTGGCATAGCCGTGACCGATCCAGGTCAGATTATTGCAACCTCGCTAGACACGATACATGCGAGTAAAGTTATTGAGTATTTAAAAGCATATTTTGCAAAGGAAGAGGTGGAAGCATTGGTTGTTGGTGACCCTATTCCCGTTGGCGCTGATCGCGGCAAGATGGCCAAATTATCGGATAACTTTGTAAAGAGTTTGCAGAAAGCATTTCCTGACCTTCCTATACATCGTTTCGACGAGCGCTTCACCTCGCGCATGGCTTCGCAAGTGATTGCGATGAGCGGGATGGGAAAAATAAAAAGACAAGATAAATCGCTTGTTGATAAAATAAGCGCAACAATCATCTTGCAAGATTACATGCAGTATAAAAAATAAAAAGTAAAACGATATTTTTGCCTCATGATACTACCTATTGTAGCATTCGGTGATCCCGTGCTAAAAAAGAAAGCCGTTGATATTGGGATGGATTATCCCAATCTTCAGGTCTTGATTGACAACATGTACCAAACCATGCGCCATGCAAGCGGTGTAGGATTAGCAGCCCCGCAGATTGGCTTAGCGATCCGTTTGTTTATTGTTGATACATCGACGATGGAGGATGAGAAAGTGGGAGATTTCTCGCAGGTTTTCATCAATGCCGTTATAGAAGAAGAGAAGGGCGAGTTGTGGAAATATAATGAAGGATGCCTGAGTATTCCTGGTGTTCGAGAAGACATCTACCGTCATCCGAATATAAAGCTTACCTATTACGATGAGCAATTTGTGAAGCACAGCAAGCATTTCGACGGTGTCATCGCGCGCATCATTCAGCATGAATACGATCATATTGAAGGTGTTCTTTTCACCGATCGCATATCCGTTTTGCGCAAGCGCGTTTTGAAAAACCGTTTGGCCGGTGTTTCTAAAGGCATTGTTAATGTTGATTATAAAATGCGTTTTCCTGTTAAACGATAATTCAAAGTAAATGAAAAAGGCTGCTGTTATCTTACTTCTCATTACGCTTGTTGCGTGTTCTTCAAAACAAGATCAAGCTACAACAGACATTAAAAACATGGAGCAGGCGCTTAAGTCGGATGCGAGTAAGAAAGAAATTGATCCGAGGAAAGGACGTGATTTAATTACCGCCTATGTGGATTATTCGAAGGCCTATCCATCAGATAGTTTTGCTGCCGAATGTCTTTTTAGGGCTGCTGAGTTGGCCAATGGGATGCGCGCACCAATTGAGGCCTTGGAGTATTATAGTCAAGTGTATCAAAAATTCCCTGCTAGTAAAAATGCGCCAATATGCCTTTTTTTGCAGGGCTTTGTTTACGAAAACAACCTTAAAAATCCTCAGAAAGCAAAAGCCTTTTACGAGGAGTTTTTAAAAAAATACCCGACACATGCACTTGCCAATGATGTGCGCTTTTCGTTGCAGCATGTTGGAATGAGTGATGAGGAGCTGATTAAATTGTTTGAGACGCAGAATCAGACGCAGCCTTCTGTTCAATAATTTCTTTGTTGCACGTTTCCAAACAACCTTTTAAGTTTTCATATGGATGCTAACTTGCAAGGCGCTTTTGCTTTGTTGGGTGTTACGCCCAATGCGCCCGATGCCGATTTGCGCAGGGCCTACCGTCGCAAGGCGATGCAGCTTCATCCCGATCGTAACCCATCGGCTCATGCGCAGGAGGAGTTTGTGCGCTTGCAAGCCGCTTATGAATTGGTGTTAGCCATGCGTCAAGCGCCTAAGCGCACCAATGCTGCAAGTAACACCGATGCCAATCGCGATAGGCGCCAGCAAGAAATGGCACGGCGCAGAGAGGCCGCACGAAAAAAACGCGAGGCCTACGAACGATCCGATGCCTTTAAAATGCACATGGCATTGGATGTGCTCGCTTTTCACCTAAGTTTTATACTTTCGGTTTTTGTTTTCACTGGATTGCCGTTAATCGGGTTGTGGCAGTTTGGCGTTCCAGGTTTGTTTGGTTGCGGCGTAATCATGTTGATTAGCACCCCGATGACCATACCCTCGCTCCGCAGTTATCGTTTGCTGAAATGGTTGAGCTTTGCAGAGGCATTGAAAAAGATATCGCGTACAAACGAGTTTGTTATAACTGCATGCATGCTGTTCAATCTGTTGGTGTTGGCACGCGTAGGTTTGCAAACGCTAATTCCTATTAAACTACTGCTGCTTATAAACGTATTCGCAATCGTTGTAGGCTATGGAATGCCTCATTGGGTATTGAAACGATTTGCAAAAAAGACTAGTCCAATTGCCTTTGGATGGGCGCCTGCACTAGTTCAGGTGTACTTTCTTCTGAATTTTCTATTCAGCGGAAGTCCACAAGAAAAGCGTTTTTATTTTGTTGTTGAGGATTCTGTTTGGGGCAAGCAAACTGGCTATCCCGTAAGTATTCGTTTACAGAACGATGCATATTCGGCGTTCAGCGGTCTGCGTTTTTTTTGGGACGATTTGCAGGTGGTTCAGAAAGAACAGGTCGTTTACACCTTTGAGCAAGGTCTTTTGGGCTGGCCCGTCATGATTGCTTATCGCTTCGAATAGACGCCTTAGTTAAATTCAGTGTCTAGTCTTTTGAGTAGTATTTCGGGGGAAATGTTCATCTCCAATTCTCCTTCTTTTGCAAAGGCAATTTCACCCGTTTCCTCCGAAACGGTTACAACAACCGCATCGCTTTGTTCGGTGATACCAAGCGCTGCCCGGTGTCGCATACCAAGTCGAGCAGGCAGATCGGGATTCTCTGAAATAGGCAGCACACAGCGTGCTGCTTTGATGCGGTTTCCAGCAATGATCAAAGCTCCGTCGTGCATAGGACTGCCTTTGTAAAATATGCTTTCAATTAAGCGTCTTGATATGGTTGCATCGATAAGGTCGCCACTGGCGGAGAAGAAACTGAGGTCAACATTGCGCTCAATAACGAGAATCGCACCTGTCTTTGTTTTGGACATCTGGCGGCATGCTTTTATTATAGCATCTTTGTCGGGGAGCAGGCTGTTTGTTTTGGATTTTCCGAAGGAGAAAAGTTTGTTGGGCAAGTTCTGGCGAGCGAGGAAGCTATTGGTTCCAATAAGTATTAAAAACTTCCGGATTTCTTGTTGAAAAACAATGACAAGTGCCAATGCACCCAATCCAATGACTTGGCCGAGAATCGTGCTAAGAACCTGCATGTGCATGGCTCTCACCAGCATCCAAAACAGGTAGATTAAGGTGATACCAGCGAAGATGTAAATTGCCGCAGTGCCTTTTATCACTCGATAGAGTTGATAAAGCAAGACCGCTACGATAAGTATATCGATGAAATCGAGCAGGGTGAAGGAAAGGAAACCTAGACGGAAGATGTTCATCGTAATAAATACACTAAGACTGCAAATGTAATCAAGATTCTACTCTTGCTTTGTGCATTACCGCAAGAAGAGTTCGCACTTCAGCTGCCTCGCGTACATCATGCACGCGTAAGATAGCTGAACCCTTTAAGGCTGCGATGGTGTTCAGCACAGTTGTGCCATTCAGGGCGTGATCGGCATCTGTACCCAGTACTTTATGCACCATCCCTTTTCGTGAAAAGCCACACAGGATAGGTAGATCTAGCTGATGGAATAGTTCAAGATGCGACAAGAGCTGGTAATTGTGTTCAATCGTTTTTCCAAATCCGAAACCTGGATCGATGATGATGTCGCTGACTTCTTGTTTTTTTAAAATGTGAATGCGCTCCTTAAAATAAGCGAGCACTTCGTTGCAAACATTGCCGTATTGCGGATTGATTTGCATGGATTGCGGAGTGCCTTGTATGTGCATCAGCACATAGGTTGCTTTGCTTTTTGCAATGAGGTCGAACATCGCCGAATCCATTGTTCCTCCAGAAACATCATTGATAATCGAGGCGCCAGCAAGGATTGCCGCTTCAGCTACCGATGCACGATAGGTGTCGGCGGACAATAGTACGGCTGGGAAATGTGTTTTTAGAACCTGTAGGGCATGTGTCAACCCTTGTCTTTCTTGCGATTCAGAGGGTGGAAGCGATCCAGGTCGGGTTGAACATGCTCCCACATCCAGGATGTCGGCACCTTGTTCGAGCATCGCACTCGCCTTCATTAACAATATGTCATCGTCTTCTGCTCGGCTACCTGCAAAGAAGGAGTCGGGGGTTACATTAAGAACGCCCATGATCAACGGTTTGCGGCTGTTTATAATTTGGCCCTGAAAGGGTGATCCGGAATTGTAAAATGCTGTATCTTTATGCAAGAAAATAAATGGTTTGATAAATCGTTTATAGAAGCACAAAAATACCTAGAATTACCTCAATACCTAAAAATTTATCTCCTTTATGCTAATTCAAACCTCGTCTCAATACGATCTCGCGGTTTCCCATTGTCGCGACATCTTTGTTAATAAAATGAAAGATTACGGCAGCGCTTGGCGCATTTTGCGCGTCAGTTCGATAACCGACCAGGTATATATCAAGGCGCAGCGTATCCGCAGCATCGAAACACACGGCACACAGAAAGTAGAGGAAGGTATTCGTTCGGAATACATCGGCATCGTAAATTATGCGATGATCGCTTTGATTCAGCTTGAATTGCAAGGTAAAGAGGCGGAGACCGAGCTTCCTTTGAAAAAGGGCATGGATCTTTTTGATCGCAAATTGGCGGAAACGAAGGCGCTGATGGAGAAAAAGAATTTCGACTACGATGAGGCATGGCGTCAGATGCGCATCAGTTCGCTGACCGATATCATTTTAATGAAACTCATGCGGGTGAAACAGATTGAGGATCACGATGGAGCAACGCTAATCTCAGAAGGCATAGAGGCGAATTACCAAGACATTGCTAATTATGCTCTTTTTGCGCTCATTCGATTGGATGAGCTAAGTGCTAATTAATTTCCATTTTAAAATACATTAAGCTAGATAAGCAATGAACATAATTACTACCATCGCTCGTATTCTTGTTGGTGTTCTGTTTATTATTTCAGGACTAATAAAGGCGAATGATCCTGTGGGATTTTCCTATAAATTGGATGAGTATTTCGAGGTCTTTCACATGGATTTTATGTCCTTCGCATCGCTCGGACTGGCTATGTTTATCGCCATCTTTGAAATAGGGCTGGGTGCGGCGCTGCTTTTAGGTGCTCGTATTCGCAATGTGGTTTGGATGCTTCTTGGACTGATTGTGTTCTTTACCTTCTTAACCTTCTATTCTGCCTATTTTAACAAGGTAACCGATTGTGGTTGTTTTGGTGATGCCCTTCATCTTACACCATGGACTTCCTTTGGCAAAGACGTAGCGCTTTTGGTGTTGATTGCTTGGCTGTTTTTTCGCCGAAACGATATCTCGCCGCTTGTTAACGAAGGATTTAGTTCCACCTTGGCAGTGCTTGCATTGATTGGTTCAGGTTGGTTTACACAACATTGCTATGCACATTTACCGATTGTTGATTTTCGTCCCTATGCTGTTGGTAAGAACTTAATAGATGGTCGTGCCATGCCAGCAGGAGCAAAGGTGAGTGTGTATGAAACCAAATTGTATTATGAGAAAAAAGGCGAGGTAAAAGAGTTTACTAGCAAGGACTATCCATGGAACGATTCTACTTGGGTTTGGAAGGAAACGAAGAATGTGTTGGTTGAGAAAGGCTATGAGCCGCCAATTCACGATTTTAACATTACCGACCAAGATGGGGTTGACCGAACGGATGAGCTGTTGAGTAACACGGATTATAATTTCTTTCTGGTGTCGTACGATTTAAGCAAGGCGGATCGCAAGGTTCAGGCACAGATCAATCAATTTGTTCGTCATACCGATGAGAAACATCTTAAGTTCATTGGATTGACAGGCTCCTTGCCCGCTGAAACGGATAATTTTCGCCACGATGTAGAAGCGATGTACGACTTCTATACATGTGATCAAACGGCTTTAAAAACCATGATACGCTCTAACCCAGGGCTTATGCTAATGAAGGGTGGAGTGGTTATTGCCATTTGGCACAGCAATGATTTCCCGGAGTTCAAAGAGGTGGAAGCCAAGTATCTCAACAATGCTAGATAAGTAAAAAACAAGTGATCGATTTCATTCTGCGCCGTTTTTCTTATGGACTATTGGTGCTGTTAGGCGTTGTTATTATTGTTTTTTTTCTTTTCAATGTGCTGCCAGGTGATCCCGCACGAATGATGCTTGGTCAGCGTGCTGATGTATCATCGATCGAGGCGATCAATAAAGATTTAGGTCGCGATCGATCGTTGCCTGTTCAATTTTTGTTTTACTTGAATGACTTGTCTCCGATTTCTTTTCATAATCAGAGCGACTCAAGCGATATACTGTTCTTTAATGGCGACAAATACGGTTCAGGTATAACTCTTTTGCCGCTTGGTTCCAAGCGTGTTTTTGTACTTAAAAAGCCATATTTACGGCGCTCCTACCAAAGCGGCCGTAAAGTATCCGAGCTCTTATTGGATGCACTGCCCGGAACGATGGTGTTAGCCTTTTCGTCGATGCTTTTTGCAAGTCTTGTAGGCTTGTTTTTAGGCATTGTGTCGGCGCTCTATAAACACAGCTGGGTAGACCGTTTGTCAATGGTCTTGGCGGTCTTAGGTATGTCTGTTCCTTCTTTCTTTGCGGGGATCATCATCGCCTGGGTATTTGGTTTTCTGCTAAGTGATTACACCGGCTTACACATGACTGGTGGCTTATATAGTTCTACCGTTTTTGGAGGCGAGGTTCTTCAGTTAAAAAATTTGATTTTACCAACCCTGACATTGGGTATTAGGCCATTGGCGGTAATCGTACAGCTTACACGCAGCGCCATGCTTGATGTGTTGTCGCAGGATTACATTCGTACTGCACGCGCCAAGGGGCTTGGCTTTCGGCGTATTGTTTTGAAGCATGCCTTGCGTAATGCTTTGAATCCAGTAGTCACAGCCATCTCTGGATGGTTTGCCTCCTTGTTAGCCGGTGCCGTTTTTGTTGAGTTTATTTTTGGATGGAAAGGAGTAGGCAAGGTTACGGTTGATGCGCTTGAAAAATACGATCTGCCTGTTGTTATGGGAGCGGTGTTAGTAGTTGCCATGATTTTTGTAATAATTAATATCTTAGTGGATATATTGTACGGGATATTCGATCCTCGCATTCGTATTCAATAAACAGCATGAACATGTCATCAAGAAAAAGAATTGTTGCAGCCAATTGGAAAATGAATCTCACGGTAGGGGAAAGCGAGTTGCTAGCTACCGAAATGCGAAGCGTTTTAACGACCATGCCGAGGCATTGCGAAGTTGTGCTTGCACCTTCATTTCCTGCCTTAGAGCGCCTCGTTAAAGCTGTTGCAGGGCTTGATAGCGTGCAGATTGCTGCTCAAGATTGTGCTCCTGCTATTCGCGGAGCGCATACCGGAGAGGTGTCGTCTTTGGTGCTATCGGAGCTTGGTGTGCAAAAAGTAATTATCGGGCACTCCGAGCGTAGGATCAACAACAAAGAAGATCATTTGACCTTGAAGAAAAAAGTCGATGTTGCTTTAGAAACGGGGCTGGATATTATTTTTTGCTGTGGCGAGACAACGCAGCAACGCAAGGAGGGGATTCACATGCAGATTATTGAGCAACAACTAAAGGATTCGCTCTTGCATCTTACCGATACCCAATTGGCTTCCGTTGCCATAGCCTATGAGCCTGTTTGGGCGATAGGAACAGGCCTTACACCAACCAGTGAGCAAATAGAAGAGATGCATGGATACCTGCGCGCCTTGCTAAATCGTACTTCCGCAAAGGTTGGTCCAACGCTTTCCTTGCTGTATGGAGGCAGTTGTAACGCTTCCAATGCAGCATCCATTTTCGCCTTAGAAAATGTTGATGGTGGTTTAATTGGTGGTGCATCGTTAAAAGCCGATGAATTCATGCGTATACTTAATTCTTTGCCTCAATGATGCGTTTACTTGCTGGTGTGTTTCTTGTTTGTCTTTGCTTTGGCATGCTTACAGTTCGTGCGCAAACATTGAAAGAATTTCCGAGTGAACCTGAAGCTTTTTATAAATCCTTGAATGAGTTTATTGTCGAAACGAGTCCCGATGAGGCCGAGGCAATTATGACCGAGCTCCGCGTGATATGGACTCAGGATAAGCTGGAGTTGAAGGAGGAAGAGAAAATGTACAAGGCCGCCAACAAGATTATAAAGAAGCGCACGGAGGAGGATAATGTTTTTCATAACTATCAATACTCAGCGGCAACGCCTCGCTTGACTGCCGAGCAAAAAGGGGATATTATTAAAACCGCTAATTTGATGCTGAAGAAGAGGATGAAAGCCATCCCTGACTTTAAAAATTACCTCTATGCTGTAATCAGTTTCAAGATTAGCAATCAAAACGACGAGAGTTTTAAAGCCTGGCAAGCAAGTTTGACAAAATTATTAGAGCGTGCCAATAAGTATTATGCGGCTTACATATTGGGCTGCAACAACCTCTTTTCTGGAAATATTTTGTATCAATCGGCCTCTACCAAGTGGGTGGCTAGCAACAATGATTATATTTTTGATTTCGATTCTTTGCCTAAGGTTGTATTCAAAGGCATTCAACTCACCTGTTATGCAAAGAAGGATAGCAGTATAATAGAGGACACGCGCGGTGTTTATTATCCTACTATTCAGACTTGGTATGGCAATTCAGGCAAGGTTAATTTCCTGCGTGCTGGATTTGATGTAAACTCAGCGCGTGCTGAACTAAGTCAATATCAAATCGATGTAACAGGGTCAGACTATGTGGCCGATTCCGTTGTGTTTTTCTTTCCGCAATACTTTAAGGATGCGCTCATGGGGCGTTTTGCCGATAAACTGCTAGCCGACGTAACACCAGAAACATCTAGCTATCCGAGGTTCACCACCTATACGAAGGTGCATCGCATTAAAAATATTGTTGCCGATGTTGATTATAGAGGGGGATTTTCGCTTGAAGGGCGAAAGATTATTGGCACTGGAAATGACAAGGATCGCGCGGTCTTGACATTTTATAATAAGAAAAAAGTGTTTTTAGTGGCCGCCTCAAACAGCTTCGTGATACGACCAGACAAAATTACGTCAGATAGAACCAGTATTACCTTTTATTTAGATACCGCACAATGTAATCCGCATTGTGATTCGATCTATCACCCCTCGCTGCAATTTAAATACATCATCTTTGACAGGGTGCTCGGGTTAATACGAACAGAGGAAGGCGTTGGTAGCAGTCCGTTTTACGACTCTTTCCACAAGCTTGATATTTATGTTGAAGGAATGTATTGGAAGATTGACGATCCAATCATTGACATGCGGGTAATCACTGGCGGTACGGAGGGTAGGGCACATTTTGAATCATCCAACTATTACAAAGATTATAAATTCTCAAAATTGCAAGGGATATCCGATGTGCACCCCTTCTTCAACATAAAGCGCTTTACCGACTATCAGCGTTCTAGGTACATTGATGTTAACGATTACGCAAAGTTTCTAAAAGCGCCTCCGGAGCAAGTAAGATCTATGTTGCTTTCACTTTCCACCAAAGGATTCATGATCTATGAATCTGCGGAGAATCTTTTTCTTGCAACTGATAGGCTCTATTATTATCTGAATGCGAAGCAGGGTAAAATTGATTATGATGTGCTTGACATCGAGTCGTTAACAAGTGCTGACAAGAGCAATGCCCGCATGAGTCTGCTTAACTACGATCTCACCCTAAATGGTGTTTCGAAGGTTCAGGTGAGTGACTCGCAAAGCGTTTCAATCATACCAAAGGATCGTCAGATTGTTATGAAAGCGAACCGCGACTTTTCTTTTTCAGGCAAGTTGAATTCGGGGCGTTTTGAATATTTCGGAAAGAATTTTTCGTTTGGTTACGACGAATTTAAAATCGATTTAGCCTTCATTGATTCGATGCGACTAAAAGTTCCAGGGAAAGAAAAAGATGCCTTTGGAAACGATGTACTTACACCAGTAAAAACGGTTATTCAGTATCTGAGTGGAAACCTGCTGATCGATAATCCCAACAACAAATCGGGCCTGAAGGATTTTAATGAATACCCCGTATTCAATAGCTTGCGCGATTCGTATGTGTTTTATGATCGCGCCTCTATACAGCGCGGTGTTTATCAAAAAGACAATTTTTATTTCCACTTAGAACCTTTTTCGGTGGATAGTCTGAATAGCTTCGATCCTTCTGGAATGAGCTTAAAGGGTACTTTTATTTCGGCGGGTATTTTTCCTGACTTCGATGAAGACCTTCGGCTACAACCTGATTTTTCGCTTGGCTTTGTGCGGCCAACGCCTCCGGATGGGTTTCCTGTTTATGGTAGCAAGGGCACCTATTTAAAAACCATCGACATGAGTCATGAAGGATTGCGTGGGGATGGTGAATTGCGCTATGTTACTTCTGTAGCGCATTCCAAAAACTTTTTCTTTTATCCCGATTCTGTGAACGCCATATTGCAGGATTACGAGATCAAGCCACAAGGCAAGCCGATTGAGTTTCCGCATGTGCTTGGTAAGGATGTGTATTTGCATTGGCGGCCATACCGCGATCGCATGTTTGTTTACCAAAAAAAGGAAGAAATAGATTTCTACGACGGACAGGCCTTCTTAAAAGGAGACATGGAGTTATCTCCAAAAGAGTTGATTGGAAAAGGTCGTATGGCTTTTGTCAATGCCGAGCTGACCTCCGAGAAATTCAATTATAAACAAATATCCTTTGGTGCGGATACATCCAACTTCGATCTGAAATCGGATGAATCGACCACCTTTGCGATCTCAACGGTTAATGTTAGTGCAAATATTGATTTCAGCACACGGACTGGTGTGTTTAAATCCAATGGAGGTGGTTCGTATGTTAAATTTCCTGCAAACGACTATATCTGTTACATGGATCAATACAAATGGTTTATGGATGACAAGTTGGTAGAGCTCAGTGTTGGTGGTGGTAAGCCAACGAACACAAGCTCTGCGGCTGATACCACAAACAATTTAGATTTAGAAGGGTCGGAGTTTATATCAACCCATCCCGATCAGGATTCTCTAAGATGGAATGCTCCTTATGCAAAGTATAGCTTGAAAGACTATGTTATTCGTGCCGAACAAGTGAAGAAGATTCTGGTTGCCGATGCAATTTTGTATCCGGATAGCGGAAAAGTTACCGTCTACAAAAAGGCACGTATGGAGACCTTGACTAACTCAAAAATTCTTGCTAACAGTACCACTAAATACCATAACCTATACAATGTAACGGCAAATATCACCTCCCGGAAAAGCTATGTTGGGTCTGGTGATTATGACTACGAGGATGTGTATAAAAAGAAGCAGACGCTGCACTTCAACAACATTACCGTTGACACTACGGCGCAAACGTATGCCATCAGTTCAATTAATGATAGCGTAAACTTTACACTTATTCCCCAGATTAAATATAAAGGAGAGGTTATCCTCAATGCGAGCCGCCAATACCTTGCTTTTCACGGCTTTGGTAAGCTTAATTTGCAATGTGAAGGCGTAACACAATCCTGGTTTGGGATGCAGGCCGATATCAATCCAGCGGAGGTTTTGATTCCACTAACCGCGCCATTGCAAGATGATAAAGGAGCTCCGATTGGTGCTGGTTTGTCGGTATTTAATGACACAACATCATATGTCTACTCTTCATTAATGGCACCTCGTCGCGCCACAAAGGACCTTGCGCTTATCACACCCGAAGGGTATTTGGTTTATGATAAAGATAAAAACGAATATAAGATTGCAAGCAAGGAAAAGCTCAATAACCCAAGCTTGCCTGGCAACTCCTTTGTCTTTAATGATACCAAATGCAACAGTGTAGGCGAAGGAAAAATTAATTTTGGCGCGGATCTTGGTCAGGTTAAACTCATTGCGCCAGGCAATGTGACCAACAATGCTGTCAATTTCAAAAGCGATATGGATCTTATGCTTTTGTTCAACTTTTTTTTCTCGGACGATGCATCAAAGGCGATGGCTGAGAAATTGCAGGATCTGGCTTCTTTGAACCCATCCGATAATGGCCGCACCGTATATGAAAAAGGATTAGCCGAAATCGTTGGTGTCGAACGGTCAGCCAAGATGTTAACCGAACTGAATTTGACTGGCTCGTTCAAAAAGATGCCAGAAGAGCTTTTGGTCCCTTTGTTTTTAACTGAATTACACATGACTTGGAATGCCGATACCCGTTCGTATCGCTCATCCGGGCTTATTTCAATTGGTAATATTTTAAAGTATCAGGTAAACAAGCAAGTACAAGGCCAGGTGGAGATTGTGAAAAAACGAACCGGTGATGTGCTTAATGTCTACTTAGAAGGAGATGCTCAAACCTGGTATTATTTTCGATACACCAAAGGGATTATGGAAGCGGTATCCTCCGATACTAAATTCAACGACATCCTCCGCAATCTTAAAAGCGACAAGCGCCAAGCCAAATCAGAAAAAGAGACGGGCAACTACGAATTCATGTTGGGTTCGGAGCGCAAGAAAGCCGACTTCCTAAAGAAATCGGCCGTTGTTGAAGACGATGCTAAAGAGGAAAAGAAAGAAGAACCACAAGGCGATAAGTAGTCCAAAATCGCAGAGGACTCTTTTGTCAGCTATTTTCTGAATTCGCTAATCATGAAATTGTTAAACAGCTTTTTGTCTTTGGTGTGTTCATTCAAGAACATGCAATACAGAAACACCCTTTTACCTTTTGTAATTTCTTGATTAAAAGCGAGCTCGATATCTGAATCAATAGGCATCCATATTTTCGTCTCGTCGCATTCAAAAAGATATTCGTTTTTAAATACAGGATCGAGCTTGTTCGCTCCAGGATAAAAGTTTTGGTTGATGCGATTCATGGACTCGAGCACTTCTGGTAGTATTTTTCTTTTTACACCCATAAAATGCGCAGTTATTTTGCACGAATCTAGTCGCGTATAATACGCATCAGCGGTGCTGTCGCGCTCAACACTATCCGCATAGTTGCGTTCAAAGCGAATCACATCTAGAGCGCTCAACGGTCTGAAGTCATGATCCCATTTTTCATACGGGTCTTGTGCTGATGAAACTTTTGCAAACGCAAGCAATACAATGAATAGAAGGAGGGTCTTGTTCATGGTGTTTAGGGTTTGGTAGGAAGAGTCTTTGATGCAATTTGAAGATCGAGTGCCGTGATCAGTGCAATGAAGCCCCAAAAGGGAACGGAGGCCTTATCGCTGTCTAGAAAGTTGTTTAGAAAGGCATGTACAAAATAGGTGACAAGTCCTAAAATGAGAACCAGTGCAAAGTACTTGTCGCTACCTTCAGTATTTGTATAAACAAATGCAGCACGCCATAGCACGAGCCCGATTATCATTGAAAAGAGAATAACGCCAAGAATACCTTGTTCTGCCATGGGGCCAAGAAATTCACTGTGGGCTGTTCCTTTTGTGCCGCTATTAGTGCTAATTATGGTGAGTTCGCTGCTGTGCTGGAAAGGAGCATACTGAAATTGATAGGTCCCTGGACCGAATCCCAGTATCGGATGCTCTTTGAACATGCGCAAAGCCGAGTGCCATCTGTTGATGCGTTCTAAGTTAGACGCATCGGTGCTGATGTTAGAGATGGATTGCAGATGACGAGAGAAGTCTTTGGACGAATCTTGCCTGTTGCGCTCTAGCTTTAAGAAAATCTGTGTTTGAAAAACGAGAAAGAGCGAAAGGAGGGTAGCGCCAACCAATAAGATTGTTCGGAATTTTATTCGAAGAAGAAAAAGCGTCATCACTCCAACGGCACCGGCCAAGCTGACCCATGCTGCCCGTGTATACGAAAGCACAATACCCAAAAGAAAAAGTGCAAGCAAAAAGAAGTTCAATCCTTTCTGCCAATTCGGGCTCTCTTTTTCAATCGCAAACCAAAAAAGAGCTGGCAGAAACATGGCGATAGCTGCAGCGTATGCCGTATGGTCATTAAAGAAAGGATCCATGATCCAGTGGGCTATTTTTTCGTCGAAGCCATAATGAGAATGCTTCCATGTGGTGTATAAAATAACGATCGCCAGGGTCCAAATATAGGCCAAGAGGAATGGTTTCCTTTTTTCCTTGTTCGCAAAAATCTGTGTCGCCATGAAGTAAAAAACACCAACGAACCAAAGGCGGGATAGCAGGAATTTGAAGGATACGGATGGCATGGAACTGCTGACAGCGGTGATGCCTATCCAAAGCAGATGCAGAAGGATGAGGATTGAGATTGGATGCATGATGATCTTGCGATCGAAGCTGCCCTCAAGGAGCAGTTTTAGTATAAAAACGCCAAGTAGAAGCATAATTAGCGGCTCCCCTGGAAGACTAATACCAAAGCCCATTCCGATGTCGCGAATATTCACCGAAAGGGGTGTGAATGCGACAACAGCAAAAAAAACGATTTCCGTTTTGAAGAAGGCAAGTATCAAAATCAACAAGCTTGCCGGTACCAGCAACAGGGTGAAATTTTCTTGATATAGAAACAGCGCATTCAATGCGATGAAGAGTCCGCTCAGCCAAAAAAACAAACGCATGCGTTCGCTTCCTCTTTCGTTCTTTCCGAAGAGTTCGTGTATCGAATCAAAGAAGCGTATGGCGCTGTTCATTGCGTTGGTTGTTCGATGTAGGCCTTTAAGCGAATGCGCTTAAGTTGCTTTTTGCATGGACGTGTAATCCTTGTAATGATCTAATCCGAGCAGCACAAGTACACATAAAATCAATGAACCAAGCATGGAGAGCACAACAATCAACCAGCGTACAGGATACGTTTTCTTCTCCGCCTTGGTTGCTTTGTTAACAATGAATTTGCTTGGCAAGTTCTGCTCTGCATCCACGCGCGCTTGTTCGTATTTCTCGCGCAGGACAGACAATTGCTTCTGCTGCAATTCCAATTGCCCACTGATCGAAACACTTGCGCCACCAAACTCTGCCAACGAGCGCAATTGAGTTTGAATCGACTCCATGTTGGCTTGAGCGCCTTTGATCCGGGCTTTGGTATTGATGATGGTGGTGTCGTTGTCTTTCAGCGCAATTTCAAGAACGCTTAAACGCGCTTTTTCGTTGCTGAGTAAAGACGAGGACTTGGCGAATTCTTCGTTTAAAATTTTGCTCTGAACCTCATAATCATAAACACCGCGATTGCGAATCTTTCTTAATGAATCTTCCAAATTGTGTATCTGATCGAGGCTCTTCAAATACTCGTGCTCCACAATTTTAAAGCCGTCAATAGCCCGTTGGCGCTGCACTTGAGTCTTCATCGAGTCGAGGTAGTCGCCGATGTTGTTTGCAATGTCAGCCGCCATCTGAGGATCGGTGTCGTACACATTAATCTTTACCGACATAAACTCGGTACGCTCGAAGGTGATGTTGCTTTCGTATTCCTTGAAAAGCTTGGTCATCGGATAACTTCCGTCTTTATCAATCTCGTAGTGGTTGAGCAGGTCGTATTTGGATACGATTTTGTCGCGGATGTTGTCCGAATTAAGAATCTGAAGAATCTGTTCGGCCTCCACTTCTTGTCCAAACTCTAGAATATCTTGCTTGTCGGCACCATTGTCGCTAAGCAGGGCTTTGGATATGGAGTTAGTGGTTGTTGGAAAAAACACCACCGTGGATTTATACTTTGGTTTGATGAATCCCGACACAATAATAGCCGTAAGTGCAGAAGCAAGAAGCACAAGCGCAAGGGGTTTCCACCAGCGGAAAAGAAAAAGCACGAAACTGACAGCATCGGTAGTTTTGGCTTTGATAGTCGATTGGGACATGGAATGCAGGTTTGTTAAGCAAAAATAAGTAAAATTGAGGGAAAGGGCATAAAACGAAGCCCAGCCTGTTTTAGTATGCCGGATTCGTTATTCAGCCCGAAAATCAGAATTGACTCGAAAACCGCGAAGGAGCGCTTCTGTTGGCATTCTTTTCTTGCCTTCAAGCTGCACTTCATGAAGTTGTAGCAAGCCATCGGCAGCAGCAATTAGGAGCGTATCTCCGGTATTGTTGACGATGCTTCCAGGTTTTAAATGGGTCGTGTTTTTTTCAATGCTGGCCTTGTAAATCTTTAGCAGTTGCACTTTTCCTTCGGGCCCAACAAGCTGGGTATAGGCCGCTGGGTGCGGACTCAATCCACGAATTTGATTGTGAATGTGCTGCGCGCTTGCTTGCCAATTGATGCGGCCATCTTCTTTTTTTATTTTTGGAGCCGCATGCAGCACGGTTGAGGTGTTTATAAAATGCGCCTGATCCCGTGCTTTGGCCGTTCCTTGTTCAATGGCTTGAACGGTTTTTAATACCAAGCGAGCTCCAATCAACATCATTCTATCGTGCACCGATCCTGTATTTTCGTCAGGCCCAATCGCCAATTCATCTGAAAAAAGAATGCTGCCGGTATCGATTTCTTGTTGAAGAAAAAAGGTGGTGACACCTGTTTTAGCTTCTCCGTTCATTACTGCGCGGTGTATCGGAGCAGCGCCTCGGTACTGCGGCAACAAGGATCCATGTAAGTTGAATGTGCCAAGGGGCGATAATCCCCAAACCGATTCTGGCATTTTACGGAAGGCCACCACAATTTGTAAATCTGGTTTTATACTAAGCAAACTTGCATGAAAGGCCTCGTCGCTTAATTTAATTGGCTGCAACACCAGTAATCCTTTGCTTTCAGCAAACACCTTGACAGCAGATGGTGTAAGTTTTAAACCACGGCCCGCCGGTTTGTCTGGCGCAGTAACCACGGCTGCTATCTCGTAGCCGTTCTCCAGCAGTATCTCCAGCGAGGGGACAGCGAAGTCAGGTGTTCCATAAAAAATGATTTTCATGTCAGCGTTTGCGGATGTCGTTTAAGTCTATGATTTTGCCAGCTTGACAAATAGAGGCGCTATTCTTGATTGTATATTGTATCCACACATCCATCCCATTATGCAAGAATTTTTTGGGTAGCGTTGATGCCTGTAGCTTGCTGCCATCCTCGAGCATAAGCAAGAAGCCGCAACCCGATACTTCGCTGTAATCGATCACGGTTGCTTTGGTGTATTTTGCGAAGTCTGTTTGCGTTGTTACCGCCGTTGAATGACACGCCAAGCTGGTAACGATACACGCAAGAAGAGCTACAAAGAGAGGGTGTTTATACATACTTAAATCGTTTTGCCTTTCCATTTTGCACTGCGAAGATACAAGAAGCTAAGCGTTCCAATGAAAAGCCAATAAAACGCTTCGGTCGTCCAATAAAATTCGATGCTTGCTGTTGCTCGTGTATAGATAAAGTAAATGTAGCTGAGGTAGCACATCATCGAAATGAACTCAATGAACATGGACGCTTGGGTGCTGCCGGTGCCCGACACAGCGGCCAAGAAGATGCCGCCTACCGAGAAGAGAACCGATGCTGCGCAAATTAAATAGAGCGGCCCGATGGCGTATTCAATCAGCGATGGGTCATCGGTGAAGCAGCTGATGATAAAGCGTGGAAACAGCAGGTGCATCAAACTCAGCAGCATCGAAATGCTGAAGCTGAGCGCGCACACTTTTTTTACCAAGGCCATCACGTCATTGCTCTTTCCTTGGCCAATAACATTGCTTACCATGGTGTTGGCTGCGGCAAAGAAGCCCCAAACAGGCGTCATCAAAATAAAAAGCAGGCTGCGTAGGATGTTCGATACGGCGAGGTTTCTTTCGCCTGTTTTTTCAATAACCAAAAAGAAAACGAGCCAGCCGGCGAGTGCGCTAAAGTTTTGAAATACGATAGGCATACTCAGCTTTGTCAAGCGTTTGATAAGATCCATTTGCAAAGGGCGAAAACGCAGAAGCCCATACATTTGCATCGGTTTGTTTTTTGCGATGTAATATAGAAAAACCAAGGCCCCGCAGCATTCTGCAATGCTCGATGCCAAGGCCGATCCAGCGATTCCCATCGCAGGGAATCCCCATTTACCAAAAACCAATATGGCATTGAATACGATATTGATTATCGCCATCACAGCCATGTTCCAGCTAATGGGGCGTGTTACGCCAATGCCAATAAAAAAGGCCCTAAACTGCAATATCAACAAGGTGAAAACAAGGCCGGGTGTTCGATAATGAATAAATTGCAGAAGCGCCTCTAGAATCTTGGGATCATGGATGATGAGCTTCATCAAGTGATCGGCAAAAAAAACAAGAAAGAGCAGAAGAAATAACGATAAGAAAGCAATGAGATAAGCACCTTGTGTAAACAAAGGACCAATTTCCTCCTCCTTCTTTTCGCCTGCTTTGCGAGCGATAAGGATCTGCATGCCTTGGGTGAAGCCCAAGCCAATCATGTATAGCACAAAGAAAAACACACCACCTACAGCGGAAGCACCTAAAGCAGTTTCGCTTACTCGCCCCAAGAACAGGGTGTCGGTGACATTGATAATGGTTTGTGAAACGCCTCCCAGAATAACCGGTAGGGCGATCTTCCAAATATCCGAATAACTTGTTTTTAGCTGCATCGTTAATCTACCTGCAGCACGAGGCCTTTGAGATATTCACCTTCGGGGTGGTATAAGTTAATCGGATGATCTGGTCCTTGTGTGAGTTGATGCAAGATGCGAACCTTGCGTCCAGCAGTGCTTGCAGCAGCAAATACAAGTTGACGGAAGAGTTTACGATCAATCACCTGCGAGCACGAAAAGGTGAACAAGATTCCACCGGGTGCGATCTTGCGAAAGGCCACCTCGTTTAAACGCTGGTAGCCGCCACACGCCTGTTTCAAGGCACTTAAACGCTTGGCAAAGGCAGGTGGATCAAGCACGATAAGGTCGTACTGTTCTTGGCTGCTTTTAAAGAAGTCAAACGTATCTTGGCAGAAGAAGCTGTGTGGCACAGTCGTGTCGTTTTCCTTTACATTGCGCAAAGCCCAAGCCTCCGCCTTCGCCGAACTATCAACCGAATGCACAAGCTGTGCGCCGCCTGCTAAGGCATATATCGAAAACCCACCGGAGTAGCTGAAGGTGTTTAGGACTTTACGTCCGGCAGCATAGCGTTCCAACAGGGCTCGGTTTTCTCGCTGATCTAAAAAGAAACCCGTCTTCTGTCCTTCTGTCCAGCTCACATAAAAGCGTTTGCTATTTTCTTCCACGACACATCCTTCCGGATGATCCTCGTTTTTTTTATACAAAAAACCATTTTGTGTTTCTCCTTGCTGTTGCTTTCCCAAACTCTCGCTGCTTTTGTCGTAAACAGCAAGCAGCTTGTCGCCAAAAAAGGCTTGCAACCCTGCAACGATGTGGTCGCGAACTTTATAAATGCCGCTGGTATGCGCTTGCAAAACGGCTGTACCCTTGTAAAAGTCGATGATAAGACCAGGAAGTCCATCGCCTTCGCCATGCACCAAGCGGAAGCAGTTGGTGGTGGCTTGATCAAGCACTCCGTTTGTGAAGCGCAGCGCACATGCTGCTGTTATTTTTTTGATCCAAAAATCCCGATCAGCCCTGGTATGTTCGAAGTCAAAACAACGAACAGCGATGCTGCCCGAATGATAATGTCCAGTAGCAAGGTATTCGCCAGTATTGCTAAAAACTTCAACGATAGCGCCTTCTTCTGGCTCTTGTTCTTTCTTTGCGATGGCTCCCGAAAACACCCAAGGATGGCGATGTATCAAGGAACGTTCTTTGCCTTTGGCGAGGGTGATTTTAATGAATTGCATAGGTGTTTAACGCATGTTGCGCATTGCGAAAGTACTCAAAAAGCAGGAGTGAGTTGCTTTCTTGAAGCCTATCTTAAACGCTTTTATCAGCAAGAGCTAGCTTGTTGTGTTCAGCATGTTGTATCGCTCCTTTATCCATCAACCAACGAATAGCTGAAATTGATTCTGTTTCTGAATGTGGTTCGCATTGTTTAACTACTTCGGCAAGGGTCTGGTTTTTTTGTCGTAAAATTTCGATAATTCTGTTTTTTACAGTATCGAAGTCATGCTCGTCGTGTTGCTTCTTGCGCATCGCAATGCAGTAATCACATTGGCCGCAAGGCGCTTCCTTATCTTCGTTGAAGTAGGCCAGGAGCATACGGCTTCTGCACATGTTGCCTGCTGTGGCATAGTTAACCACTGCGTTAAGTCGCTCCTGCATGGCTTGGTTGCGCTGCTTTAAGCCTGCAGCATCTATTTTTAGGTATCGCGCGTCGGCTCGGGGCAGGAGGTAGGTAACTACAGACGACTCCATTTCGGGGTAATAACTTACGATCCCGATGTCGTTTAGGTATTTCAGTTGGCGAGTGACTTCCTGCAGCGGCACTTCAAGGCGTTTGGCTAATTCTGATTCACGCAGGGTGCAGTAGGTATCAAAAATACCCTCGTAGGAGCGAAGCAACATTTTTATAATCGGATCAAGTCGGGCTTGCTGCAAACAGAACTCGTAGAGTTCTTTCCCTTTCATCACAAAATGAATTCGGGAAGGCATAAACACCGATTCACTAACTGCGATGTGGCCTTCTCGTTCAAGTTCCTTCAGCGCAAGATACACCTCGCTCGCATGCATTCGATAGCTTTCGCAAAAGGTGGCTAGATCGAAGGTGAAGCTAGCGCCTTGACCTGCTCCGGGAGCCAATTGAAGATAGCTTGACAGGGCTTGATAAACGGCTTTCACCTGAGCTAGGTCGATGGTGTTTTTCTTAATACGCTCGGCGCTTGTGAGCTTGTCCGACTCGTTATAAAGCAGTACTGCATACGCTTTTTGTCCGTCGCGGCCTGCACGCCCTGCCTCTTGGTAATAGGCTTCGAGCGAATCGGTGAATTCGTCGTGAATAACCACACGCACATCGGGCTTATCGATGCCCATACCAAAGGCATTGGTGGAAACGATGATGCGCGTTTTGTTTGTCATCCAATCCTCTTGGCGTTGGTTGCGCGTTTTCTGATCCAAGCCCGCATGGTAAAAGTCAGCCTTTATTTCATTCCTGTTTAGGAAATCCGACAGCTCCTTTGTCTTGCGCCGATTGCGACTGTAAATAATGCCGCTGCCTTGCACCTTGCGCAGGATTTTAAGTATCCGATCTAATTTGTTGTCTTCTTTTTGCACGATATAGGCGAGGTTATCCCGCTCAAAACTTTGCACGAAAACCTGCTCCTGTTTAAATTCGAGATGTGCAACGATATCCTTGCGTACGTGCTCGGTGGCTGTAGCTGTTAATGCTAACATAGGAACAGCAGGTAAAAGCAAACGCAGCTCGGCAATTGTAAGATAAGACGGCCTGAAATCATAGCCCCACTGCGAAATACAGTGTGCCTCATCCACCGCAATCAAGTTGACGTTCATGCGCTGCACCCGTTCTTTGAAGAGGTCGGTTTCTAGGCGCTCGGGCGAGAGGTAGAGAAACTTGTAATCGCCATACACGCAATTGTCGAGTTTGATGTCAATCTCTTTGCGCGTCATGCCGGAGTATATCGCCATGGCTTTGATGCCGCGCTTATTCAAATTCTCCACCTGGTCTTTCATCAAAGCGATGAGCGGAGAAATAACGAGGCAGATGCCTTCCATCTGCATGCCGGGTACTTGGTAGCAGATCGATTTCCCCCCGCCGGTAGGCAGCAAAGCCAAGGTATCGCAACCGGCGATCACCGATTGGATGATGTCCTCTTGCAAAGGCCTGAACTGGTCGAAGCCCCAATAGGTTTTTAAAATTTCTTGGCAGGATTTCATCGCTCTGTAAAGATAGTGCATCCGCTAAAGACCCTGCGAGCAAATTTGGAAAACACGCTTTTTTTGTTTATATTAGGGATGGTTTGTAATAAAATCCAAATCTTTTATGCATGAAAAGAAATACCCAAATCCTACTTGTAGCGAGCGCCTTATGCTGCTCGTTTTTTACGAAAGCCCAAACGCCCGATTCTACCCGCTACGCAGGATTTCCTAATCCTGCGCATGTACAGATCGGTCTCGCGGTAAACGATATCCTTTGGCGCGATGCGCCAGCCACCTTGCCGGCGGGAACGCGCATAGCGGTGCTCGAAGGCGACCCCAAGAAAGCGGCCATGTTCACCATGCGGGTGCAATTGCCTGCAAACGCAGTGATTCGTCGCCACACGCACCCAAGAGAGGAACGGGTAACCGTAATTTCAGGGGGTCTTTATCTGGGCTTTGGCGCGCAGCCGGAGCATCAAAAGGACAAGTTCTACAGCGCGGGTTCTTTTTATCTGAACCCGCCCGGCTTGCCGCATCTGCTAAGCACAGGAGACGAGCCCGCAATTATCCAAATTACCGGCATGGGACCCTGGGAGATTCAGTACGAAGAGCATTAAATTGGCTTGGAAAGAGGGTGTCGAACATAAAATGGTTACAAGAAGAACAAGAGTTAATTTTGACCTTAAAATTTGTTTTGTTCTATAATTGCGCCTTTAATGTCTTGTTAATAGAATGCATTTATATACCTAAAAGCTTTTTTTTGATTGCCTCAAATTCTTCGTTTGAAATAATACCTTTTTCCAGTAATGTTGAATATTTCAGCAACTCATCTGCCGTTGATTGTTGATTTACCAAGGGCGTTCTTGAAGAATTTCTAATTTCTCTTACTTTATTTTCAAGGAAATTTTTTAGTGCTTGTGCTTCATTAATTTGTGTGCTGCTAATTGTAACTGTGTAAGGGTGTTGGTTAGGTGAAAAGGTTCTATTATCACTTACACCTTTCAATTCAAATCTAATGTAAGAAATAGACTCCATTAGAGCTTTGTCTGTATTCCCTCCAAACATGGAATTAAGTAATACATTCGATGCCCCTTTTCCTTCGTAAACAGAAATGCCTCTAATATCCTCCAAGAAAATATTTTCGTCTTGTATTCTTATTGCATTATCTAGCATGCCATCTAGTCCCTTGGAATTTGAAATAGCAACAAGTGAAATAGAATCCACATTAAAAATAACTTTGCGTGTAATACCCAATAATGCAATATCGCCACTTTTTAATGCTTCTAAATTATTCCCATTATGCGTGTTATTCCCAGCTTCTACAGAAGAATCTGCAACTTTTAAATTGTTAAGATTTGATAATTCTTGTTCTGAAATCAATTCACCTGTTAAGTCTTTTCTCATTAATGAATAGTCCCCATTGTATTTATTGTAAAGTTCATTCCATACCCTAATGGCCCTATTCTTGTTCTCAGGGGTTAAGGCTTCCTTGATTTCTTCTAACGTTGTTAATTTCATTTCAAGCCGATTCAAAATTAAAATCGCAGGTTCAGAAAAATTTTTGGTGTTGAAAATATTCGTTCCTAAACGGGCTATCCAGGCAAAATCAATTCCTAATACGCTGCATTTTAAGTTTTTTGTTTTGCTTTGTTGAGTAGATTGACATAGGACATCCACGCCATGTACTGAAAATAAATTTTTCATTTAATTTTTTGATTTGTGTTTTTGTTTATCAGACCATTTTTTTAATAAACTAACAAGTCGGTAACCATTTTTCGATACTGAAATGCTATATTCAATGAATTTATCCACCTCCATAGTTTTATTACCCGGTGTAGATTTTGCAAAAGAATGTAAAATAAAATTACGCTCTTTCAACCAGTTTTTCAGCTCTTGAAATAAATCATTAGTTTCAAAAATGGAAGAATCTTTACGTTTAATTTTGACATGATAATTCTTGAAATACTTGTTACACATGTCAATTAATACAGCAGTTTTTATGTGCTTATCCTTATTAGATTGGAACCATTCTCTATCTGCAAAACTTATAAAAGATTGCATTCTATCGGCAATTACACTCTCCGCTAAGGCAATGGAAGCAATCGAATAGGGTAGATTATTTTCTTGCTCTGCCAATTTCATCAAAAGTGCGACGTGTCTGTATGAATTGTATTTTGTGTGGTTTTTTAATGTAATATTCATGGTTTCTTAATAATTTTCAAAAGTAACAATTATGTTTTTTATTTTGTACATTAATTGAAATTTATTGAGAAATTATAGATCAGATTGCGATACATATACAAAGCAATTATGTTCCTCTAATCAAATTTAATATTACGGGTCATAAGATAATTAAGTTTATAAACATAGATTCCTCAAGTTAACGGAAATTGTCAATAATCAATCAATTCTAAATCAAGTTTGTTTTTAGCTTCCGCTCTATGATTTTCTAATTAAATAAAGGCGATGACCTTGCGGACATCGCCTGCAAAGAGCTATTTTGCCTTAGTTATGATGTATTGCACTATCGAACGTTTCAGCGCTCGCTTGCATTACTTGTAGCTCCCATCCTTGAGGAAATGGAGCTTCGAGTAAGCATCCTTTTAATAGATACGGGAACATTTCAAAATAGGTGTTAATCTGACTCGAATTAATGCGCTTGTAAATATGGGAGCGGTGTAGCTTGCTTGGATGATCGATGCCTGCAGCAGCCATCATTTCAATGGCTGCTTTGATAGTTTCCTTTTGATAATTATACACCCGTACTTTTTTATCATCAACATTTAATCCCTCATATAATTTTGGGTTTTGTGTCGCCACTCCAGTAGGGCAGGTATTGGTGTTGCATTCAAGCGCTTGAATACATCCCAAAGCAATCATCATTGCTCGAGCGCCATTGCACATGTCAGCGCCCAAAGAGATGTTTTTTACAATGTCAAATCCAGTATGAACCTTACCCGATGCGATAATTTTAATGTGTTTTTTAATGCCGAAACCGTTTAACGCATCGTACACGAATGTTAATCCATCACGCAGCGGCATGCCTACCGAGTTGCTAAATTCAAGGGGCGCTGCACCTGTTCCGCCTTCACCACCGTCAACAGTTATGAAATCTGGAAAAATGTTGGTTTGCACCATCGCTTTGCAAATAGCAATAAATTGACTTTTCTGTCCAATGCACAGTTTAAATCCGATCGGCTTGCCTTCGCTTTTGTCGCGCAGCATTTTTATAAAATGCACAAGCTCTAAGGGGGTTGTGAAAGCGCTGTGGGAGGGTGGGGAAAGAACGTCTTTTCCTTGCTCAACCAAGCGTATTTTTGCAATCTCCGCAGTCACTTTAGACGCTGGTAAAATACCGCCGTGTCCTGGTTTTGCCCCTTGGCTAAGTTTGATCTCAATCATTTTAACATTCGGCAGCTTCGCTCGCTCGGTGAAGGCTTCAAAATTGAAGGTGCCATCTTGATTGCGACAGCCAAAATAGCCAGTGCCGATCTGCCAAATGATATCGCCTCCGGGTTCAAGATGAAAGGAGCTTAAGCCACCTTCTCCGGTGTTGTGTGCAAAGCCGCCTAGCTTAGCTCCACCATTCAAGGCCAGGATCGCATTTTTGCTTAAGCTTCCAAAGCTCATGGCGCTGATGTTGAAGATGCTTGCTGAGTATGGCTGTTTGCAATCGCGGTTGCCAACGGTAACCCTCGGGTCGTGATCAATCTCGTTGTGGTGCAGCGGGGTTATGGAATGGTTGAGCCATTCATAGCCCGTTTCATAAACATTGAGCTGTGTTCCGAAGGGTGTGGTGTCGTTTGCTTTTTTGGCACGCTGATAAATTACATTTCTGCTAATTCGGTTATACGGCGCGCCATCGGTATCGCTTTCAATAAAATATTGATACACTTTGGGACGCATCCATTCTGCCCACCAACGCATTCTGCCCACAATTGGAAAATTGTACTTCAGTGTCTGCTTCTTTTGCGTAAGATCTTTTATGCCAAGCAGCACAAGCGGACCTACAACGATGAATAATAGCCAAACCTGTTGATAGATGAATCCTGTTAATCCAATAACCAGACAAACGCAAAAGGAGATGAATAGAAATTTTTTTTTCATGAGCAATGAATGGGTATGGGTTACCTTGTCAATACGATTCGTTGTGTATAGCATTTTGCACCAGCTAACACTTTTACAATATAAACGCCACCAGGCTGTTGACTTAAATCAATTTCGGTGCTGCTGTTGAACGATGCCGATTTGTTGGTTTGGTAAATGACCTCACCTAGGCTGTTGAACACGCTGATTTTAAGTTCAGCGCCTGCTGCAGAGCCAATATCAACAGTCACTAAGCCACGACTTGGATTAGGATAGCTTTGAATATAATCGTTGGCATCGATTTCGCCTGCCTCTAAGTTATATCCAACTCTAAAATGATAGAATATTTCGGCCCCGAAGTCGGTTGCAAAGCTTTTGATTTGCGTTCCTGTCACTGCGTTTCTGATACGCATCGTTCCGCTGCCTTGGGCGGTGTTTGCCCAAAATGCGAGGCCATCATTTTCTGAATCGAGAAGGCGAAACTCGTAACATCCTGGTGCAAGATGAACCGTGTCCTTGTAAGTGGTAACAGTGGCTGTTGCTGCTCGTTGCACAACGATGTTGCCTGCCTCGTCTTTTATGGTGTATGAATCTTCAAGCGTGTTGTTGGAACGCATCTCGAATATCAAATCCGCTGGCAATGCCGGCGGTACATCAAAGGTCGATGTCATGCCGTTGTTATCTGCATATTGGTCTTGACCACTATTGGGTTCTGAAAGCGCAACTTCAAATTCGTTACCCACACCAGTCCACCAAAAACTGTTCAAATGCACATCCGCTTCTTCTAAAAATTTAAGGCTGCCGGTCCAATTGTATTCGGCCAATAACGATCCGCGTATACCGTATTTAATTTTCAGACTGGTGAGTGTGGTGCTGCCGTTGTTTTTTATCGTAATAATTGGATTGCTGCAAATCGGATTGTAGCGGCGGTAGAGGTCGGCTTTGCTTGGTGATTTGATGTGCTCCACCGAGGCATCAAGCGTAAAATTAGGCGCACCGTAGGTAACAAGCTGCGTTTCTAAAATGTAATTTCCTTGTGGATCGGAGGTTGCGTTATAGTCGATGTTGGTTGTCGCGCCCGGACTTACAAAAGGCGTCAACTCCCAATCGTAGGTATTTACATCCATGCCTGGGCACCAGCCGGCGCGGTCGTACACCCAAGTGCCGCCCTGCGGATACAAAGGATTCAATGCACATTCGTTCCAAAGCTCCCATGAATAGCGGGTTGTTCCTCCCACCACAACGCTGTGTGTTTTTGGACAAAATTCGCCACAACCTGTAGCGCCGCCTTGGCCGTGTCCTGTGGTACGCGTTTTCAAACGAAAGCCGGAAGCATTGGGCAACAAATTGACATCTTTGGGAAGTACGGTGTTCTCAAAAGTGCTGAGGCCGTAGTTGCCGTTCCAAACATTCTCGATCTTGAGAATGTCGCGGGTTGGCGTGCCTTTAATAAAGATGAATTGCAGATCAAGCTGCTCCTGCC
>CANFOZ010000026.1 GCA_947448795.1 Bacteroidota bacterium
GATTATTAATGATGAATTGGAAAGCGGGGAGAAAGGAGAAAGTAAAAAGTAAAAAGTAGAAAGTAGAAAGTGTAAAGAAGAATTAAGCCTCCGATTATTAATGATGAATTATAAATTATAAATTGGGGAGAAAGGAGAAAGTAAAAAGTAGAAAGTGTAGAGAAGAATTAAGTAGCCCGATTATTAATGATTAATTAAAAATTATTAATTGGACTCGGGGATCAGTTGCGAAGCGTCCCGATTTCCCGTACCGAGGTCCCGAAGTTTCGGGACGGGAGCCATCGGACCGCTCAGCCACCGTATCTGCCGGTCCCTGAGCGCTTGGGGTGAGCTTGCCGAACGCTGTCGAAGGGTTGGTTCCTGATCATTATTCTTGTGGCTTCGTCCCGTCCTGATGCTTCGGGATCCATCGGTCCGATAGCTATCGGACGATGGGTCGGTATAATCGGGTAAACGGGAATAAAAAAAACCCGCTTATGCGGGTTTTTTAAAGAATTCTACCAAGAACTGATTTATTGGAAACGGATATAGGCCGGTCTAAACACGTTTTGGCCCACTAGTAAGACCTTTAAGCCATCTTTTAGGCCCATGGTGGCGTCTGATAGCGTAATTAGTGCTGCGTCGCTCTTAGCGTTGTCAAATAGCGTTTTTTGTTTGGTAGCACCATCTGTAAAAACCTCCTTGCAGAGGACGGATGATTTGTAGATGTCTTTCCAGTTTTTTTCGGTTTTTACTCCATCGCTATATACAAAGAGAAGGGAGCCTGGCTGTTTTGCAATTATTGGCGACGCGTGCATATAATTGACGTTCATATCCGCACTTGCCCATGAGGAAAGGGTATTTATCCAATTTATTTTTCCAGCACCAGATACACTATACACGCGAATGCCTTCTTTCTTGATTTGAAAGGAGGAAGTGTCAGTAGTTGAATTTTCTTCTCTTGTTACCAAGAATACGTCTTTGCCAACAAGAAAGGCGCTGATGTTGTTAGAGGCAGGTATTTCTTTCTTGTCTTTCACTTTGTTTTTACCATTGACAGCGTTGCGTAAGCTGTCTGAAAAACTAGTAGCGGTATTGATTTTTGGTTCTGCATTTGGAATTTCGATAAAAACCGAATACACGCCCGAAATCGTGGCCGTTACATCGCTCCACGATTTAGGATTTTTTGTAGTAAAACCGCAAATTTGAACGGATCCATTTTCTTGAACGAACAGTTTTCCCGATTGGGCAAATTGACCGTCTTGTAGCGCGATAGCTTGTTCTTTCATGTTATTGGCCTTCGCGTTGAAGTAGTAAAGGTGCAAATTGCTTTTTGTCTTAGTATCGCTCGAAATCACGTTGTTAGTAACCGCTATATACGCGTTCGTATTGTTTAAAACGGAATAATCGAGCACTTTAAAATCTGCCCAGTTATCTTTTGTTTCTTGTATCGCTGAGCCAATGAGGTTCAAATTAGCATCATAAACGGCGACAAAAAAGCTGCCGTTGCCTTCGGGGATTGGTCCTGCAGCGTTTGCATTAGCCCAATAGCCAGATCCAATGAGCATACATTTAGAATTGTCTGCGGATACGCTGACAGCGAAGCGTGCTTGTTTAGCGAAAGGGTTATCGTTAATGGTACCTAATTCTTTTTCCAATTTTACATCGCCATCCTTGGAAAGCGAATAGATACTAGCGATGCAGCTTTTGTTTATGCTTTTAACCCCAATAAGGTAAATTTTATCGTTTAATGTTACATGCAAAAAGTAATCTGCTGCAGGCATTAGGATGTCCTTTGAAAATACCTGTTTCAGATCGGCATCAAATTTTTTTAGATTCGCATGACGAGGAATAAGCATGCCTGGTACTCCCGTTTTAAAAGGAATATCGGTAGCGAAAACATAGGTTTCGTTGTTCATCTCGCCGACGATGTACGGCAGTGCGCTGGAGCTGCTTGCGCGAGCTACAGCTTGTTCAAGATGTGCTGTTTGAGCAAAAAGACCTGTGCTTGCAATGAGCAGGGTTAGTATGAGGAGGTGCTTTTTCATAATGTTAATTCGGATGCTAATTTAGGCACTTTTGTTTAAAGTTTGAAAAATTGCGGCACAGCTGCATTTTTCCTTTGTTTTTTTGTCAAAAAAAAAGCCGGAGAAATCCGGCTTTTTTCGATTCTCAATAAAAACTAGGTTTCCATTGGTAAGTTTGACTTTGTTGTCTGAGAATAAGGAATCGTTTGGTCGATAAAGTCCTCATCTGCATTTGGCTTGCTATAGTCATACGCCCAGCGGTGCACAACAGGAATAGCACCAGGCCAGTTGCCGTGTAGGTGTTCAACAGGCGCGTTCCATTCCAAGGTGTTAGATCTCCATGGGTTTTGTACCGCTTTACGGCCTCTAAATATACTGTAGAAGAAATTAAAGATGAAGACGAATTGAGCGAAAGCCCCAATGAAAGCGAAGATGCTGATCATCGAGTTCACATTTGCTAGGGTGTGAAAGCCTTCCCAAGCGGTGTCGGCATAATAGCGACGTGGTACACCTGCTAATCCAAGGAAGTGCATAGGGAAGAAGACGCCATACACAGAAGCGAAGGTAAGCCAAAAGTGAAGGTAGCCCATGTGTTTATTCATCATGCGTCCGAACATACGTGGGAACCAGTGATAAACACCCGCGAACATACCAAAGATTGCAGAGCTACCCATCACAATGTGAAAGTGAGCAACAACGAAGTAGGTATCGTGGATATTTATATCGAGTGCGGAGTTACCAAGGATAATACCTGTTAAACCACCGGTGATGAAGAAGGAAACCAATCCAATAGCAAATAGCATGGCTGGTGAAAGAACGATATTTGCTTTCCAAAGTGTCGCCAGGTAATTGAAGGTTTTCACAGCCGAAGGGATCGCAACGAGCAGGGTGGTGAACACGAAGACGGATCCTAAGAATGGATTCATTCCAGTTACGAACATGTGGTGACCCCAAACGATAAACGAAAGGAATGCAATAACGAGCATTGATCCCACCATGGCTTTGTAGCCGAAGATTGGTTTACGGCTTTGCACCGCAATAACTTCAGATGTAACACCTAAGGCAGGCAGAAGAATGATATAAACCTCTGGGTGACCAAGGAACCAGAACAAGTGTTGGTAAAGAATTGGGCTACCACCGCTGTAATCGAGGGCGTGACCATCAATAAAGATATCAGAAAGGTAGAAGCTTGTTCCCATACTACGATCAAACACAAGTAAAAGTGCTGCAGCGAATAATACAGGGAAAGAGAGGATACCGAGGATTGCGGTGATCATGAATGCCCAGATAGTAAGAGGAAGACGTGTCATAGACATGCCGCGTGTACGCAGGTTAAGAATTGTACATACGTAGTTGATACCTCCGAGCAGTGATGATACTATGAAGAGCACCATGCTTATGAGCCAAAGTGTCATTCCTAATCCTGAACCAGGCATTGCTTGTGGCAAGGCGCTGAGTGGAGGATAGATTGTCCAGCCACCAGAAGCTGCGCCAGTTTCAATGAAAAGGGAGCTGAGCATTACTGCGCTAGAGGCAAAGAAGAACCAATAGGAAAGCATGTTAAGGAATCCAGAAGCCATATCACGCGCACCAATTTGTAGTGGGATAAGCAGGTTCGCGAACGTTCCGCTGAGTCCACCGGTAAGCACCATGAACACGAGAATCGTACCGTGGATAGTTACAGCAGCGAGGTAGAAGTTTGGGTTTAATTTCCCGCCTTCACCCCATTTTCCGAGAAGTGTTTCGAGGAACATAAACTTTTGTTCCGGCCAACCGAGTTGGAGACGAAACATCGTTGAAAGAAACATCCCCGCCACGGCCATAAAAATAGCCGTTATCAAGAATTGCTTCGAGATCATCTTGTGATCAGTACTGAAGATGTAATGTGACCAGAAGTTTGGTTTCTCTTCGGGTGCATCGTGGTGAGCATGGTGTTGTGCCCATACTTCGCTGTGATACTCCAGGAGCTGCTCGTTCTGAGGAATCTCTGTACCGTGTGCTTGTTTGTTGTCAGACATTTTTATGAATCTAGGTTGTGTATATCAATATTCTCTGTTTCCGGCATTCTTGATTACATAGCTGGCTCAGCCGCTTGGCTCATGCTTTCAGCAACAGTCTTTTGGCTTTTCATCCAAGCTGCGTATTCTTCAGGCGAATCGCAAATCACTTTAAGCGCCATGTTGTAGTGTGCTACACCGCAAACCTTGTTGCAAAGCAGTACGTAATCGAATTTGTCGTTTTTAGTAATTAGGCGCATTGCAGCGGTGGTTAAACGCGGAACCAAATGGAATTGTGTTGACATGCCCGGAACACAGTTCATTTGCGTACGGAAGTGCGGCAGGTATGCGCTATGAATAACATCTCTTGAGTGAAGAACAAGCAAAACATCTTTTCCTACTGGAAGGTGTAGTTCCTTAACGATTATATCATCCTTACCTTTTTCATCGGTGTAATCTATACCAACTACATTATTGTCGGTGATGAGGCGGAAGTTTGATTTTCCTAAATTATTGTCTTTACCGCCGTAGCGAACAGTCCAATCGAATTGTTTGCCATATAATTCAATAACCACAGCATCTTTAGGAGCAGGTGCGGTGATTTTGTTCCATACCATGAGACCGTAACCTACAAGTGTGATGAGAACGATTGTTGGCAAAGCAGTCCACAATATCTCAAGTTTGTGGTCATCTGGATAGAATAGACCGCGACGGCTTTTGTCGTGGCTGTATTTAAAGGCGAATGTAAAAAGTAGTATTTGTGTAACAACAAAAACAGCGATGATGATAGCGAATGTAATCCAAAGCATTCTATCCGTTGCAAGTCCATGTACTGAAGCAGACTCAGGGAGTAAGAACTGTTTGTACTTCATGGTTACCCATCCGAAATAACCGAATGTTGCAAACATAATGAAGAACAGCATGCGGCCGTTGAACTTATTATCGCTTTCGTTGATAACGCTGTCATCTTCTCCGCTCAGTTCATTGGCGAGTTCAACGATGCGTACGATCCGCGCGATCGCAATAATCAGAAGTACAAGTATAGCTAATATCAGCAGGGTCATCATAGGTTCTCAGGTTATAAATCTTTTAACAATATCTAATCTTTAGAGGCTTGTAAACGTTGGCTTGTATTAAATGTGATGGCGCAAACTTTCGTTGAGCATTGGATGGTGTTTTGGAACCACATTTGCTTTTGCAAGCGAGTGAAACACGATCCAAATGAAGAGGCCGAGGAAGCCCAGAAATGTGCCGATTTCAATAATGCCAATGCCCCATTCTGCTTTAACAGTACCCGGCATTACCATAAGGAATACATCGAGCCAGTGTCCACAGAAAACGATTGCCGCACCAACAAATAAGAATTTCTTGTTTCTTTTCGTATCGCGAGCCATCAGAACAAGGAAAGGCATGATGAAGTTGATGAAGAAGTTTAAGATGAAGAGGGTTTTATAACCATGCTCCCAACGTTCTTGGAAGTAGTATACTTCTTCTGGTAAGTTGGCGTACCAAATGAGCATGAATTGACAGAACCAGAGGTATGTCCAAAAGATGCTGAAACCGAAGAGGAATTTACCAACATCATGCAAGTGGTTTTCGTTCACTTCCTGCATGTATCCTTTGTTTTTAAGATACAGGATAAGGAGGATGGTTACAGACATTCCACTAACAAAGAGACCTGCGAATGTATACCAGCCAAACATGGTGCTGAACCAATGTGTGTCTATGGACATTAGAAAATCCCAAGCGGATGTTGACGAACTAACAGCAAATATTACTAAGAAGGCAGCTGCGAGCGTGATAGATTTATCGAAGTGTTTAAAAGAACTATCCAAATCTTCTGCGATGGATTCTTTGCGGAACATTCTTGTGAAAAGGATCCATAAGCCGAAGCATAGCACCATACGAATTAGAAAGAATGGTGTATTTAGGTAGCCAGCTTTTCCAGCAATGATTTTGTCGTATTCTGGAGACGCTGGATCGAAAAGTTCTTTGTGTGTCCAATGGTAGAGATCATGTCCATGAAAAATGAAGATGATGAACATTACCACTGCTGAAACCGGCAGAAACTGCCCCATTGCTTCAGGAACGCGCTTCACTACAGCAGACCAGCCTGCTTGTGCCATGTATTGCACAGCTACGAAGAAAGTACCACAAAGGGCTATGGCCATGAAATAGAAATTATCTACTAAAAGGTTTGCCCATTGGCGGTTCGGGTTTGTCATGAACCCGTATGCAATAGCGAGTACTCCGACTGCCATCATGATAATGGCAATCATCTTGTTGTTTTTGGTAACTGTGTATTTCATATGCTGTTATCGTGATAATCGTTAAGGAAAACCTTACATTTTTTTGTCTGACTTCGGGGCTTCGCTTTTGGTGCCAGTAGAATCTGCAGTAGCTTCAGCAGGCTGACCTGCTTTTTGCAGTTCGTGAACGTACATGATAATTCTCCAACGCTCATCCACAGTCAGTTGTGATGCATGTGATCCCATCAGGTTAAGGCCGTATTGGATGGTATGGTAGATTTTGCCGTCTGTTAGATCTTTCATATCGCCACCACGGGAAGATTTACCTGTTGTGTAAGATGGTGGGGGTGGAAATCCTCTCGTAATTACACCACCGTCTGCCTGACCAGTAAGGCCGTGACAGTGTGAGCAGTATGCTTCGTAAAGGCGTTTGCCTTCGGTAAGGTTTTCGGGTGTGTTCAAAGTAGCCGGCATGATCCATTCGCGGCTCGCTGTTTCATATCCTTCCGGTGTGTTTGGGTATGGATAATGCACATAACCAACGGGAATTGTACCAGCCACTGGTTTTTGGGAGGTCATCCCATTTTTAAACACTGGGTTTGGCGAGTTGGTTTCGTACGAAGGAGAGCGGTACATATCTGGCATGTATTCATACCCTGGCTTCTTGGTGTCGTTATTGCAAGCGGAGAGCAGCGCAACAACGGAGGCAAGCAGTGTTACCGAAAATGTCCTGGTAAACATGTTTTTCATAATTTCTTGGCTTTCTTGTTCTGGAAAAGGATCTTATCTGATTTCTGAAGCGCCTGTTTCTTTGAGGATAGTTTGAATTTCTCCTTCGGTTTGGTCTGTAGCCCAAACTTGCATAGCGAATTTATTGTCAGTTACGCGTGGATCTGGAGTAGCTGCAACAACGCCAGGAAGCAATTTGCTTCGGAAGGCATACGTCCAGAACATCAAGTGAGCCGCGCAAAGCACAGTGCTTTCAAAAGTTACCGGAATGAAAGCAGGTAAGTTTTGGTAGAGGGCGAAGTTTGGTTTACCACCGATGTTAATTTGCCAATCGTGCAACATCATGTACCACATCATCAAGAGTGCGAGAGACATCCCTGTAGCGCCATAAATGAAAGCGCAGATGGCGAGTCGCGTTCTTGGTACCCCGATTAACCCATCGATGCCGTGGATTGGGAAAGGAGAGAATACATCTTTTACTTTAATGTGTTTCTCTTTTAGTCGCCTTGCAGCGGCAAGCAACGGTTGTTCGTCGTCGAAAATAGCGAGAACCAATTTGAAGTTAGCCATATCTTTATTTTAATTCGGAGAATTAATAGTTAGGTTCGGGTTTAATTAGTGAGGGCGTTCGTTTTCTGGGCGTTCGTCGATCTGTTTGATTACCGATTTTAACTCGGCCAAAGCGATAACAGGGAATACGCGGCAGAAAAGGAGGAAGAGGGTAAAGAAGAGCCCCATTGTACCAATAAACATACCCACTTCCACAAAGGTTGGGCTGTACATGACCCAGCTAGATGGCAGGTAATCGCGGTGAAGGGAAGTAACGATGATTACAAATCGCTCGAACCACATACCGATATTTACAAAGATCGAGATGATGAAGGTGAGCACTAAGCTGCGACGGATTTTGCGGAACCAGAAGAGCTGAGGCGTGATTACGTTACACGTCATCATGCTCCAGTAAGCCCACCAATACGGTCCAGTGGCACGGTTAAGGAAAGCGTATGCTTCATATTCAACGCCTGAATACCAAGCGATAAAGAATTCGGTGAGGTAAGCTACACCAACAATAGAACCGGTGAGGGTGATGATTTTATTCATCGCTTCTACGTGTTCAACAGTGATGTAATCTTCGAGGTTAAGTACTTTACGAGCAACGAGCATGAGTGTTAACACCATAGCGAATCCAGAGAAGATTGCACCAGCTACGAAGTAAGGAGGGAAGATCGTGGTGTGCCAGCCCGGAACGAGGGATGTGGCAAAGTCCATGGATACAATCGTGTGAACGGAGAGTACAAGCGGTGTTGAAAGTCCGGCGAGTACTAAGGATACCTCTTCAAAACGAGACCAATCGCGAGCAGAACCTTTCCACCCAAAGCTTAGCCAGCTATATACATACTGCATTGTTTTACGACCAGCAAGGCCAGCACGATCGCGGATAGTAGCTAAATCAGGAAGGAGGCCCATGTACCAAAACACGAGCGATACACTGAAGTAAGTAGAGATAGCGAACACATCCCAAAGAAGCGGGGAGTTGAAGTTTACCCAAAGTGAACCGAATTGGTTACCAAGTGGAAGTACCCAATAGGCGAGCCAAACGCGACCCATGTGAAATACCGGAAAAAGTCCGGCACATACAACGGCAAAGATGGTCATGGCCTCAGCAGAGCGGTTGATGGACATTCTCCAGCGTTGGCGGAATAGGAGAAGGATAGCGGAAATCAAGGTTCCGGCGTGACCGATACCGATCCACCAAACGAAGTTCGTGATATCCCAAGCCCAACCAACTGTTTTATTAAGTCCCCAAACACCAATACCTGTACCTACTTCGTAAGCGATACAGAGGAATCCCCAGGTCATTGCAATCACCGAAAGGGTGAAAGCAGCCCACCACCATTTGTTGGCTTTCCCTTCTACCGGACGACAAATATCGTCGGATAGCTGGGTGTAGGTTTTCACCCCTTTAATCAGCGGGGTACGAAGCCTGGCACCATCTGGCGGTACTGCGATTGTGTTGTGTGTCTCGTGCATTTGCATAAATCGTTTATAGAATGGTCGTTATTGGTTGATTCTTTGAGTCAATCTCCTTATTCTAAGCTTCGTTTGACATGGTGTTGCGCACTTTTGTCAAGTAGATGATGTTCGGCTGAACATTCAATTCGCCAAGCAAGTGGTAAGCGCGTTGGTCTTTTTCGAGTTTTGCGATCTCGCTATCTGGGTTTTGGTAGTCACCAAACACGATTGCGTTAGTAGGGCAAGACTGGGCACAAGCTGTTTTGAATTCACCATCAACGATGTTGCGGTTTTCTTTTTTGGCTTTGAGTTTGCCTTCTTGAATACGCTGCACGCACATGGAGCATTTCTCCATTACACCTCTTGAGCGAACCACCACATCCGGGTTGAGCACCATTTTGCCGAGGTCGTCGTTCATGTTGAAGTCGAACTTGTTGTTGTCGGTATACGAAAACCAGTTGAAGCGACGCACTTTGTATGGGCAGTTGTTGGCGCAGTAACGTGTACCGATGCAACGGTTGTAAGCCATTTGGTTAAGGCCTTCAGAGCTGTGGTTTGTTGCGGCAACAGGGCAAACCGTTTCGCAAGGAGCGTGGTTGCAATGTTGGCACATAACTGGCTGGAACACCACTTGCGGGTTTTCGGATGGCACTTCCATTTCGTGCATTACATCCTTGGTTCCTTTGTGTTCTTCGTGGCCTCTTTCCTCGTTCATGTCGCTAGTGTAGTAGCGATCGATACGGATCCAGTGCATTTCGCGGCTGCGACGAACCTCGTCTTTACCAACAACAGGGACGTTGTTTTCGGCTTGGCAACCAACAACACATCCGCCGCAACCGATGCAGGCGTTTAGGTCGATAGCCATACCCCAACGGTGTTTTGGATTCTCGTGTTCGTTCCAAAGGGTTACCTCTTCAGAAGGTCTTTTGCCGAAATTGGTTTGAATTAATTCAGGTGCATTTCCAGCAGCCGGGTTCTTGATGTATTCGGCGAGTGTTGTTTCTTTTACAATCGCGCGACCCATCATTGTGTGATGCGTTTGAGTAGCAGCGAACTCGTGGAGTGCGTCGTTCGTCTTGGTGATTTTTGCAGCAGCCATCATGTGGAAGGCCTTGTTCACCACGCTGATCATTGGGTATACATTGGCACCAACACCATTTGCGGCTTTACCCGCATGTGTTCTTCCGTAACCGATGGCTACAGAAGCAGTGCCATACGCTTGTCCAGGTTGCAGCAACACAGGCAGTTTCACGCTTTGGCCATTGGCTTCGAGGTTAACTACAGTACCTGCTACTAGGCCATTGTCGCCGGCATATTTCGGAGACACGGCTAGGTAGTTATCCCAGGTTACTTTAGAAATAGGATCAGGAAACTCTTGCAGCCATGGGTTGTTGGCTTGGGCGCCATTACCGATACCTGATTTTTCATAAAACACAACCTCTAGATCGCCTTTAGGGGCAGGGTTGCTGATTATTGCGGAAGCGGTTGCAGCAAGATCCACTGTAGGAGCCGTTGTTGCCGTTGCTGGAGCATTAGGAGCTGTGTAAAGGCCTGATTGGATACTGTTGGTCCAGAATGCATCGAAGGTGAGGGACTGCGTAGTTGCAATGGTTCCCTTCCAGTTCTCTTGCATGTAGGTCATGTAATCCATTTTGTTGCCAGACCAGCTCAGGAGGCTTTCTTGCGCAGCACGCGTGCTGAACAGGGGAGAGATGGTTGGCTGAGCAAGGCTGTAGTTGCCTTTTTTCGGTTCAGCATCGTTCCAAGCTTCGAGGTAGTTGTGGTCGGGGCAAACAAAGTCACAAAGCGAAGCTGTTTCATCAGCGCGATCTGCGAATGATATTTTAAGGCCAACTTTTGCGAGGCCTTTCTTGAAGTCATCAACTTTAGGTGATGTAAGTGCAGGATTAACACCGTATAAGATAACGGCAGCAACCTCTCCTTTGTTCATCTCTTCCATCAACTCAACCATAGCGGCATCGTTACCTTGTTTGATGTTGCAGTGGTTATCCAGGTCGATGGTAGAGGAGTAACTTCCGAGCAGGTTGTTGATGGCGTTAACCATCATTTGGGTGTTGGTGTCGTTAGAGCTAGAAACAACAAGGGCCTTGCCTTTAGCAGCCCACAATTCTTGTGCAGCTGCTTTGATGTCTTTTGCGCAAGGCACTGCTTTGTCGCTTACAGTAGCTGAGCCAGCAAGAGTAGCTATTTGATTGTATAGGTTGAGGATAGCAAGAGCTTGTTCAGACGGCTTGATGGCCACGCGCTTGTCGGCATTACTTCCAGTCAATGACAAAGCGGTCTCGAACTGAATGTGGCGAGACATTTTTGTGGTGCCACGCAGTTTACGAGTTTGGATATATTGGTTTGAATATTCTACTGACGAGATCCATCCACCAAGAAAATCGGCACCGAAGCTCACGATAACGGAAGCGTTATCAAAGCGGTAGGAAGGTAAAACGGCTTTTCCGAAACTGTTTTTGTTAGCCTCAATCATGCCAGAATAAGAAACGGCATCGTAGGTTATCTGTTTTGCAGATGGGTATTTTGCCGTGAATTCGCTGATTGCTTTTTTAGTAGAAGGGCTAGTGATCGAAGCGGTGAGAATACGGATATTGCCTTTGTTCTCGTTGACAGCATTCAGTTTGGCAACAATCTTTTGGTCAACATCATCCCATTTTGCTGCTTTGCCGGCGGCCAATGGGCCACGGAGACGAGCGGTATCATAAAGACTGAGCACAGAAGCTTGTACTCGTGCGTTTACACCACCTTTGGTAATTGTTGAGTTTGGGTTACCTTCAATTTTAATAGGGCGACCCTCGCGCGTTTTCACTAAGATGCTGCAATAATCGCTACCATCGGCATAGGTGGATGCGTACCAGTTAGCTACGCCAGGGGTGATCTCTTCTGGCTTGATTAGATACGGGATTGTTTTTTTAACCGGAGCCTCACACGAAGCGAGTGTGGCAGCAGCAACGCCAAAGCCGAGGAACTTCAAGAAGTCGCGACGGTCTGTGGTTGAGTTGTTGGTAGCTTTAGAGCTAAATACATCTTCAAGAGGAAGCGCTTCGGCGAACTCGTTGTTCTTTTGTTTAACGAACTCCGCATCGCTATGCAGTTCTTCTAGCCCTTTCCAATATTTTTTTTCCATAATTCGTGTTGGTATAGTATTCAGGAAAATAGTTTTCTCAATTCTTGCTGATCAGAATAATCTGATTAATAGTGGCATTTAGAACATTCGGTTCCACCAATCTTCTCAACGGTGAGTGTGGAATCACCTGTGCCGTGGTATTTATTGAAGTCGACAGGTTTGAAATTCTCGTAGTATTTATTTGCCTTGTTTACAGGTGTTGCGATGTGACACTGAATACACCAAGCCATGGTGAGCGGAGCGAATTGCTTAGCCACCGTCATTTCTTGCACTGGACCGTGGCATGTTTGGCATTGCTGGCCACCCACTTTGGTGTGTTGTGCGTGATTGAAATACGCTAAGTCAGGCAGGTTGTGCACGCGAACCCATTGGATTGGCTTTTGGTTCGGACCATATTGCTGCGTCGCAGGATCGTAATCGAGTGCTGCATAGATTTTAGCAATCTCCACTTTACCTGTCACTTTACCTTCTTTTACATATTTGTGGCAGTTCATACACACGTTAGCAGAAGGGATACCAGCGGCTTTGCCTTTTTCAGCACCGCTGTGGCAATAGATACAAGCGATATTCATTTCGCCAGCATGCAGTTTATGCGAGAATGCGATAGGTTGGTCAGGTTGGTAGTTTTGTGAGATGCCGATAGAAGACAATGCATACCATCCTTTCACAGAGCCGATAAGGATTAGCAGGATAATTGAAAGGGCCACAATGGTTTTGTTTTGACGCGCCCAGCTCATTCCTTTGAGTTGCTCTGGCTCTGGTTCGCCGTTGCGCTCACGTACTGCCTTTGCGAGGCGGCGGCTGATGAGTGTTAATACATAAACGAGACCAATAAGAAATGCGCCGATGATAAGAATCATGCCGGTGTTGTCTGATTCCTCTTCTGTGCCAGCTTCTCCAGCTGTTGCGCCAGGAGCACCCGCTGCAGCAGCAGGGGCTTCACTGCTTTTTTTCTCGATATAAGAAAGCAGGCCATCAATTTCTTCATCGCTCAGGTTTTGAGCAGGCATTGCCGTTTTGTTGAACTTGTTGAAAAGCTCAACTGCATAAGCATCGCCACTTTTAATGACCGCACCCGAATTTTTGATCCATTTGTGCAGCCATTCCTTTGGTCTACGCTTGGTTACATCTTTCAGTCCTGGCCCGATAACAACATCGCCACTGACCGCGTGACACTGGGTACAGTTTTGTTTGAAGATAGCTTCTCCGTCAGGCGCAGCTTGGGTTTGAGCCGTGTTTAAAAACAGCAGAGAAAAAATCAGGAGGGGTAATGCAAAAAGGAATTTTGGACCTCTCATATCTTATATTAGTGTTAGAGTTCTCTTTTTTTTACAATTGGATGGCAAATTGACTAAAGATTTTCCAAATGTCAAAGAAAACCACAAAATATTTCTCTTCATTATGTTGTTAATATTTATTATACAAAGAGTGATTTGCTTGTTTTTGGATAAAAAAAAGCCATCGAGCGGTTAAACTCGATGGCTTAAAAGTGAAGGCTATGTTAGCTTATCTAGCGATAACTAGGCGTTTGGTGCTTATGCTACTAGAGGAACTAACTTGGAGGAAATAAATTCCGATTGGCAGGTTGGTCAGATCAATTGACTGCTGATTATTTCCGGCATGGGCTGTTGTTTGCTCTTGAAAAACAACTTCCCCAAGGGTATTCATCAGTTTAACCGACACGTTAGTTGATTGAGAAGCAGAGAAATAAAGCGTGCTTGAAAGGCCAGCCGGGTTTGGGTAAAGATCCACCGTGTTGAGCCCTGTTTTAGCATCGTCTAATCCAAGCGGTTCGATGGTTATCGTGTACGTGGCGGTATCTGATCCGCAGCCGTTACTAGACGTCAATACAACAGTATAGGTGCCAGGAGTAGACCACGTATAGGTTGGATTGGTTGCACCCGAAGAGATGCTGTCGCCGAAGTTCCACATGTAAGTACTGCTGTTGTTGGAGCTGTTCGAGAAAGAGTAGGTACTTCCAACATTGCTTACTGTGAAGTTAGCAACGGGCAATACATCCGTATAAACGGTTATGGTATCAGTACCTGTGCAAGCTGCTGCGGCGCCAAAACCTGTTCCTGTTACGGTGTAAATTGTTGTTGAGGCAGGGTGATCATAGATATTGTTGCCAGTCGTTCCCATTGGACTCCAAGTGAGGTTGTTGGAGCCTGTTGCAGAGAGGCGCACGGAATCGCCAGGACACACGGTAAGTGGAGTTGCGGTAGCCAAAATAGTTACCACCGACACATTCACATTGACTGTTGCTGTTCCTGTGCAGGTATTAGCATCGGTTCCGGTAACCGTGTATGTTGTTGTTGTTGTTGGGTGGGCATAGTAGCTTGCATTAACACTAGCCCCTGGGTTCCAGAGGTAGCTCACTGCGCCGTTGGCTGTAAGCAAGGCCGAATCACCTTGGCAGATGCTTCCAGGAGCTGCGGAGTTAGCGGATACATTCACGATAGCTACTTGAACCTGAACCGAGTCGGTGAGGTGGCATCCGCTAGCATCCATTCCTGTTAAATGGTAGATGGTGGATGTGGTTGGGTTAGCCGTTGCTTGGCTACCGCTTAAGTTGCCCGGCGTCCAAACATAGCCCGAGCCGCCTGTAGCGCTAAGGGTAACGCTAGCACCTGAGCAAACAATTGCTTGCGAAGCAGCTGCAACGATGGCGCCAGGGGTGTTTACAATTACATGGACAGTAGTAGAATCGGTACAGCCGCCAGCACCTAAGCCCACAACGGTGTATGTGTCTGTTCCTGTTGGATGAAGGGTAACAGCGCTTCCCACGAGACCTCCTGGTGACCAGGTATACGATGATGCTCCACTTGCAGCAAGTATAACGGCATCGCCGGTACAGATACTATCAGCGGATGTATTGGCAGCAATCACGAGCGGCCCGATATGAACAGGAACCGCTTGTAAGTCGGACGAGCAGCTGCGGTGCAGACGCCAGTCGTAGAAGAAGTAGTAGGCACCATTGGTTCCACCAAACTGGTTGGTGATGGACATGATGTTGGCAAAGACATACGGATAAGTACCGCCAGTTGTTTGACGACCTAGACTCAATGCGCCGCCAGCGGTTGTGGTACTTCCATTAGGGGTAATTTGATAGGTATGCCCCCCACTTAAGCTCCAATTGATTGGCACTGGTGTTTTCTGGCCTGTACTGGTGTTGGTGAAAGGAAAAATAACCGAATCGATAACTGCGGTGTTGCCAGAATCCAGCAAGAAGATCTTTATGGTTCCGGTAGTTGAATTTGGGTAAAGGTGTATAGTGTCGAGGATGCAGTTGCTGTATGTTTTGAAATACATGCCTCTTGTGAGCGTCGTGCTGAAACTTCCAGTTGGTGTTGCCGGCATGTTAAGGATACCACCGGTGTAGCGGCGAAAAAAATTATTCTGTGCATAGAAAACCGTATCGGCACTTACCGTTGGGTTGAGAGAGTCGCCCACGTGGATAGCAGGGGAGCCCAGGTTGTCGGAGTACCAGCTTGTGGTGCCGATGCCATGTGCTACAAGGTCGATGGTGCCGGCTAAGCAAATGGTGTCGTTATCAACACCAAGAAGACCAGGTAGATAGACAAGAAAAGCTGCTGTGGTATCGGAAAGGCCAGAGTTTAAGCAGGTTAGGTAGCAACGGAAATAGGTGTTGCCACTCAAGCCTGGTGTAACGAGCGTTGCCGATGTATCGTTTCCACCCACATTGGAGTAGGAGGAGGCGCCGCTTGTAAGTATCTGCCATTGGATGGCAATGCTGCTGTCGGCTGTATATCCGTTGATTTTAAGGAGCGCTGTTTCGCCTGCACAGAGCGTGTCGGTGCCGATGATTGAAACAGAGCCAGCGTTAGGTTGGCCGTTGCATTGCGCAGCATGTGATTGGCTTGCAACAAGCAGGCAAAGTGAAATCAGAAAAGAGTAAATGATTTTATTCATAGGTTTGAGTTTGGTGGTGCGAAAGTAGGTTTTAATATGAAGTTGAAATGAATTTTTCTTTTCTTTTATTAGACGAAAGGCCGCCGACATTCCTTCGGCAATGCTTTATCAAGGCATCTCAAAGTGCGCCCCAATTGCATACCATCTGCCAGGCATCGGGATAGCCCCGATTTCCTTGTATTGGGTGTTTAGTATATTATTGACATCTGCGGGTCGCTCATTTTTACACCATTGTATACAGTTTCCGCGGATAGTGACCGAGTCGAGTTGCACCTGTGCGAAGGCCTGGTTGGCGGAGATAAAAACAAGAAGGAAGAATATTTTACGCATACAGGGGGATGCTTTTATAGTGCTTTATTTTTGCACGAAAGTAAAGCAGGAAGGAATTCAGATTATAGAAAGATGAAAAGACTATCCACGCTGCTTTGTGAATAACGAATGTCCATTTTCGGCTAGCAGAAAGAAAACCAGACTGATTTCGGCAAAGGCCATTGGCAGTGAATGCCTGAATCCATAGGTGATTGGGCCGAAGAAGTAAGGCAATGTGATGGAGGCTATGAAGCCAAGCGCCACGACGTGTTTGAATGTGAAGCGTTTTTTTACAATAACAAAAAGGAGTGTCAAAAAAAACAACGCGTGAATGGCATACCATGCTATTCCTGATCGCCAGGAGGAGTCTTCTTTAGATAGAGGATTAAGTTGATGGATAAAATGCCACAGCAGGTTGGGAATATGTAACGCGCTTCCTTTCAAAGAAGCCTTCATCGAGTATTGACTATAGACGCGGCCATCTTCTATGTTAAAATCCGGAAGCAGTCGGAATTGATCGTGAAGGAAATACCCACGCAAAGGGTATAAGGCGGCTATTAGAACAAAAGGGATAGCGAACCGGACTAGATCTTTCAGGGGGCGACCTTTAAGAATGATGCAGTCATAGGCAAATAAAACAAGCAGCAGCACGCCCGTGCCACCGAGCTCTAAGCGGTTTAGGTAGAGGAGGCCGCAGAGGAGGCCTTGCCAAAAGAGGTGTTTATTGCGCAGCAGAAGATAGAAGAGTAAGGCAAGCATGGGTAGGGTCAAGTTTTCCGACAGCAGTCGCATGGAATAATAATGCAACAGGTCTAAGGCGAGCAAGAGCAAGGCCGCGAGCAGCAACGCGTATTTTAAGGGGCGATTTTCGAGTGGGTTAAGAAGCTTGTACCAGCCAATAAAAATGCCGGCAGCCATTAGGTGTTGGATGAAGTAGATGGGCCGGTCGAGTCCATTGAAAAAGATGTATGCAGCGCCAACGAATCCTGCGTAAAGCAGACTAGTAAGCTCTCGGAAGTTCGTGCCTTGATGGAGCAGAAAAAGATCGCCGTAATAGATGTTCATGGCGGTCTTGTGATAGGTTGTCCAATCCTCGCCAATGCCAAATGAATCGGGTTGCGACCAGGTCCAAGGCGGGATGCGAAGAGAAGCAGCAAGAAAGGCAAGCAGGAGGATACAGCCGGTAGCGTTGCGTTCGAAGAAGGAAAGGATGCCTGCCGGGGTGAGCGGGTTTATTGTTCCTTGTAAGAGCAGCGGTGCAAAACTGTTTTCAGGGCTCGGCAACTCAAAGCGATAGCCTAAAGCCAGCAGCAGCAAGCCCCATTGCAAGTAACCTGCGAGTATAGGATCACTAATCCTACTGACTAGATAAAGCAATGGCGCCCAGCAAAGCAGAAGGCCAGAAAATAGGCGGTACTTCCCGGGGTGTAAGTTGTTTTTTTGCGTAATTGAGGGCATTGCTCTATGATCGGGACGGGTTCTTAGCTAGGCTTTCTGACGAATTAAAACACTTCGCCAAGGTTGAAGTAAAATCCGCGCGAACCATCTAGGCCGAATCCGTAATCGAAGGCGAGGTTGATGCCCGTTTGTTTATGCAACTTCAGACGAAGGCCAAGCCCGTAACCAGGCCAGAAGGTTTTGTAGGTGTTTGTATTCCAATCCGAAAGCGTTTGTACGTTGGCAAAGAGTACGCCACCGATCAAGCCGTTGCGGGTAACATCGAAGCGGTATTCCGACTCCAGGTAGAGCAAGCTTTTGCTGCGAAGGCGGTTTTGTGGATAGCCGCGCGCCATGTTGGAATAGGTGTCCCAGCCCGTGCTAGGCAGGTCGAAGTAGGGCGCGGTACCTGAGAGCAGGAGCCAATCGTAACTCCAAAAAGCCAGCACCTGATGCGACCGGGCGCTCAAGGGGATGTATCGCCGGGCCTCAAGGATGAGCGAGCTCCAAGCACGCTCGTTTCCTAGCCAGCTTGGGTTGTAGCGAAAGGTCAGGTTGCTGTAGGATCCTTTTGCGGGATTCACGGGATTCTCGCGACTGTCGTACAAAGCATTGAAAAGCAATCCGGAAGCGATGGTGCTGCTGGCTTTTCGAATATACTGCTCTTCTTGAGGCAGGGGCAAGATGCTGTCGAATCCGCCGATATTCCAATGTTTATCCAATGCGTAACCCATGCCCAGAAAGGCGTTTTTGGCTACCTTCCGCAATACAGATTGGTATGCCCTGAAGTAATTGTAACGGATCAACAAACCATCGGTTGATTTGGTGTTTCCGCCTAAGCCGAAGGTGTAGGAAGGGTATTTGTAAAAACGCAGATCCCCCATCAAATTGAATTTGCTTCCGCTGGTCCAGATGCTATACTGGATAGGGATGATGATTTGTTTTTTTTGGGTATAGAGCGGGATTGAGGAGATGGTTGACATTTTTGTCAGTGCCGCATCGCTGGTGTAAAAGGAGTTGTTGATATTAAAGCCCGCCGCGAGCCCGGTATGAGGGGCTGAGTTGATGGAAGGCAAAACAGAGAAAACATTGGCGATGTGCACCAAGGTGTCTGTTGCTGGTATTTTTTTACTAGGAGCGTGACTTCTGAAAACATCAAACAAATCCCTATCAGGCACTGTGTTTTGCGCGCTGGCAAAAGGGCTAAGCAGCGTGCCTGCTAAAGCGAATAATAAAAGCAGGAGTGTTTTTCGGGACATAGGGTTTCAAAACGCAGCATTGAATGAAGTAAATAGCATCCCGATGCTTGCGGAAAATGCCAAAGACTATTTTTTTCGGACCACGCAAACCACACTGAGTCCGGCAAGATTAAATATACAACGGTCGACCAATTTAAAAATGGGAACCAAGGTATTATACAGCCTCATGTTTTCGGAAGGGATGATCTTCTTTTTCAAAAGGCCACCCACGATGAACCAGCCGAAGATGCCCGCGAAATTGAAGTAGAAGGATTTAATCAGTTCGCTGTTTTTTTGCAGCATGATTGCCTTCAGATTGCTGCGGGTGTAGCGTTTATAGTGCATCAATTCCACATCAAAAGAATTGAAAAGTGCCGCATAAGCAGGCACCAAGATGATGAGCTTCCCGCCTGGTTTAAGAAGGGAGAGGAGGTTTTTAATGGCTGTTTGGTCTTCCTTCACATGCTCCACCACATTCAAGGCAAAAACGGCATTGAATTTTTGATGGTATTGAGCGTATTTGGTTGAAAAATCAGGATCCACGATATCCATCTCAATGGTGGGAGCTGATTTTGTTTCTTCGGCCTCCATCAAGAAATCCCGGTATTGCGCCCGAATGTCGCTTAGGGTGATGGATTTTTTGTCGGCGATGAAATATTTGGAGATGTTGCCAATGCCGCTTCCAATCTCGAGGATATCGCCTTCGCAATAGCCCTGTATCGTTTGATACATCCACGCATTGAATTTGTTTGCATTCGCGATCGCCTTTAGCGTCTCTTCGCCTTCGAAATCTACCTCTTTGTAGTCCATCTGCCTAGTATTTTAAAATGCAAAGAATCGCTCGAACACCATCTTTCCAGCCGATTTTTTTTCCTTCTTCAAAAGTTCTTCCATAATAGCTGATGCCCACCTCATAGATACGCAAGCCCTTTACCTTGGCGATCTTTGCAGTCACCTCGGGTTCAAAGCCAAATCGTTTTTCATTCAGTTTGATGTTCTTGATGATGTTGCTTCTGAACATTTTATAGCAGGTCTCCATGTCCGTCAGGTTCAGGTTGGTGAACATGTTGCTGAGGAAGGTCAGGAATTTGTTGCCAAGAGTATGCCAGAAAAACAAAATGCGATGCGGCTTTCCGCCAATGAAGCGGCTGCCATAAACAACATCGGCTACATTATCTAGAATGGGTTGCAGGAGCAAGGCATATTCGTTCGGGTCGTATTCCAAATCCGCATCCTGAATAACCAGCACTTCACCGGTGGCTTTAGCGATGCCGGTATGCAATGCAGCTCCTTTACCCGCGTTTTTTTCGTGTTTGAAGAGCTGAATCTCCTTGCGCGTGTCGTAGTCGGCAATGTATTTCTGAATGGTGGCGTAGGTGTTATCCTTAGAGCAATCGTCAACGATGATGATTTCTTTTTTCAAATCGCCCGGCAAGCGCACTTTGCAAACCTTATCTAGTATGAGATGAATGGTAGGCTCCTCGTTATAGGCAGGAATGACTATTGATAAGGTGGTAATCACGTGATCTTGTGTTATAGAGTTAAAGGTTTATCTGCAGCATTTGCCGCATGGCTTGCAAAACTACTAAAATAAATAGATTTGGAAGGGAGAATAGGAGGGAGCCCCGAAGGCTCGGGAGAGCAGGAGTTAGACAGCCAAAGGCCCGGGAGGGCAAGAACAAGAGTTCGAGGCCGAATGGCATTTTTAATGGGTATGCCTTACTGCTTGCTACTAATTTTTACCCACTGCCGAATCATATAGTCCGTTTTAATACCTAACAGCTGCGCAGGAGTTCGCACTCCTGCGCATATCTTTTGGGTTTCCTACTCCCGATGATAATTTCATGTTAAGCAATTGCGGATTGCAAATCCGCAACGATGAAGCGCAGGAGTAGGAACTCCTGCGCAGCTTACAAAGTAGGGAATACTCAATTTAATATACTGAGTAAAACGAGGGGCAACTGTCCCCTCCAGTGTCCCCTATAAAAAAAACCCTTGCAAAAATTGATTTACAAGGGGTTTTCTGTTTAGAGTGTAGTCCCGAGCAGATTTGACTTCGATACACCGAGCAAAAGCTCGGTTACTCAGTCACCGGCAGCGGAGTAGCGAAGCGTCCCTGGTTTTCGTTTTTCTTTTTCTTCGAAAAGGCGCTTCGCGCTTTTCTTTGATCATCAAGTGGTCCCGAGCAGAATCGAACTGCTATCTAGAGTTTAGGAAACTCCTATTCTATCCGTTGAACTACGGGACCTTTTTAATTTATAATTGATAATGGATAATTGATAATTGGTAAAGGGAGAAAGTAATTTATAATTGATAATGGATAATTGGCAATTGGAGTGGCTGCAAATAGTCTGATTTAATTATCAATTGTAAACTGTCAATTAACAATTATTTTTCATCGTTTTTATAATGGCTGTGAGTAGTTTAAGTATTTCAGTTAAATCATTATGAATGTGCTCGAATTGTGCAGGGCTGAGGTAATCTGTGTCTTTGAGTATGGATAGCCAATAGCTTGTTTCATTGGCTTCTTTCAGTGCGATGGATAATTTATGAATGAAGTCTTTTTTGCTTTCTGCTTGTTCCGATTCTCTTACCAAAGCACCAATGGCTGTGCCTGATCGAAGCAGCTGTCGGGTCAATACTTTTTCTTGATGCTGCTCACTGACGTGCTTGCTCAACTTCACAATCCGCAAGGCAAAAGCATAACTCTTATCCTTGATCAAATTCTTCTTCGCACTCAAATCGGCTGTGTTTTAATTATCAATTGTCAATTCTAAATTATCAATTACTTAATGCTGCTTCCATTCAGGGCACCTTCGTCTGGTGTAACAAAAACAAGCTTGCCATCGGGGTTTTCGGCCATCAAAATCATGCCGTTCGAAACGATACCCTTTAGTTTACGGGGCAGCAAATTTACTAAAATACTCACCCTCTTCCCCACAATTTCTTCGGGTTTGAAGAACATCGCGATGCCCGAAACCACGGTGCGTTGGTCGATGCCGGTGTCGATCGTGAGTTTCAACAGCTTGTCGGCGCCCGACACCTTTTCCGCTGCCAAGATGGTGCCGGTGCGGATGTCCATTTTAACAAAATCGTCGAAGGTCGTTGCTTCTTTTTGTGGCAACAAATCAGCAGCAGGGGCGCTGCTTTCAGGCATGGCGGCTTTGGTGGCTTGTAGTTTTTGAATCTGTTTTTCTATATCCGCATCTTCCACTTTTTTAAACAAAATTTCGGATGCACCGAGCATTGTTCCGGCTTGCAAAGCAAACGATCCGGACGGCTTATCCCAGGCGGCATTTTCTGGTGTTGCTTGCAGCATAGCGAAGAGCTTCGCGGCGGTGTTCGGGAGAAAGGGTTGTAGGCAAACGGCCAGCTCGTGACAGATGGTGAGTCCGTGATGCAGCACCGAACCGGCAGCGGCTTTGTCTTGTTTCACCAGCTTCCAGGGCTCGTTTTCTTGCAGGTATTTGTTGCCCACACGGGCCAGGTCCATGCACAAACTCATAGCTTCGCGGAAATTGTACTTGTCGAGCTCGGCCGCAATGTTTTGGCGCAAGCCAAACACCTTCTCCGCGACAGGAGCGAAGGCCTCGTTTACACTCGCCGATGCTGCTTCAGGAACGCGGCTCTCGAAGTTTTGTGCGGTGAGCACCATCACGCGGTTCACGAAGTTGCCGAGGATAGAGCACAGCTCGTTGTTGATGCGCGCTTGGTAGTCTTTCCAGGTGAACTCGCTGTCTTTGGTTTCTGGTGCAATGGAGGTTAATACATACCGCAGCTCATCTTCGCGGTCGGGCATCTCCTCGAGGTATTCGTTGAGCCATACAGCCCAGTTGCGCGAGGTCGAAATCTTGTCGCCTTCGAGGTTGAGGAACTCGTTTGCAGGCACATTTTCGGGCACAATGAAGTCGCCGTGCGCCATAAGCATCGCAGGAAAGATGATGCAGTGGAACACGATGTTGTCTTTGCCGATGAAGTGTATCAGCGAGGCATTGTCTTTTTCGTTCGGTTGCTTTTTCCAGTAGCGCTCCCAATCGTTTGGCAGCAGCTCTTTGGTGGCCGAGATATAGCCGATAGGCGCATCAAACCACACATACAACACTTTGCCTTCGGCGTCTTTCACGGGCACTTTCACGCCCCAGTCGAGGTCGCGGGTCATGGCGCGGGGCTGCAGCTGCTGGTCGAGCCAGGAGCGGCATTGGCCATAGGCGGTAGGGCGGAAGATGTTTTTGCGCGCAGCGATGTAGCGCTCGATGTCGGGCTGTAGCTTGTCGAGGGGCAGGAACCAGTTTTTTGTTTTACGCAACACCGGCTTGCTGCCACTTAGCGCCGAATGCGGATCGATAAGATCGGTGGCGTTTAGCGTGCTGCCGCATTTCTCACACTGATCGCCGTAGGCCTTAGGGTTGCTGCATTTTGGGCAGGTGCCAGTGATGTAACGGTCGGCAAGAAACTGCTTGGCTTCCTCGTCGTAAAACTGCTCAGTCGTTTCTTCCACGAACACATTTTTGTCGTACAGGGTGCGGAAAAAATCGGAGGCCGTTTGGTGGTGTATCGGGTTGGTGGTGCGCGAGTAGTGGTCGAAGGTGATGCCGAAATCTTCGAAGGATTTCTTCATTATTCCGTTGTATTTATCCACCACCTGCTGCGGCGTAATGCCTTCTTTCTTCGCTTTGATGGTGATGGGCACGCCGTGTTCGTCGGAGCCGCAGATAAACTTTACATCGGTGCCGCAAGAGCGCAGGTAACGCACGAAAATGTCGGCAGGCAGGTAGCAGCCCGCGAGGTGACCGATATGCACCGGACCGTTGGCGTAAGGCAATGCTGCGGTAACCAGGAAATGTTTCTTTTTATCCACGAAAATCAGGTCTTTAGAAGCGAATAGTTAATACGTACTTTTGTACAGCACGCAAAGGTAATTATTCAGCAAGACATGCAGCAATGAACAAACGTCCTCCCTTCCTGAAGGCCGGCGACAAGATCGGCATCGTGGCTCCGGCCCGCAAATTCACGCCCGATGAGTTGGCTTTCGCCTTGCGGCAATTCACTTCTTGGGGGCTCGTACCGGTGACCGGCGTCCATCTTTTCGGAGCCGATCATCAATACAGCGGCACCGACGCAGAACGTGCCGCCGATCTGCAAACGATGCTCGATGACCCGGAGATCAAGGCCATTATTTCGGCGCGTGGTGGTTATGGCACGATGCGAATCATCGACGCATTGGATTTTACGAAGTTTAAACAAAACCCGAAATGGATTTGCGGATACTCCGATATCACGGTCTTGCATTCGCATATCAACAGGCAATGCGGCATAGAGACGCTGCATTGCACCATGCCCGTGAGTTTTGAAAAAGATGTAGTATCGCTCGAGACTCTACGCAAGGCTCTTTTCGACGAGCAACGAATATTTGACAAGGCCTTGTTCGGCGAGCACCGAATTTTTGATATTTATGCCAAGAATCCGCTCAATCGTGCCGGATTTGCCCAAGGCGAATTAGTGGGCGGAAATCTTTCCTTGCTTTACGCCATGCAAGGAAGCGCTTCCGACATCGACACCAAAGGAAAAATCCTTTTTCTCGAAGACCTCGACGAGTACCTCTATCACCTCGATCGCATGATGCTTTCGTTGAAACGCGCTGGCAAGCTAGCGCATTTGAATGGACTTGTTATCGGAGGGATGACGGAGATGAAAGACAACACGGTGCCGTTCGGTCGCAACGCCGAGCAGATTATTTTTGATGCTGTGCGCGAATATGCGTATCCCGTTTGCTTCGACGCGCCGGCTGGACATGGCAAGGATAACCATGCCTTGTATCTGGGTCGCCAAGCGAAGTTGTCGGTGGGCGACGCGGTGCGCTTGGAGTTTGTTTAAAAAAAAATGGCGGAACACAACGAGCTAGGCAAGCAAGGCGAGGAGCTCGCAACCCAGCATTTGGTTATGTCGGGATATAAAATCCGCGACCGCAACTGGTCTTTTCGCAAGGCCGAGCTCGACATCGTAGCCGAAAAAGACGGTGTAGTGGTTTTTGTGGAAGTGAAAACGCGCAGCTCGGAGGAGTTTGAAACACCGGCCAGCACGGTGACGATGAAGAAGCAGAAGCAGCTTGTGCTTGTGGCCGATCAGTATCTGAAGAGTAAGGAGCTGACACACGAAGCGCGTTTCGATGTTATCTACATCATACACAACCAGCGTTATACCAAGATACAACATATCATAGAGGCCTTTTATCCTACCACCTAAAGGCCACAACGAGCCAACGGCAAGGAGATGAAGCGCGTGCGGTTAGAGCGCAGAGGCCTCTGCTTTTGACTTCTTAGTGATGCTCACGGATTTCTTTGCTACATTTGTGCAACAATCAAACATCATGAAAAAATCATTTCCCGGTAAAGGTAAACGCGGCCCCAACACTTCTGAGCGTGGAGAAAAACGCGATACCCGTGCTGGCGAAGGCGCTGCAAGCGAACGCCGTCAAGACGACCGCGGAGCGTCACCTAAACGCAGTTTTTCAGGCCCTTCTCGCGAGCGCCGTGGCGGTGATCGTCCAACTGGACGACCTGTACGTCGCACCGAAGAGCGTGGTGGTAGTGATCGCCCTGTACGTCCAGCGCGCACTGGTGAAGAGCGTGGTGGTAGCGACCGTCCTGTGCGTCCGATGCGCACTGGCGAAGAGCGTGGTGGTAGCGACCGTCCTGTACGTCCAGCACGAACTGGCGAAGAGCGTGGAGGCAGCAGTCGACCTGTTCGTCGCAGCGAAGAGCGCGGCGGTAGTGATCGCCCGACCCGTCCAGCCCGCACAAGTGAAGAGCGTGGTGGTGGCGACCGTCCAGTGCGTCCTTACGAGGAGCGTGGTAAGTCGGACCGTCCAGCCCGTTCGGGTGATGGCGACAAAAAGAAAAAGAAGTTTGTAAAGAAACCAGCCACCAAGCCAAGTGGCGAGGATAATTTTTTCGAAAAAAAGAAAACCCAAGCACGTGGTTGGTCGGGCAAGCCTAAACCGGCTCGCAAGACGGAAGAGAAGCGTTTCTTTAGAGGCAAAGCCCCGAAGGCGGTCTCCGGTTTTCGCAAAAAGGCACCTCGTGGTGCAGAAGAGGCCGAGACACCAGGCACCACACGCTTGAATAAATTCATCGCCAATGCCGGCATCTGTTCACGCCGCGAGGCGGATGATTTCATCTCCGCAGGAGTAGTAACAGTGAACGGCAAGATTGTAAGCGAGCTCGGAGCCCGTATCAGCGATACCGACGAGGTTAAGTTTCACGACAAGGTTATCAATGGTGAACGCAAGGTTTACTATGTATTGAATAAACCAAAAGATTATATCACAACGACCGACGATCCTTTGGAGCGTAAGACGGTGATGGCTTTGTTGGATGGTGCATGCAAAGAGCGCATGTATCCGGTGGGTCGTCTCGACCGTGCCACCACAGGCATTCTGATCTTCACCAACGATGGCGATCTCACCAAGCGCTTGACTCATCCTGCGCACAAGATCAAAAAGATTTATCTCGTGCAGCTCAACCGTCCGTTCACCAAAGCCGATTATGAAACCTTGTTGAATGGCGTGGAGCTTGAAGATGGTTTTGCGGAAGTGGATCAGGTGACCTACTCTACCGAGGTGCGTGATAAAACAGCGGTGATTGTGGAGCTGCATTCGGGGCGTAACCGCATTGTCCGTCGTATCTTCGAAGCACTCGGCTATGAGATCACACGCCTCGACCGAACATCCTTTGCTGGCATCACCAAGAAGGAGCTCATGCGCGGCAGCTACCGTGCGTTAACAGAGAAGGAAGTTGGGTTTTTGAAGATGCAGGCAGGTTTGCGCTAGTCTTTAAGAAAGCAGCACCGTTCCCTTTAAAGCAGCCATCTTGGCTTTCAGCTGATCAATCAGCTGCATCTCTGCCATGAGTTGCATCACGGTGTCTTCGTCTTTTTCTTCTTTGATCTGAATAATCAATGCTTCAGCCATAATTTGAAGCTTCCTCAGTTTTAGGGAGTATAAAGCTCCGTAAACGGCTGCCTTTAGCAGTTCGTCTTCGCGCGGCACATTGATTTTATGCTTCTCTTTCCACTGTTCGCTAAGGAGGTGTTGCGTGCTAACCAAATCAACGGCAAGCATACGCAGTGCGCTGTCGGCATGACTGAGGAAATGGTTTTCTTGCTTGCTGCGTGTGCTTCCTTCCGGCATCACTAGATCGTTAGCGATAGTCTCGAATTCCTTGAAGAAACGGCCATACAGTTCGTTTTCAAACTCCATCTCGTCGGCCTGTATTTCGTGCACGATGAAGGGCGCAATGCCGAGCATCTGCGACTCTTCGGTGTCGGGTATATCGAACTTGAAGGTGAGGTGTCCGTAATTAAAAAGCAGACGGAGGATATCGCGCTCCTGATGTTCGGTGCTGCGTTTTTTTAGCGAAGAATCGGGCTGGATGGTATGAGGCAGCAGCTCTTCGAGATCTCTGTAATCGTTCTGTTGATCGCTGGGCAGATTTTTTTTCTGTTGCTGCCTAGCCATTTTATTCACCTCGGCAATGAGTATCTGCTCGCCGATATCCATGGTTCTGCTGCAGTCCTTGATATACTCCGAGCGCAAAATGGCGTCGGGCACCTTGGCGATGGATTCAACGATGTCGCGAATCAATGCCGCTTTGCGCACCGGATCGCCCGCCGCATCCTGCATGAGCAGCCCCGCTTTAAAGCGGATGAAATCGACAGCTTGGCGGGTGATGTATGTACGCAGTTCTTCGGTAGTGGAGCGGCGTGCAAAGGAATCGGGATCCTCGCCTTCCGGAAACTGAACAACACGCACATTGAGACCTTCTTCGAGGATCATATCGATGCCACGCAGCGAGGCTTTAATACCTGCCGCATCGCCATCGTACAGCACCGTTATGTTTTTGGTGTATCGGCTTATCAGCCGAATTTGATCCGTTGTTAGCGAGGTGCCCGACGAAGCAACAACATTCTCCACGCCGCACTGGTGCATCGAAATAACATCGGTGTAGCCTTCCACCAAGTAGCAATTATCCTGTGCGATGATGTCTTTCTTCGCATAAAAAATGCCATACAAAACCTGGCTTTTGTGATAGATGTCGCTGTCGGGCGAGTTCAGGTACTTGGCCGCTTTGGCATCGCTTTTCAGGATCCTTCCACCAAAGCCGATGACTCGACCACTAAGGTTATGTATCGGAAACATCACACGCCCGCGGAAACGGTCGTGGATCTTGGGTGTAGCGGGTGGTGTTTGTCCTTCGGGCGTTTCTGCGGCGATGCTTAGTCCTGTTTGTACGAGGTATTTGGCTTCGTAGCCCTCGGCTAGCGCCGCTTTGCTGAACACTTCCCATTCGCCCGGCGAATAGCCCAGCTGGAACTTGGCAATGATGTCGTCGCGAAAGCCGCGTTCATGAAAGTAACTGAGTCCGACAGCTTTGCCCTCGTTGCCAGTGAGCAGCTGCTCGGTAAAATAGCGCTGTGCATAGCCCGACACAATATAAAGACTCTCTCGCTCTTGCTGTTGCTCTTTATTTTCTTCGTTGCTCGCATCTTCTTCTACCTCGATCTGGTACTTGCGGGCCAGGTAGCGCAGCGCTTCGGGGAAGGTGAAGTGCTCGTGCTCCATGATGAAAGTGACTGCATCACCTCCTTTGCCGCAGCCGAAGCATTTGTAGATGTTGCGTTGTGGGTTGACGTTGAAGGACGGCGACTTCTCGTGATGGAATGGACAAAGGCCTAACATGTTACCACCGCGCTTCTTGAGCTTCACGAACTCGCCCACCACCTCTTCGATGCGGGCGGTTTCAAGAATCAGTTCTTTGGTGCGGGTGGAGATCATGCGGTGGGAAAAGGAGTGTAAAGATAAGGAAAAAGAGCAGGAGAGAGAGTAAGAGCGAGAAAGAGAGGAACAGTCCCCGAGAGCTATTCTGGTCCCTGAGCTTTTAGGGTGAGCGAAGTCGAACCCCTGTCGAAGGGCCGGTATCTATTGAATTGCAATTCTTGAAGTCGCAATGTTCGAGATTCGCTTGTAATAGCCGAATAAATGCAAAAGCTGCCAATTTCCTGCTATAATCTGCCGAATTTTAATGAAGTATAAATAACGCGACCCTGTGAGCTTATTTTTGAGTGAGTGAAAAAATTAAAAACATGAGTAAAAAACACAAGCTAGAAGTTGAGGAGGAGCAAATCTTAGAAAAGATTCACTGGATTCGGGGACATAAAGTCATGCTTGACCAAGATTTGGCCTTGCTTTATGGTATTCCAACCAAACGCTTGAACGAGCAGGTGAATAGGAACCGAATGCGCTTTCCGGAGGATTTTATGTTTCAAGTCACTCCAAACGAATTACAAATCTTGAAGTCGCAATTTGCGACTTCAAGTTGGGGAGGTCGGCGAAAGCTGCCTAATGTCTTTACAGAGCATGGGGTTTTGATGCTATCCAGCGTGCTTAACAGTCCGGCAGCGATTGCCATGAATATCCGAATCATGCGTGTGTATGTAAAGTTCAGGTCCATACTCTCCGCAAATAAGGAACTGCTTAATAAGCTCGAGAAATTAGAGCATTCGTTAATGTTGCAGGGTGAGCGCCACGATAAGCACGAAATGGACATTCTCGTTCTTTTTGATGCAATAAAACAGATTATCAATCCACCCAACAAACCCAGGAAACCTATTGGATATTAATGTAGACTAGAAGAGCATTTTTTTCGATTTCAAGCGTTCATTTTCTTCCGTCTTAAGTCGTTGGAACTCCTTCAAGATGTAAAGCTTGAATTCGCTGATCAATGCATATTTTTGTTCCTTATGGACTGAATACGAATCTTCATTTCAATGGGTTTTAGTGTAAAAACGGCCTTTGCAAATATAGCTTGTGAATGTATGCCAGATTTAGTTTTCAATTGAGCAGCATCCATAAAATTGCTGCTACCAACTAGCGCTTACCATTGGTAAATCAAGCATAAGTAGCAGCACCCTTTGGCTTAAGCAAATTTGCCACAAAAAAGGCGATTGAATTACCCTTCGCCCTCTTTATAATGTTGGATGCGCTTAATGCGCTACTACTTGAAACGCTTTTTTGTAGGTTTCGCCGATGCGAATAAAGTACATGCCGCATTCCACACGATGAAGGTCAACGGTTGTTTTTTCATTAAGGATACTACCTTCTTTGACAATGCGCCCTTGTATATCGCAGAGGCTGTAGTGCTTACCCAGTAGTTCGCGGCCCGTGGCAATGGCCAGTTCGTTGACGGCGGGGTTAGGGAAAATCGAGAAGGAGGTGTTAGTAAGAGCGGATTCAATTCCGGTGCTGTTCGTTACGGTCAGCAGAGCCGTGACAGTAGTATCGTTGCAGTTTACTTCTCCCATCGAAATATAGCATTGAAACTCTTGGTTGTCGTTGCTGCTGCCAATATTTGAAACAGTGAGGGTGTCGTTGTTAATTCCATCATATACACATCCATTGCTTATAGGATTGAAATTCCACTGGTATGTTGCATTGGGATCGGAGGCTGCAGCAATGAAGCGGGCAGTGCCGCCCACAGAGGCGCTTTGGTTTGCAGGCTGTGTAGTAATGGATAAAGTACATACAGGACCGTTGAATAAGTCTGCTATCTCCTGTTGGCTGAGAGCTCGGTTCCATAATCCAATATCATCGATGTCGCCATTTAAAATCATGTCGATGCCTGGAGGATTGTTTCCGCATGCTGTACTAGGCGTGTTGAAGCCGCCAATCTGCAGGTCGAAGTTGCTGCAATTGGAATATGAATAACTACTGGTGGAGATGCTGCTTTGAAGCACGCTGTCGACATAGATGTAAAGCATTGCACCAGTAGAAATAGCTACCACATGACGCCAGACGTTGTTGGTTATGGTGCCCGAAGATGTGATATATGGGAATGCGCCGCTGGTTGAAAACCAGGATGTGACGGCCTTACCTGCATTTGTGATGGCCACCTGCGGCCTTCCCATGCCCTGGGCAAAAATCACTTTTTGCTGATTGGGCACGATGGCTGTTTTTACCCAAGCCGAAACGGAGTAGTTGGTAGGGGTTAAGTTGGGGTTGTAGGGAATGTTGATGTAGCTGCTCACTCCATTAAATGCATAGGCAGCGTTTGCGTTACCAAAACGGTCAAGAGTTATCGACGCTCCGTGATTTGTTCCATGATAGCCGTTTCCGCTTTCGTCATTCGCATTGTTATTGAAAGGCCACCAACCCAATAGGCCATTCGATGGAACATAGGATGGGACAACCTGAGCAAGGGATGCTGTCGAAAGTCCAAGAATTGCTAAAGCAGTAAGAAATGCATTTTTACTTTTCACGGTGTTTTTGTTTTATTGCTTAAACTCGCCTACTAAGCATAAGCATACGCATGGTGTCCTCGTTTTGCGGGGAATAATCAATGCTAGCTTTATAGATTATGCGATAGTAACTGTCGTTTTTTGCTGGACTAGATTGCTCAAACAAAAATATAAAAAATCTTTTTTCAAACGTGTTTTTCGCAAAAAGCGAGGGCGTATAAGCACCTCTAAAACGCGGACGCATTAAAATTAGAGAAACCCAACGCGTTCACTTACAAGCAGTCCTAAAAATGGGGTACTTACACTTTGGCTGAAGCAATTTTATGGATCATTCCATTAAAAATTAATCCATGAAAAGGCAAAACAGAATACCAATACAATCTACCTAATAAGCCA
>CANFOZ010000027.1 GCA_947448795.1 Bacteroidota bacterium
AGAAATAAAAAGCACCCCGATGTTGATGTCCCAAATTTGAAGTCCTGCTGCAAAGGCGATAGGCGCCATGAGCAACATCGATGTGCACATCACTATATACGGTGCGAGATTAAACATCAGCTTATCCGCACCATTCGGCGTGATACCTTCTTTAAGCAGCAGCTTTAATGTATCAGCAACGGTTTGCAAACTCCCTTTGTAACCAACGCGATCAGGGCCAACACGAATCTGCATGTAGGCAGACACTTTGCGTTCCATAAGTACAAGGACAAGGCCCATCACTGCAAAGAATGTGATTACGGCGCCGCCAATGAGCACCATTTCAAGCAGGAAAGCAGGCACCGTTGGAAGATGTGCTATGATCCAAGCATGCAATTGACTAACTATTTGATGTAGAGCTGGCAATGGGCAGTTATTAATGGTTCATGAATATTAACGGTCGATATCTGGAATTACCAGATCTAAAGTACCCATCATTGCAACGAGATCACCAATTTTGGCTCCTCGAGACATATGGTCAAGCGCGCTTAGGTTTGAAAACCCTGGCGAGCGATATTTAATGCGATACGGCGTCATTGCGCCTTCACTGATTATATATACTCCAAACTCACCGCGAGCTGTTTCTACACGCGAGTAGTATTCGCCTTTTGGCAACTTAAGTACGGCTTTCGTTTTGGCTTGAAAATCGCCTTCTGGAATAGAATCAATCAGTTGCTCGATGATTGCTAAGGACGTACGCATCTCGCGCATCCTTACAAGGTAGCGGGCAAAGCAGTCGCCAGCTGTCTCGAGCGACTCGTCAAACTGCAATTTATCATAGCCATCATAAGGAGCCACTTTACGGATATCGGAAGATATTCCACTGCCTCTAGCTGTAGGCCCGGAGCAGCCGTAAGAGATAGCGTCTTCTCTGGAGATGAAGCCTACGCCTTTCATACGCGCTTGAAAAATCACATTCCCAGTTACGAGCTCATCGTACTCGTCGATTTTTCCTTTGAACTCGGTTATGAAGGATTTAACACGAGCTTGAAAATTCGGATGCAAATCATACATGACACCACCAGGCGCAGAGTAGTTCATGGTTAAGCGAGCGCCGCAGGTTTCTTCCATTATTTCGTTAATGAGCTCACGCTCACGGAAAGCATGAAAGAAAGGCGTGATTGCCCCAAGATCCATGGCAAGCGCAGCCCACCAGAGTTGATGCGAAGCAAGGCGTGTAAGTTCGGCCATGAGCACACGTATTGCCTGTGCGCGAGCAGGAACCTCTATTCCAAGTCCTTGCTCAACGGCAAGCGCGCAGCCTTGATTGTTGATATGGGACGAGAGGTAATCCATGCGGCTCGTCGAGTAGATGAACTGCCGATAATTCAGGCTTTCACACATTTTCTCGATCGAGCGATGAATGTATCCCAAATGGGGTTCTACTTTTTTGATCGTCTCACCACTCAAGGTAACCACCAGGTGCAACACACCGTGTGTTGACGGGTGTTGAGGACCGATATTAATTATCAGATCTCCTTCTTCGTTGGTACCAATTTCTTCGCGTGTGCTATACATTGTATTATACCCTTAGAGCGTGATCATATTTACAGGATCGGAATAGTCTTTGCGCATCGGCCACCCTTTCCAATCCTCTGGTAAAAAAAGACGGCGTAGTCCTGGATGCCCAGTGAAAACGATACCAAAAAAATCATAGGCCTCCAGCTCATGAAACTCGGCTGTCCGCCAAATGTCGCATACAGTAGCAATGGAGGGATTCTCGCGGTCGGCCACTTTGGCTTTAACCACCAATACGGTGCTTCTATCTTTTGTGGACGTTAGATGATACACGACTGAAAAATGGGTTTTCCAATCCACACCCGTAACGCAAAACATAAAATCCAGGTCAAGCTCTTTGCGCAGCAGGGGCATCACACTAAGCAATTCCGATGCATCGATAGGAAGTGAAAGCCAAGTTGATGTATCGTCGGCAGGAAGCGCAGGTAGCAGCTCGGCCAGTTTTGTTTTTAATTCTTCCTTGTTCATACTTACAATCCTGCTTTAATTTGTTCACGCGTCAAACCCGCTTTGATTTTGTCTTGCAGACTTATCAAGGAGTGCAACAAAGCCTCAGGACGAGGAGGACAGCCCGCGATGTAAACATCAACGGGGATTATATGGTCGGCGCCTTTTACGACAGCCGCAGTATTGTAAAAAAACGGACCGCCTGAAGTGGCGCAAGCGCCCATCGCAATTACATATTTAGGATCGGGAATCTGATCGTACAGGCGTTTTAATACAGGCGCCATCTTATTTACGATAGTGCCAGCAATAATAATGACATCGGCTTGGCGAGGTGTTGCGCGAGCCACTTCAAAGCCAAAACGACTCCAATCGTATTTAGCAGAAGCGGTGCTCATCATTTCAATTGCGCAGCAGCTGGTACCGAACACCAATGGCCAAAGAGAATTGGAACGCGCCCAGTTTATCACATCATCCAATTTACTGGTAATGATACCACCACCTGCTGTAGGGATTACCTGACCAGGAAAAGGAACTTTAGGTGTTGTATTTTGAATTGTATCTGACATTCTTGAAGCGTTTTAAACTACATCCATTTTAATGCCCCTTTCTTGTGTGCATAGAGCAGGCCCAGGAAAAGGATGAATAAAAAAATAACGATTTCAACTAAAGCGAGCATTCCCACCTGTTTAGCTACAACAGCCCAAGGATAAAGAAATACCAGCTCCACATCAAAAACCAAAAAAACCAAGGCGAACAGGTAATAACCTACCGGAAATTGCACCCAAGAGGTTGTGCTTGTTGGAATACCGCACTCATAAGCCTGTTGTTTGACAGGATTTTTTGAGTAGGTCATCAAAATCTTGGAGAAGAAGATGCCGCCGGCAGAAAATGCTACAGCGCAGATAATGAGTAAAATCAGTGCGGATGGTCCCACGTGTTATCGGTTTTTTGCGATGCAAAACTATAAAATATATGCAGATGCAAAAGGATTTTTATCATAGTCGCGAAAACACGCAAAATACAGCGCTTTCAGACAAATTAAAAACGCTTATTTTTTGTTTTTCAAGATTGCATCGTAAACCACTTGTTGAATATTGGTTCGGACATTGAGGTCGCTTAATTTGGAATTGGTGGCATCCGGGTTTACACGATTGGACAGAAACACAAAAACAAGTTGATGTTCGGGATCAGCCCACATGCACGTTCCAGTGAATCCGGTGTGTCCGAATGTTTTTGACGAAGCATCGTGCGCTGTCGGACCATTTTTCGAAAAGTCGACTTCGGGTTTATCGAAGATGATCCCTCTTCTGTTTTCATTTTCTACGTATTGTTGTTTGGTGAATTCAGCAACCGTCGATTCTTGAAAGTAGCGCTGACCACCATACTGCCCTCCGTTCATGAGCATCTGCATGATGATAGCGAGGTCGTTGGCATCCGAAAAAACACCGGCGTGTCCACTTACACCACCCTTCATGGCAGCAGCCGGGTCATGCACATCCCCTTGCAACAACTGCTTTCTAAAGCGCACATCGTTTTCGGTTGGTACAATGCGCTCCAAAGGAAAACGCTGACGCGGTTTAAAGCCAAGTACAGGGAGGCCAAGCGGGGCATAGAAAGAAGAGGTTGCAAAGCTTTCGAGGCTCTGTTTTTCTTCTTGCTCAATGATTTTTTGAGTAATCATAAGCCCCAGATCGCTGTACACATATTTGCCTGGATCTTTAACAGGTGAAGCTACGATCTGCCCCCATATGCTATCCGGATAATCGTTACGGATATATAAGTTCTGTGCAACGCGTGTTGTAAAATTGGGCTCGGGCGATGCGCGGTAATATTCCTTCATGAGCTTTCCGTCTTTAACGGTGTTCATCCAAAAGGGAATCCAACTTTGCAAACCCGCTTGGTGCGTAAGCATCTCCCGAATGGAAACATCTTTTTTGTTTGAGTTTTTCAACTCCGGCAAATAACGGGGAAGCTTTTTATCTAACTCTATTTTACCATCGTCGTACTCCTTCATAACTGATAAAGCGGAAGCCGCAACCTTGGTGATGGATGCGATATCATAGATATCGGTGTTTAATACAGGCAAGGGTTTATCTTGGGTAACGAAGTTTTGTGCGTAGGTGTGATATCCAAAAGACTTGTAATAAATTACCTTGCCATTTTTCGCCACCAAGATCTGGCAACCCGGAGTTGCCTCCTGTTGAATAGCACGCAGGGCCAAGGTATCGATGCGTTGCAAGTCGTTTGATGAAATACCAACCTCTTCAGGCAATGCATAGGCCAGACGCGTTGGCGAAGGCGTTGGAATGCCATCGCCTAAACGAAAGGAAGCGGAAGCCGTAACAGGAAGCCGTCCCTGTGCAGACACCCCGCCAAAAAGAAGCTGCGCCGCCTTGCTTTGCGGAATATCTAAATCTTCATAGGCCATAACGAGGGCGTCCACATTGTCGGCCCCTATTATTTTTGAAAGGCAATACGGATTTCCAAAGACCACCAAGATCACTTTTGTTTTCTGCTGCAAGGCAGTTACGGCCGCGATGGTTTGTGCGGTAATTCCGAAGTTCTTTTCAGGATTGGTATTGGTGCCATGCACACTAACAATAACTGCGTTGCACTTGGATAATTCGGTCAGCACCGTATCGAGTTTAACAGCAGGAGCACCGAGACCGAGCTGCATTGTTTTTATCGGAGCATACATACCAAGCATCTTCTGAAAGGTGTTGTAGCCCGAATCATTGAGAGCCAAAGCACCTAGTCTTAAAGTGTCAAGGCGTTGAAATGGAAGTATGTTGTTCTTGTTTTTCAACAAGGTTAGAGCCTGCTCGTATAACTTACTGTCTAAATTATAGGCCGTGCTCGGATTTAAATCGGTTAAAAGGTTGTTCAATTCAATGGGTTTATAGGCATTTAAACCCGCCCAATATTTAGTGCTCAGCACTTTTTTAACACGACGATCAATTTCCTGCATACTGATGTCGTTTTTAAAAACGGCTTTTTTAATTTCTAAAATTGCGCGCGGCACATCTTCCGAAAAAAGCAGCACATCGTTGCCCGCTAAAAGTGCTTTAACATCAACAATACCGGGCTCAAAAAAGGAACTGACACCTTTCATATTTAAGGCATCCGTAAAGATTAATCCCTGAAAACAGAGGTCGTTTTGAAGACATTCAGTTACAACGGCTTTGGATAAAGTAGATGCGGTGTTTTTTGTTGTGTCGTAGGATGGTATATACAAATGCGCAACCATCATGCTACCTAAACCGCCGGCGATCAATCCTTTGAAAGGAAAAAGTTCAAGCGTATCCATCTCCGCTTTTGAATGTTTAACGATTGGCAGAGCCTTGTGACTGTCTGTATCCGTATCGCCATGACCAGGAAAGTGCTTGGCATTGGCCAGCACGCCATGATCTTGCAGCCCTTTCATGTAGGCGATTCCTTTAGCTGTAACGGCTTGCTTACTCTCGCCAAACGATCGGTTATTGATTACGGGGTTCGCCGGGTTGTTGTTTACATCTACCACAGGAGCAAAGTTGATGTGAATTCCCATGCGCTTGCATTGCCTAGCAATCTCGGTGCCCATGTCGTAGATCATTGTATTATCTTGCATTGCACCCAGTGTCATTTGCTTTGGAAAGCGCACGGTGCTATCAAGTCGCATGGCCAAGCCCCATTCAGCATCAATAGAAATAAGCAAAGGGGTTTTCGCTTTTGCTTGATACGCATTTGTGAGTAGCGCTTGCCGAACAGGGCCTCCTTGAAAAAAAATCAAACCACCGATGTTGTAATTGCTTACCAGGTTGTTAATTTGATCAATATGTGTTTGATCTTTATTCGAGTATGCGGCAACCATAAAAAGCTGGCCAATACGCTGCTCTATTGTTAAGGAATTGAAAACCGAATCAACCCATTCATTGCTTTGCGCATCAATAAATGGCGGCTGACTGCGCAATTGTTCTGCCGAAAAGGAACAAATAGAAATTAGGATCAGGCCTAAAATGACGGCATAAAGAGAACGAAGCGAGCGCATTGAAATGTGTTTTTATATAATGTTCGCTAAAGTACCAATTCAGCCAAGGGAACCTTCGTTGGGCTTTAATAAAGATATAACCATAATTATCAACAAAGAGAAATTGTGGTTTCCTTCCATTCATCGCATTTTCTAATCTGCTTATCGAAAAACCTATCGAATCGAATTTTCTAAAATTATCTTTGATACTCAATATGTTTTTAAACAGCACCTCCAACATGCTAGCGTTTATTGTCGAAGACAGCGAAATGTATGCCTTGATGCTCGAGCACAAGCTTAGCAAAGAAGGAGATTTCTGCATCCGAAAATTTAGTACTGGAGAGGAGTGCGTAAGCAACCTTCATTTAAATCCAGATTTTATCATTCTAGATTACAATTTACCAGGAATCAATGGTCTAGAAACCTTGAAACGCATCAAGAAAGCCAACCTAGACCTTCCGGTATTGGTCATTTCAGCACAGCAGGACTTGAAAATTGCAATCAATATGTTTGGCGAAGGTGCTTTCGATTACATTACCAAAGACCAGGAAACTGTTTTTGAATTAAATAAAGCCATCCTTCGGATTGCTAAGAAACAGTTTCCAAGCAGTCAAGACAACCTTCACTCCTAACCTTTATCCGTCTTTTTCGTATCTTGGGAACCAATGAGCACTGCTCATCTTCTTCCTATGCAAAAGCCACAAAGCACCACCACCAATTTACGTCTCCTTTTCACAGGCCTATTACTTGGTTTACTTATTTGTTTTATTCTTTTTAGAAGGGTAATAGGCGATAATGCCTCCCTCTTGATTGAGGGTGTTAGCCTTTCAATAATTGGATTGGCTTACCTTATACTATCTTCAAATAGAAAATCAGTAACACCAGACACCTCTTCAACTAAATCTATTCAAACGATAGAGGAGAACGCTGTTAGTAATAGTGCTGAGGCCATCTTTTCTGATATTCCCTTTGGCTTCTTATCCATTGGGCTTGATGGGACAATTTACTCAGCCAACCTTATGACGCAGAAATGGTTTGGCTATCACAAAGAGGAGCTTCTAAAAATGAACGCCTATACACACTTGTTTTCGCCTGTGGGCCTAGGCCGTTTTGAAGCTGTAGCCAGTGCTATGAAAGAAACTGGTCTTGTAATTAATGAGGAATTAGAATGCAGAACGCAAGATGGCCGGCTTTTGCATCTCATGATGAATGCAAAATACATTAAAAGCAAGGGCGATTATCCCGCAACCTATCGAATCGTATTCTCTGATCTTGAAGAACGACGCAAAAGCGAGTTGGAGCTTTTACACTCGAGGCAAGTGATTGAGCAAACGTTAAAATCGAGAGAACGCTTCTTAGCCAATATGAGTCATGAAATGCGCACCCCATTAAGCGGAATTTCTGGCATTATTGATTTGCTCCTCGACTCCGGATTAACAGCGGAACAGCGCGAGTTCTCTACCGCCATAAAACTATCGGCAGACAATTTATTATCCTTGATAAAAGACATTCTTGATGTATCAAAGATTGATTCAGGCAAGATGGAGCTTGAAAAGACAGGGTTTCAGCTTAGCCAGACGCTTCAAAGCATGGTGGCTTTAATGCGCCCAAAAGCCGAGGAAAAAGGCATCCGGCTTCGGATGGTTCACGACAACCAGATACATGATCAGCTGATTGGCGACTCGCTGCGTTTGGGGCAGATTCTTTTAAATCTGATCAGCAACAGCATCAAGTTTACACCCAAGGGGATTGTTGAACTGCGCACACAATTAATTTCCCAGAACAGTTTTTCTGCTAGTATACGATTCAGTATACGAGATACGGGTATAGGTATACCCGCCGAGCGCATTGAGAGTGTCTTTGAATCTTACATCCAGGCAGAGGATACGACCACCCGAATGTATGGTGGAACAGGCTTAGGGCTTACCATCGTTAAAAAACTCGTGGAGCTACAAGGGGGTGTTATTGAAGTTAAAAGCAAAGAAGGCGAGGGCACGGAGTTTAGCTTTGAGATCCCCTTTAAAAAGGGCATTATTGCCGAAAAAACCAAAAACGATTTTGACAACAGTCATCAGCAGATCGGAAAACGCCAATTTAGAAAAGGCAATATACTACTGGCAGAGGATGACCCCGTCAACCAATTATTCATAAGCCGATTATTAACTCGATGGGGTTTGCAAGTCACTATTGCATCAACAGGCACGGAGTGTGTTTCAAAAACCCATTCGGATCATTACGACCTCATATTTATGGATATTCAGATGCCGGAAATGAATGGCTATGATGCTACGCGCTCAATTCGTGCTGCTGGAGAGAAGGCCGTCCCTATTATTGCCATGACGGCCTTTGCTAGTGCAACGGAAAGAGACAAATGCATAGATGCAGGCATGAATGACTATTTATCAAAGCCCTTTCAGATCAACGATTTATTCAACGCTATCCTGTTCCATTTGCCAGATGCTGAACTGTTGGAGCCCAAAGATGAGCTTCCTACTAGCACTGCAGAAGTATCCGCTTCGCTAGAGCAAGAGCGACTAACAGATTTAAGTTATCTCTTAGAACTAGCCGCAGGCAGTACTGACTTTATGAAGGAAATGATTGATGTGTTTCTACAGCAAACTCCTCCAGCTATTGACACATTAAAAAAATACCTGGAAGCAGGCAATTATGAAGAGCTTGGCATCCTTGCGCATCGAATGAAACCAGGAATTGGCTTCGTAGGCATTAGTCGATTAAAGGAAACCATGGAAATGATTGAAAACTACTCTGAAACAAAAACACACCTAGATCGCATTCCAACACTCGTTCACAAGGCCGAGCAGCTTTGTATGCATGCCTTGGATGAACTTCGAGAGGAGCGAAAAAAACTAGATTAATTACTTTCTTTAACGAGCTATTGAAACCGTTTAGTTATGGCAAAAAAAAAAGAGCGCATAGCGCTCTTTTTTTTTAAAGTGTAATTAGAATTACTTCTTTTTTCCACCTTTTGGTGCAGCAGCAGCAGCGGCAGCAGCAGAGTCAGCAGCAGCTTTCTCAGCAGCAGCAGTTGCTTCAGCAGCAGCAGCAGCAGCCATAGAATCAGCAGCAGCTTGAGCAGTAGCAGCGGCAGCAGCTTCAACAGCAGCAGTGGAGTCAGCAGCAGCTTTTTCAGCAGCAGCTTTTTCTTCAGCACTTGGTCCACAAGAATAAACTGCGAACATAGCACCAACAATTGCAATCGTAAGGAATTTTTTCATTTTAATTAAGTTTTTTGTTGTTATAGGGTGCAAAGGTATAGTAATTTCTTAATTTGCAATCCAATTGTAATTTTTTTTTTCACTTTTGAATTGTTAATAACCCTTTATCGAATATCCAGGTCTAAGATTTTCTCTTCAAAAAGATAGGCCTCTAATTTATCTCCTTTTTTTACGGGCCCAACACCAGCAGGTGTTCCTGTGAAAATCTGATCTCCTTTAAGCAGGGTAAAATAAGAAGATGCGAAAGAGACTATCTTGGCAAAGGAAAAGATCAAATCTTGTGTATTGCCGTGTTGCACCGTTTTTCCATTAACGTTTAAGTGGAAATCCAATACAGGTGGATAATTTGCTAATGGCACAAACTTCCCCGTAGGTGCAGAGCCATCGAAAGCCTTCGCTAATTCCCAGGGCAAACCCTTGGCTTTCAGTTTATTTTGCAGATCGCGGGCGGTGAAGTCGATGCCAAGCGAGAGCTCGTCAAAATAGCGATGTGCGAATTTCTCGGCAATGTTCTTCCCGTTCCTAGAAATCTTTAGCACTACCTCAAGCTCATGATGCACATCCTTTGAAAAGTCAGGCAAAAAGAAAACTTTTTTACCGGGAATTTTGGCTGTATCGGGCTTTAAAAAGATAACAGGCTCGTCGGGCACTTCATTGTTTAGCTCTTTTGCATGAGCTAGGTAGTTTCTACCTATACATATAATCTTCATTTTCCGAGGTATTTACTTTTAAGTTCTTTCAGCATTTTTTTTGTGTGTAAAGGAAAATCCCCATCCATCATCCAATTATAATACGAAGGCTCTTTTGTTAAAATTTCTTTAACCGACTTCCCCTTGTGCTTCCCAAAGTTAAAAAGCTCCAACCCGTTAGGGTCTTTAACGATGCGTCCTCCAAAGTCGACCATTGCATCATTACTAGTGAAACGATGCAAAAAATCGACATCGTTCTCTAATTCAGAATAGCGATCGAGCTGGGCCATTGCTACCTCGTAAGTAGCAATAACGTCAGCTTCGGCTTGGTGCGCATTGCTAAGCTCTTTGCCACAATAAAATTTATAAGCAGCGGTGAGGTTGCGTTGCTCCATCTTATGAAAAATATGCAAGATGTCTATCGTACGTCTGCCTTGCATGTCGAACTCGACACCTATGCGCAAAAACTCCTCAACCAACATAGGTATATCAAAGCGATTTGAATTAAATCCGGCAAGATCTGTTGAATCTAAGAAGTTTTTTATTTCTTCAGACAGCATCCGAAAAGTAGGAGCATCCTTAACATCCTCGTCAAAAATTCCATGAACGGCAGATGCTCCTGCGGGAATGGGCATGCCTGGATTGACTCGGCGAACATAGGTTTCCGCTTCACCACTTGGTAAGATTTTATGAATTGCTATTTCAACAATACGATCGGTTGCAGGTTGCGTGCCGGTGGTTTCCAAATCAAAAAAGGCAATGGGGCGCGTTAGGTTAAGCTTCATGGATTGGTAATTTGTTATTTTTGAATTGGAATCAGTTTTATTTCTATGCTTAGTTCTTGCGGTTGATCTATATCCGGAATTGCGATCTCCTTCTCAAAGGGTTGAAAACAATCGGCTACAGCACGCAGGATAAATGTACCTTGGCTTGATGATATCACAAACTTGCCTGTTCGGGAATTGGGAGTATAAAGTCCAAGGATGCCGCTTGCCGACTTTTTTTGGTAGGTAATATGCACTGGCTCTTGAATAGAGTCAACATCGAGCACTTTCCCTAAAATAAGGGTTTGATTATCGTTATCCGCTATTTTTTTGAACGTGACTTTGTAGATATCTAAATCACCGAATCCGTCAGGCCGAACAGCAGAAATATAGGCATGCTTTCCCTGTCCAGATAAGGAGAAATACAAATTGTCATCAGCGGTATTAATCGGGTAGCCAATGTTTTGAGGGGCAGACCAACTATCCGTCGCTTCATTATAATCACTCTCAAAAATATCGAACCCTCCCATGCTGTTATGACCTTTAGAGCTAAAATACAAGGTCTTCCCGTCTGGGCTAATCGAAGGCGCATCCTCGTCGAACTCGGTATTTATTACGTTGCCTAGATTGATGGCTGGGCTCCATCCGCCATCAGGTAATGCAATCGATTTAAAAAGGTCTCTCCCACCTACCCCGTTCCCTTCGCTCGAGTAATAAAGTGTTTTCCCATCTGGAGAGAGCGAAGCGCCTGTCTCTAATTCGGGGCTATTGATGGATGGCGGAAAAGGAATCATTTTACCGAAGGCCTTGCCACTCAATTTTGAATAATAAAGTTCGTTCAAGCCCTTGTCATCACCATTCGAATAAATAAGCAACTCGCTTCCATCCTGACTAAAACCGATAACTTCCTCATCGTTCATGCTATTAATGGCTGGGCCAATTGATTTGGACTTTATCCATGCTCCTAATCGCATCGTGGAAAAATAGATATCTGCGTTAAGGACCCCATACTCGTCAGCACCGCCATTGGCACCTGGCCGGCGAGTACTAAATACAAGATAGGATTCATCCGCCGAAACAAATGGATTGTAGTCTTGATAAGGCGAATTCACCATCTTACCAAGATGTTCAAACTCCACATCCACGGGATGCTGAACTAGCTCCTTCGCATTGTTACACATCTCAATTTGCCGAATTACTTCGTAAAACTCATCCGGCTTTCCCTTTAATGATTCTTTATAGAAAACATACGCAGCGATCGCTTCGTCGAAACGATTTGCATAATGCAAGGCATAGCCCCATCTTAAATACGTATCACTTGGAGCATCTTTGCGATTCAAAATTTGCTTTAAGAATGGTATTGCTTTTGAATGATCCATGTTCAATAACAAATAGCACATGGCTACTTTGTATGAAAAGTCGGTATTGCTCGTGTCGCCTTTTTGCAAGGATAGATATAACGGCAATGCGTCCATAAAAACGCCATCGCGATAAGCCAAGGCTGCACTTTTTTTTGTTTCTGAATCAGTTGCAGGAACTATAACTGCCTCCTTCGATTTTGCTTTGGATTGGGCATAAACAAAAGGCATCCCAACAAAATAAAAGACAACTACATAAAGTAGTATATAAATTGACTTGGAGATAACGTTGGCGGCTCGCATCCTTGCAAATGTACTAAACATAAGGAGATGCTACCATCTCGAAAACCTATTCCGTTCCTGCAACTTCGACAATTTTCCGAATCTCCATATAGGCATTGCCAAAATGCCTTACAAGATCACTAGCAATCATCGCCTCAATTGAACCTTCAGCAGCGGCAATGTCGCCGGCAAGTCCATGTAAATAAACCCCAAGAATACATGCAGTGGTAGAAGAATAACCTTGCGCCAAGAGCCCTGTGAGTAATCCAGTGAGTACATCGCCCGAGCCAGCCGTGGCCATACCCGGATTGCCACTTGTGTTGAAGGATGTGGAGCCATCAGGGAAAGCAATGCAGGTGTTTGCGCCTTTGAGAACAACATAGACTCGATTCTTAACGGCGAAATTGATTAGCAATTGATGCTTTTCGAAATCGTTGTCCCATTTTCCGACTAAGCGCTCAAACTCTTTTGGATGTGGGGTTAAAACAGCACCCGGGCTTAAAAAGGCCAGCCAGGTTTTATGTTCAGCGAGGATATTAAGCGCATCGGCATCCAATACCAAGGGCCCCTTGTAATTTTGAATACATAGTTTTAATGCGGTGGCTGTTTCCTCTGCGGTTCCAATACCCGGACCAATTCCAATCGCTTGATAAGCTTGTTTTAATGGAATTTCGCTTAACGGTCCGTCGTAAGCATCCGATTCTGTCATTGCTTCGGGCAGGGTGCTATGTATAACCGACACATACTTTGCAGGGAGGCGCACCGTCAGCTTACCGGCACCAGAACGCATGCAAGCTGAAGCGGCAAGCACTGCAGCACCTATTTTACCTTCGCTTCCAGCCACGATGAAGGCATGTCCGAAGACGCCTTTATGAGCAAAGACAGGCCTACTTGTCAATAGCAGTCGCACCTCCTCGCGAAGGATGAAATGGGTATTTACCTTGACATTTTCTATAAATTCATGGTTTAATCCAATGGAAAGCAGTTCCCAAGCACCCAAGAAAGCAGCGTTCTCAGGAAACAAAAAGGCCAATTTAGGAACTTCGAAACTAAGTGTATGTTGAGCATGCACAATGTGTTTCCGATGTTGAATTGACGAAGTGTCGACAAACATCCCTGAAGGAATATCAATTGAAACAATCGGCTTGTTTAAGGTGTTTATCAAAGCAATAACTTCCGCAAAAACACCAAGTGGGGCTTTGTTTAACCCAATGCCAAAGATTGCATCAACAATAAGGAAGTCCTCGGTGGCATGCTCTTTCAACCAATTATCCAACTCTTTAACAGCTGTGAGGATGTGTATCGTTACTGCCTCATTTCCCTTCAATCGATCTAGCTGGATTAAGAAATCGGCAGATCTTTTTTCAGATTCAGCAACCACGAAAACCACTACTCTGATACCTAAAGCTTCGAGCAAGCGAGCAACAGCCAATCCATCACCGCCATTGTTACCAGGACCACAAACGATAAGCACGAGCTCCATTCGGATTCTCGGATAAAGCTCGATTAGGCGGGCCGAAAACACCTCGGCTGCTCGATCCATTAGCGCCACAGAGGAGATCCCTTCGCTTTGCTGCGTTGCGAGGTCGGCCGCTTTGATTTGTTCTGCAGAAAGTATTTTCATTTAATCGAAGGATTATTTTAAAAACAACTGATGCAGCGCAATGATTTGCGGAAGCAACAAACTTTGCTCATCGTTCACGATGTGGTGTTGAGCCCGAGCATCACGCTGCTCGTCAGACCACTGCTTGGCTATACGGCTCAGCACATCATCCTTCGAAACACCATCCCGTTTGATGACACGCTGAATGCGCAGTTCTAGTGGTGCATCTACATTTACAACCTCGTCAATCCCAGCATCTGCGCCACTTTCAAAGAGGATAGCTGCTTCTTTAATTACATAAGGGGCGTGTTGTTGCACTACCCATTCATCGAAGCGATGAAACACAGCAGGGTGCAAAATGGAATTTAACTTTTCAAGAAGCAGAGGATCCGAAAATACTTTATCGGCAATAAATTTTCGATTAGCACCATGTTCAGAAAAGGCCTGGTCGCCAAGAAGCTTAGACACTTCAAAGCGCACATGCGCATCTTCGTCAAGCATCTTTTTTGATTCGACATCAGCATAAAAAACGGGAATCCCGAGTCTTTCAAAAATGGCACACACGGCAGACTTACCGCTTCCGATTCCTCCGGTTATGGCTATTTTTTTCATGCTAACGAATCATAATATAATCGATATAAACGGGATCGGCCTTCATTATCTTGGCTTGCCCCGTAACATCAAGAACAAGCACTTTGAGCTTCCCAGATCCTGTTTTCACATCCTTAAAATCAACTTCTGCTTTCACTATCGGTCGCACCGCTTTGTTCTGCTGATATAAAGGTAAGCGATAATTTACAAGCACGCTGGCAGGTAATAAGCGAACATGAATACCCTCTGACACATGGATGGGATGAATAGTGACCTCCTCGCTTTGGCCAGTATATCGCTGAACAGGAATATCCAAAAGGACTTCTGCTGGCTGCACAACGAGCTTGCCTATAGCCAAGGGAACGCGCTGCTGCACGGATTGCGAAATCGTGTTTAAAGCAACCGGGTTTGTATTGACACAAGCAATTGACTGAAGATCTAAGTCACTGCCAAATACCGTCACCGAATCAGGCGTTAAATGAGGAGCAGTCAAGGCGTCGCAGTCGGGAGCAAAGCGCAGTGAACCGATAAATCGAACAGGAACGCGCTTCGACTTGCTTCCAGAAAAAGAAAGGGTCAGTTGGGCAGGTCTTACCCTACTAAACTGCAAATCGGAATGATCCGTAAAGAACTGATCTTGCAAAAGAGACTCCATTGGCAAAACGAGTCGGTCGGTATCGGACACCATGGCGGAGCCAGCAAGCGCACGAACATCCAGGGAAAACAGCTTGCCTTTGCTTCGCAAGGAGTATGAGAGCAAGGCGAAACCGGTTGCATTCACTTCCACCGTAAGATGATGTGGAAGTTGCTCCAAAGGCACTTTACCTTTGGGCAAATTCTCTAAAGAAATGGGGAGTATTAGCTCGTAGCGATACTCCTTTGATAAAGAAATAAGAAGCCAAATGGCAGAAGCTAGAACCAAGCAAAAGAAGAAGATGATAAAAGGCCTTCTATCTCTGACCTTTGTTTTGCCAGAAGCCCCTTCTCTACTGCCGCTATTGCTGGGTTCTATTTTCAAGCTGTTTTATCTGCTATTTTTTTGCAACACCAGCTGTTTCCGCTGGCTGGTTGTTAGCTGCAGTGAGCTCTACGTTGATCGCTGCTTTTTCGATGCGCAAGCGAACCGATTCGCCTTCCACCTCTAATGTGAAGGTACTATCTTGAAGCTCTACGATTTTACCATGGATACCACCTATGGTTACAACTTTATCGCCTTTTTTGATACCCTCGCGAAACTGTTTTTCTTTCTTGGCTTTCGTCATCTGAGGACGAATCATAAAAAAGTAGAAAACAACGATAAGGAGAACAATCATTATGATGCCCTGAAACTGTCCACCAGCACCAGCACCACCCGCAGGAGGTGCCATTAATAGAAAATGATTCATTGTGTTTGTTTTAAATGGTTACGAAATTAAGGTACTAAGATATCTGCGGTAATGGTGATCACTTTGGTGTTTGGGATAGTGTTGGAGATGATGGTTACCGTTTTGCTCACTTTACCATTTTTTCCGGCACTGTCAAAGGTCACTTTAATACTACTCTTGTCTCCAGCATGAATTGGATTCTTAGGATATTCAGGCACGGTACATCCGCAGCTTCCTGATGCGCTGGCAATTAACAAATCACCTTTGCCAGCATTGGTAAAATCAAACTGAAAACTCACTTTGTCTCCTTGTTTAATAGTTCCAAAATCGTGTGTATCTGAAACGAATTCGAATCGAGGCACTGATGCATCACTCGAACTTCCGTCGGCACTTGCAGGGTTGTTCACTAAGTCTGGAGAAATTGCGCCGTTCTCCTTTGGCTTACAGGCGCTAATTCCAAGTATAAGGCAGGCTATGGCTAGGTTTAAACAGCGTCTTGATTTCATGGTGTAAGGAGGCATTAAATACCGTTTTGTTAAATAGATTACTCAACCAATCCAGCCCCTTGCTTTTTGATTTTACCGCTCGTCTTGTATTCAGCCGAGAGTTTATCAATAATTCCATTTATGAAGGAGTTGCTCTTCGGAGTGCTGTAATCTTTAGCAATCTCCAAGTATTCGTTGATTGTTACTTTAACAGGTATTTGATTGAAATGCACCAACTCAGCCAATGCCATCTTCATCAGGATAACATCCATCATGGCAATGCGTTCCACTTCCCAGTTTTTGGTCTTTTCAGCGATGCTGTTCTCGTAATCCTGACCGTATATAATGGTTTGCATAAACAGCTCGCGAACAAAGGTTTTATCACTTTCTTCTCGATACAAAGGCGAGAGAAAATCCTCCATGCTGCCTTCTCTAATGCTTTCTAGTGTTTTCGCAGCTACGGTCGACATCCATTGCTCGCTGTTGTTCCAATAAATGTTGCGCTCCTCGATGAACCCTTGCAGGTCAGCTGATGGTGCTAATTGTTTATTGAACAGCTCCACAACAAAAGCCTTGTCAGCAGCAAAAGAACGCTCTTCGTTTAGGATGTATTTTTTAAAAAGATCCGTCTTCTTGATATCCAAAAACATCTTTTCGAGTAGGTCTTCTTGGCCTTTCCAAGATACCTTACGTTGCTGAAGGGCTTTTTTAAATGCTGGGTTCTCCATCATTTGAAGAATCAAGACACTTTCGCTTAGACGGGTGACTAATTTATCCTCTTGTGTAGGAAAATGTTTCTCAATAAAACCTGCACGACGCGACCAATCGGCCAACTCTACTGGCAACAATAAAAGGTATAAATAGAGATCGTAAATCTTGTCTATTCCAGAAAAGAGCTGCTTCTCGGCTAGCAAAAGGTCGTTGGACGGAGCTTGGTAATAGGAATACAATGCCTGCATTACCTTGATTCTCAAATGTCTTCTGCTTAGCATAAAACAAGAACTAATTATAACGTTAAACAACAAAGCACCACCGCTAGTTCGGATATTAATTGGTAATTTTGAAGCGGCGCAAAGATATAGATTGGGATGCGAATTATCAAGTCGTTCTTTTTAAGACGCTAGTGCCACGCTTCCCGAACACAAATAAAACGTGCCCAACGAAGGAAAAGAAAAATGGCTGAAACACCTTTAAAGCATCTTAATAAATACCTTGTAAAATACCGCCTCAGGCTTTTGGCCGGGTTGCTTTTTGTATCCCTGAGCAATGTTTTTGCCATCTTTCCCGGTCAAGTGGTTCGCAAGGCGCTGGATCTACTTGCGGCAAAAGTCAAGCTCTACCCTACTCTGCACAGCCTAGCTGAACAGACAGCATTAAAAGGTGAATTGGCCAAGTCGGCTATTTTATTCGCTTTGCTTATTCTCGGACTAGCTCTATTAAAAGGCGTGTTCATGTTTTTCATGCGCCAAACTTTAATCGTTATGTCGCGCTTAGTTGAATACGATTTAAAGAATGAAATCTTCGATCAGTATCAACAATTATCCTCCTCCTTTTATCGTCGCAACAACACTGGCGATTTGATGGCTCGAATTAGCGAGGATGTCAGTAGAGTGCGCATGTACATTGGCCCTGCCATCATGTACACCATCAACCTCGTAGTGCTCTTTATCTTGGTTATTTCCACCATGATAAGCGTGAATATGCGACTCACGTTCTTTGTGCTTCTGCCGCTGCCATTTCTTGGCGTTTCGATTTACTTCGTAAGCTCGCTCATTGAAAAGAAAAGCGACCGTGTGCAAGGTCGTTTGTCGGCACTATCAACCTATGTACAAGAAGCCTTTTCAGGCATTCGCGTGCTTAAAAGCTATGTGCGTGAGCAGTCAGCCGTACATGAGTTTAGCAAAGAGAGTGAGCGATATATGGCCGAGAGTTTAGATCTCGCCCGAATAAACGCCTTGTTTTTCCCTATCATGCTGGTGCTGGTTGGACTCAGCACTTTGCTAACCATTTTCGTAGGCGGTATGGAGGTTATTTCGGGTCGAGCTACCTTCGGCAACATCGCTGAATTTATATTTTATGTCAACATACTTACGTGGCCATTTGCCTCGGTGGGTTGGGTAACCTCCTTGGTTCAGCGCGCCTCGGCTTCGCAACGCCGTATCAACGAGTTTCTGAAAACCAAGCCAGAAGTAATGTCTGGAACTTATGAAAACACTACTTTCAAAGGGCACGTTGTCTTTAAAAATGTTTCCTTTACCTACCCCGACACGGGCATCTGCGCTTTAAAGGACATCAACCTCGAGATAGAGCCCGGCAGATCGTTAGCGATTGTGGGTCGAACAGGCAGCGGAAAATCGACAGTAGCCAGTCTGCTCCTGCGTCTTTACGACATCAAAGAAGGAGCGATCACGATTGATGGCGAAGCGCTTTGCAACTATTCTTTCCAAAATTTGCGAGACAACATTGGCTATGTACCGCAAGATGTTTTTCTTTTTTCTGACACCATCGCAAACAACATCTCCTTTGGTTTAAAAAACCTCAAAGCCGATATGTTGCAAATTGGGCAAGCCGCCAAAAATGCCTCCGTGTATGATAATATTATGGAGTTTCCACAAGGCTTCGAAACGCTAATCGGCGAACGCGGCATCACGCTTTCAGGAGGTCAAAAGCAAAGGGTGTCTATTGCTCGCGCAATCATAAAAGCACCTAAAATCCTCGTTTTCGACGATTGTCTTTCAGCTGTTGACACGCATACAGAAGAAGAGATTTTAAGCAATTTACGAAGAGTGATGAAAGGCAAGACCACCCTATTGATAAGCCATCGCGTGTCGACGGTAAAGCACGCCGACCAGATTTTAGTGTTGGACGAAGGGCGAATCATTGAATCGGGCAAGCACGAGGAGCTGCTTGCAAAAAAAGGATTCTATCAACAGATGCACCAAGCGCAGCTTTATCAAGAAGCAACAAGCTAGCAGTCTAAATCGAAGCCTCTTCCTAGAATCTTTGGCTTTTCCTTTGAATTTAAGATTGTTTTAATAATTTTGTAGAAACCTCAACATAAAAAACCACTTCCATGGGAGATTTCGAAAAAGACAAAGAGCATGTGTTTTCCAAACCAGTTCGTGCTGGAAAACGCACCTATTTCTTCGATGTAAAAGCGACTCGTGCTAACGAGTTTTACCTCACCATCACGGAGAGCAAGAAGAAATTTCAAGACGACGGTTCTTTTTTCTTTGAGAAACACAAAGTATTTCTCTATAAAGAGGATTTCGAAAAGTTCATGGAAGGACTTCAGGAAACACTAGACTACATTCGTTCTAATCAGCCAGATATAACGCCCCGCGCAGAAGAAAACACAAACCATAATACAGGCAGTAGTAACTCTTTCTCTGATGTAGACTTTGATTCGTTAGGAAGCTAACGTATCCTAAAAACAAACCACAACGCCTCGTATTTAACGGGGCGTTTGTGTTTTATATAGATTCCGTTACAGTTTCAGGCTGCCTATCCCGCCATCCATTTTCACCACCTGACCGGTCATGAAGGTGGCTTTGTCGGATACTAAAAAACAAGCCATCGCGGCGATGTCTTGAGGCGCACCAACTGTTTTCAAAGGATGGCGCTCTGCTGCTCCCTGACGTTTGGCATCCGTGTCGAGCAATCGCGCGGCAAGGGACGTGTCAGTCAAGGAAGGCGCAATGCAATTCACACGGATTTTAGGCGCCAACTCTGCAGCTAGCGAACGGATAAGTCCTTCTACTGCGCCTTTGGCCATTGCCACAGCCGCATGGTAAGGCATACCGGTTTGAACAGCCACGGTGCTAAAAAACAAGACCGAAGCATGCTGCGACTGTTGTAGATTCGGCAACACATGCTGCACAACGCGCACCGCAGCGATGGCGTTAAGCTCCATTTCTTTACGAATATCATCGGCAGAAAGACTGCGTATCGATTTCAACACAATACTGCCCGGGCAATACACCAATCCATCCAGTGCATCTACAATCGATGGCAGCGCATCCTGCGTCACATCCAATGCGTGGTGTTCGTCGAGGCCTTCAGCAGCCGTGCGACTTATTCCTATCACGACATGTCCATCGGCTTTGAGTTGATCGGCGATGCAACGACCAATGCCCCGCGAGGCACCCACCACCAAAAACCTTTTTTGTGTCGTCATTATTTAATTTTTTTGATTAAAAACAGCATCGCTAAGCCCTTTGTTTATTTCGTATTTCAGATATTTAATCTGAATATTTCCCTTCTGATTTTCCGTCTTCTTCTTCGGTTTAAGATCGGCCGATTGGTTATAATCGAGGGTCACGCCTTTTGGTAATTTGTAATCTTTAAGATCCATAAAAATCGTTACCCGATCAGGTAAAGCATACTGCGCATAGGCGGCATACTGCATCTCCATGATAACCGTTCCATCATTCCGAGTGGTTGTTTCGGTACGCATCGCCAACAAAGACTCTTCGTCGATCCACATTTTGGTTAAAACAATATCACCCGCATCCAGCTCTGGGACGATTTTCATGACACGCACTTTTTTACCATTCAGCATTGCATAACCAGCATCCATAACCACCACCTGACCCGAAGGGATAAGGTTGCTAAGTGTTAGGTTGATGTTTTTCTTTGGAAGAATAGATAGGCCCCCAGTGCGTTCTAGGCGCATCTTATCTGGACTTTTAAAATAGAGTTTTCCGGTAAGCTGCGGTATACGCATGTAGTTCACTTCGATCTTCATTTCCACAAGCGCTTGGTAATCTTTCACTTGAAAAATCTTTTTCCGGAGCGCTTCATAAAGTTGATTTGCGTCGCCTCCAGCAAAGGAAGCGTTGCAAAAAAAGACTGCGCAGAGAAGTATGGCGAATGTCCGAATCATGAGCGAATGTCTTTTTTATTGAAATACAACATAGTCATACCAAGGAAGCCGATGGTGTAAGCGACAAGTACAAAACAGGACCGACGAATGGCTTCGTAAGGAACGGGGTCGTCAAAAAATCCTTTCCAGCCAATCATGTGCGTGGTGAAAAGATAAGGCTTCACCAAATTAAAAAGAGGCAGTTCGAGATTTGAAAGAATGGTTAAAACGACAACGACACCCATGGTGGAAATAATCGGCCCGATTGCATTGTCAGCAAAGGCAGATAGAAAAATAGCGAGCGATGCGATGGTGGTCATGGCAAGCATAGCAAAAAGGAAGGCTGCACCATAACGCCACATAAGGTCGTCTTTGAGTATAAGGATAAAGGCATCACTCTTCAAGTTTATCATATCGCCTGTACCAAACAACCAAAGCGAGAAAAAGAGCGCGCAAACGGCGAGCCATATAATAAGCAGCGTTGTATAAATAAAGCTGCTAATAAATTTAACTAAAATGAGTTGATGGCGACTGATGGGGCGCGTCAAAATAAGTCGCAAGGTGCCCAGGTTGGCTTCACCGGCGAGCGAATCACCAGCTACAAGAGCAACAAGCAAGGGGATGTGGATGAGTAAGGATTGCAGGATTATATAGCCGATGAGGTAGCCATTCATAATACGACCTTGTATTTCGAACTGCTCATTAATGCCCTGCATCGCAAAATTCACAAAGGATTCGCCATCGCTAAGCATCGCCAATTGAATGACGCTTGTAATAGCCGTCACAATGCCGAAGCTGATGTAGGTACGCGGCCTCCTGAAAATTTTATAAAGTTCGAACCAAAGAAGTTTAATCATGGGTGATGCTTAAGAAATAATCTTCCAAAGAGTGCTTGGAGCGAATGCCTTTAACACGTCCACCCTGCTCAACAATCCATGCGTTCAAAAGAGGAATCCTATCGGGATGAAGCTTGAACACCAGTGCATCCGCAGCATGCTGATCGAGCGTGGATGCCCAAGCCGAATGAAGAAGTTGATCCATGATGATGGTAGTGTCTTGGATAGCAAATTCTACTAGGGTTTGCGCAGGATTTAGCAAGTCGTTTACTTTGCCGTCGGCGATTTTTTTACCCCGATGCAGCACAAGCATACTAGAAGCAATCAGCTCCATCTCGTGAAGCAAGTGGGAGGAGATAAGGATCGTCTTCCCATGATCCTTGCTCAAAGAACGAATCAGATTCCGTATTTCTGCAATCCCCTGCGGATCGAGGCCGTTTGTTGGTTCATCAAGGATAAGCAGGTCTGGCTTATTTACCATGGCAACGGCAATACCCAAACGCTGCTTCATTCCTTGTGAATAGGCACTGAATTTATCGTTCTCTCTACCGTTTAAGCCTACCACTTCAAGCACTTCGTGCAATCGAGCATCGGGTGTATTGGGGTCGGTTAGTGTCGCAAAAATTTTAAGATTGTCCCAGCCCGACAAATAGCCATACATATCAGGACGCTCGATAATGGCTCCGATGCTACGCAGCAAGTGACGCTTGCTGTTGTCGAAGCGTTGACCACGAATAAAGATAGCGCCTTTATCTGGGAAAATGAGTCCTAAAAGCATACGCATGGTGGTGCTTTTACCCGCACCATTTTGCCCCAAGAATCCATAAACCTCCCCTTCCGCAATGGAAAAAGAAAGGTCGTTTACAGCCAAGCGTTTTTTAAACGATTTGGAAAGGTGTTCAACGGCGATAATCGGTTCCACTATTGAATTGGATCAAGGTTTGTAATCTACTTTCACTAAAATATCATTCTCTCGTTCAATCACATCCCAAGGGGCATTATAACCGAGGTATTTGAAGGATCCACTAAACGAATATCCTGCCGCCTTAAGCATTGCGATCAACTCCTTTTCCTTCTTTGCAATCCGATCATCGCTGGCAAAACCACCGAAACTCAATGCGGCGTAATACCCTTCCTCCGAATAATGCAAAGAAATGCCTTTGTCGTTCGGCTCTGGAAGTTTATCCATCTGCATAGTATCCGGCAAAACAAAGCTCATGGCATTGCCTTCCCCCTCTCGCTCCATATACACCGGCGCCGTCATGGCAATTTTCTGCTCTCTTTGATTACCACCGAAAATATAGCCAGCCAAGCGACGAAAATTGGTGTTTTTAGATGGATCGTAATTATCTCCTCCGGCATGCACTGTAGCCATTATGGCACGCGGATAAAAGCGTATCGCAAAACCGTCTTCCTGTTTTGCAACACTGTATTTTTGTCGCTCTGTGCGCTTGTTATTGGCGTAGGTCATGAGAGCCATCAAAACAAGCACCGATAAAAAAGATATAAGGAGAATTGATGCAAGTTTCATTTTGTTTAAGTATTTTTACAAAAATATAAACAAAAATACGAAAAGCCAAATCCATTGCGAATTCTGACTTGTTTATTACAAATGTAGATTCACGCCTTACTATAAAGCCGAAAGCAGATGAGGAAGACTTTTTTTGATGAAGAAATAAAATCGTGGTCCCGCTTTTATCGGGGCAATTTCGTAAATAGTTTGAGTGGGTTTAAAAGCGTAAGTCTTATAGGCACTGTAGATAGCGATCGAAGAAGCAATTTGGCTGTTTTTAGCAACCTCGTGCATTTAGGCGCCGACCCGGCTTTGATCGGCTTTATAAACCGACCTCGAGAAGCGGCTCCACATACCTTGGCTAACATTGAAGCTACCAGCCTTTACACGATTAACCACATCACCGATTCCATGGTCGTGCAAGCACATCAAACCAGTGCTAAATACGAAGAAGGCGTCAGTGAATTTAATGCAACCGGTTTGAACGAGGAGTGGATTGAGGGTGTTCCGGTGCCTTTTGTAAAAGAATCGCATGTAAAATACCTGCTGCAATTAGAGGATGTGGTTCCAATCAAACAGAACGGCACTTTTTTAGTAATTGGGAGTTTGAGGCTAGCTGTAGTTCCTCACGAGATCATTAGTGGAGATGGCTTTCTGCATTTGGAACAAGCAGGAAGCATTACCTCATTAGGTATTGACGGATACTACAATACAAGTGCTTTGGGTCGCTTTTCCTATGCAAAAACCGACCGGCCGTTGACGCGCCTTTGATAGCTCTAGACGATTTTTCGTGCTCTTTCGTTTTTCCTTGAGTTTGCACTATCTAATTAAGCCTTCTAACTTCTCATTGTGCTCACTTCCAAGGAGTTCTCAGCGCCCTTTTTTTAAATTGAATTGTCAAAAAATCAATCCTGAAAACCAGGCAGATGCGCTGTGAACAAAAATATGTGCATAAAATGGTGTTGGGAGACAATAAAAACCATGAATAAAACGTACTTTTAGGAAAGTTTTATTTAGCGCAACGACCACCCCTAAGAATCCATGAAAATCACGTACTATGGCCACTCCTGCTTTGGGATTGAGACGATGGGAAAGCACCTGCTTTTTGATCCGTTCATTCGCCCGAACGCCTTGGCTAAGGAAATCGACATCGATGCGATCCCGGTTGACTATGTGCTGATCAGTCATGGCCACGAGGACCATATTGCCGATGCCTTAAGCATTCTAGAAAGAACAGGAGCAACGCTGATAGCGAACTACGAAATCGTTTCTTGGTATAAAAAACAAGGAGTTACCAACAGCCACTCCATGAACCTTGGAGGTTCTTGGAATTTTGACTTTGGCAAAGTAAAGTTTGTGCAAGCTGTTCATTCAAGTTCTTTTTCGGATGGAAGCTACGCAGGGAGCGCTGGCGGATTTTTAATAGAAACATCGGAAGGAAATTTTTACTATTCGGGCGACACGGCACTTACCTACGACATGAAGCTTATAGGAGAATATAAGAAGATCGACTTTGCATTTCTCTGCATCGGAAACAACTATACGATGAGCTTAGACAATGCCATTATCGCCTCAGACTACATTCGCTGCGACCGTATCATCGGGATGCATTACGACACCTTTGAGCCCATCCGCATCGACCATCAGGAGGCCAAGGACAAATTCAACAGGGCCGGCAAGGAGCTTACGCTCATGCCAATCGGCTCCACAACCACGCGTTAAAAACAGACACACATACATGGGAAAAATCATTTCAATTGCAAATCAGAAAGGGGGAGTCGGAAAGACCACTAGCGCCATCAACCTGGCTGCCGGCTTGGCCGTTCTTGAGTTCAAGACCCTGCTGGTGGATGCCGATCCGCAGGCCAACTCGACCTCCGGCGTGGGCTTCGACCCGAAGAACATCAAAACCAGCATTTACGAATGCATCATTAGCGACGCTGATCCGCACGACATTATTTTGCAGACAGAAACGCCAAACCTTTTTCTGCTCCCCTCCCACATCGACCTTGTTGGTGCTGAGATTGAGTTGATTAATCTACCAAACAGGGAGCGCATGATGCGCCATGTTTTTGAGAAAATCAAGGACGAGTATGACTTTATCATCATCGATTGTTCACCATCTCTTGGATTACTTACGACGAATGCCCTTACCGCATCCGATTCTGTTATTATTCCTGTGCAATGCGAATACTTCGCTTTGGAAGGACTTGGTAAATTGCTGAACACCATTAAAATTGTGCAGCAACGCTTAAACACGGCCTTGGAGATCGAGGGTATTTTACTCACGATGTACGACCAGCGCCTGCGTTTGTCGAACCAAGTTGTTGACGAGGTGAAAATGCATTTTCAGCAAATGGTATTTGACACGATTATACAGCGCACCACCCGTCTCGGCGAAGCACCTAGCTTCGGCAAAACGATTATTATGTTTGATGCTACGAGCAAGGGTTCTATCAATTACTTGAATTTGGCCCGCGAAATCCTACAAAAAAACAACCTCACTCGCATCCGCGAAGAAGACAAAATCATTCCCCTTTCCAATGAGTAACAAACGCAACGCACTCGGCAGAGGACTCAGCGCCCTGCTGGAGAATGCCGACACAGACATCACCTCCAAACAAGACAGCACGACCAACCAAGCATTAGCTGGCGGTATTGCTTTTCTACCTATCGCGAGCATTGAAGCCAATCCTTTTCAACCGCGCACCGACTTTGAAAACGAAGCCTTGCAAGACCTTGCGGCTTCTATTAAGGAGCAAGGCATCATTCAACCGGTAACCGTTCGCAAGCTTGGCTACGACAAGTTTCAACTGATCTCTGGCGAGCGTCGTTTCCGCGCCTCTCAGCTTGCAGGCCTTGTTGAAATCCCAGCATACATTCGCATCGCCAACGACCAAGCGATGTTGGAGATGGCTTTGGTAGAAAACATTCAGCGTGAAAATCTAAACCCAATCGAGATTGCAATCTCCTACAAACGTCTCATCGATGAATGTAAGCTAACGCAAGAAGAATTGAGTCAACGCGTTGGAAAAAACAGAACCACGGTTACTAATTTCCTTCGTTTGTTGAAGCTACCTGCCGAGATTCAACTTGCAATCCGCGACGGCCGTGTGTCGATGAGTCACGCCCGTGCTATCGTGAGTATTGAGGATACCGATGCCCAGATGAAGATTTTCAACGAGATACTCAGCAGTAATCTTTCGGTGCGCAACGTAGAGGATTTTGCGCGACAAGCATCCAAAGGCAAGTCCAAGGAGAAGCCTAAGAAAGCTGAAAAAGCAACGCCTTCAATGCGTCAGATTGAGATAACGCGCGAGCTCTCCGATCGTTTAGAAACGAAGGTGGATGTGCTGAAAGAAAAAAGTGGTAGTGGAAAGATTGTTATCAATTACTATTCCGAACACGACCTTGAACGCATCCTCGCACTTATCCAGCTCTAAGTTTCTATTTTGAAAAATACGCTTTTCGCCTGCTTCCTAATTAGCTTCTCTCTTGTGGCCCATGCACAGCAAAAAGAGCATGCTGCGGATAGCGCGAAAGTCATTTCCATCAAACAATCGCCTCGCACAGCTACCATTTTATCTGCTGTCTTACCTGGTGCTGGGCAGATATACAACCACAAGTACTGGAAACTACCTTTGATATACGGCATTATGGGCAGCTCGGCATACCTTGGCATACAATTCACGCAGCAAGTTCGTGATACCCGAGCAGCCTATCACCTAAAAAAAGATAGCCAAGGGAGCCTGATTGATCCACTGCCAAACTATTCAACAGACCAAATATTAAACGACCTGGAGACTTATAAGAAACGCCGCGATATGGCTTTTGTGGCTTGCGGCGCCTTTTATGTATTGAACATCATCGATGCAGCTGTGGATGCGCATTTTTTTAATTTTGATGTCAGTGACGATCTCTCTTTGCATCTCGCGCCCGCAATTCCAATTGATTATCGTGGATCATTATCGCCTTCCATCAAACTCGCATTTACTTTTTAAGTATGAATATAGCCTTAATAGGATACGGAAAAATGGGTCGTGAGATTGAACGCCTTGCTATAGAGCAAGGGCATTCTATACGTGCTATTATCCAGCGCGAGGATGACGAGAATGCCTTTCTTGAGAAACTAACAAATGTGGATATTGCTATCGAATTCTCGAGTCCAGAATCGGCCGTAGCCAATTTTCTGTATTGCTTCAAAGCTGGAGTGCCGGTTGTGAGTGGCACCACGGGCTGGAACGCACACTTGAAAGAAGTAATCAATCAATGCGATACCTTGGACGCTAGCTTCTTTTATGCATCAAACTTTTCGGTTGGCGTTAATATCTTCTTTGAACTGAATAGACACCTTGCGCAATTGATGCAAGGACAAGCTGATTACTCGGTGAGCATGGAAGAGATTCATCACCTACAGAAAAAAGATGCGCCAAGCGGAACGGCGATCACCTTAGCAACTGGCATTCTTGAGCACATTACGCAGCTTCAAGGCTGGGACAACAACGTACGACTTAATCACGAAGAAACGTTTAGCACCCTATCTAATTTGTTACCGATCGTTTCAACGCGAAGCGAAGGCGTGACTGGAACTCATGAAATTACCTATCGCTCCACGCTCGATGAAATAACAATCAGACATCAAGCACATAGCCGCTTAGCCTTTGCACAAGGAGCCCTGCTGGCTGCAACTTGGATGCAGGGAAAGAAGGGCGTTTATACGATGCAAGACTTATTGAAACTTAAATAAACCGATTAATAAAAATGGATAAAATCAATTCTTTTTTAAACAAGCTAACACGCAATCAGCGGTATAGTTTCTTTGCACTCAGCGGGGTCAATATCTTTTTCTTCCTCATTATGCTCTTGGTTGCCAAGTCGAGTGCAGGAATGTGTCTTGGCGTATTCGTTCTTTTTCAAGGGGCGGTGCTTACCTTTTATTACTTTATTGATAACACGAAACGAAAATCGGCTAACAGAGAATGGTTTGACGCATTGCTTTTTGCAGTCGTGGCGGCTACCCTCATCCGCACTTTTGGTATCGAGGCCTTTACCATTCCTACATCATCGATGGAGAAATCCTTGATGATAGGTGACTTTCTATTTGTGAGTAAAGTCAATTATGGAGCACGGGTGCCAATGACACCAATCGCCTTTCCATTTGCCCATCACACCATGCCCTTTACACAAGATGTAAAGGCCTATTACGACGGCATCCAATTTCCATACCTGCGGCTACCAGGCTTTTCAAAAATCAAGAATAACGATGTTGTTGTTTTCAATTATCCAATGGAGGATTTTCGTCCGATAGACAAGCAAGAAAACTACATCAAGCGCTGCATCGCTATTCCCGGCGACACCCTGCAACTCAGCAACATGAAGGTATTTATTAACGGCCATCAGGTAGAAGACCCAGAGCGTTCGCAATACAAATACCTTGTAAAGACCGATGCTATGGGACTCAACCCTAAGACATTGACAGAACTTGATGTGACCGAGGGTGGACCCGCTTTTGGTCCAGGACAATTTGAATACACCTTAACCAAAGCAAGTGCTAAAAAAATAAAGGAAATTCAAAAGGTCACTGCCGTTGATCTGTTAAGTTCTGATCGCGACTATGTAGATCCTAATTTATTTCCACAAGACCCTGAACATGCTTGGAATATCGATAATTATGGTCCTGTTGTGGTGCCGAAAAAAGGCATGACAATGGCTCTCAATTCAAAAAACATTGCCATCTATAGACGCGTGATTAGTGTGTACGAAAAAAATGTGTTTGGCGAACTTGACGGCCGCATTTTCATCAATGGTAAAGAAGTAAAGGAGTATACCTTCAAAATGGATTACTATTGGATGATGGGCGACAACCGCCACAATTCAGCCGATTCGCGTTACTGGGGATTTGTTCCTGAAGACCACATCGTAGGTAAAGCGGTATTCGTTTGGATGTCGTGGGATTCAGCAGGTAGCTTTTTGAGTAAGATACGCTGGAACCGCGTGTTCCGCTTTATCAACTAAAAAAATGACCCTTGTCTTATCCACCGCCTATTTTCCGCCGGTGCACTATTTCACGGCCATTAGTCGCGAAGAAACAATCTATCTTGAAGCCCACGAAAACTTTACCAAACAAAGTTATCGCAACCGCTGTCAGATTTTAACTGCGCAAGGCAGTCGCGATCTCGTTGTGCCGGTAAAACATGGCAAGGGAAAAAAGATTCCCATTATCGACGTGCAGATTGATTATGATCAACCTTGGCAGAAGAACCATTGGAAAAGCATTGAAACGGCCTACAACCGTTCTCCATTCTTTGAATTCTATAAAGATCACCTGATTCACTATTTCGAAAAAAGGTACGACACCTTATTCGAAATGAATCACCTTATTTTGGAGCAGTGCTTTCCGTTTTTACGAATAAAAAAAACAATACTAACAACCCTTACACATCAACACGATTACCCTAGTGATTGCCTCGATCTGCGCAGCGCATTACATCCCAAACTGCCGCTTCCCATTGTATTCAATCCCAAAACATATCCGCAGGTTTTTGACGATCGCCAGTCCTTTCAGCCGGGTTTGAGTATTCTTGACTTGCTGTTTTCACAAGGCCCAAATGCCTGGAGCAAACTGTGAATTAATCCTTTTTTCAGACCTTCGCATAAATACAAGATCAACATGCATCTCTTTCTTTGTCCTGCCGGCGATGACAAACTGAAGCCCCTCAATGAGGAAGAGTCGTCGCATGCCCTACGCGTGCTGCGCTTGCGCATAGGCGATCCCATGCTACTGACCGATGGCCAGGGCACTTATTACGAAGCTGTTGTGGAGGAAGCCGAAAAGCACAATTGCGTGGCACGCGTAACACGCAAAAAAGAGACGGAAGAACGCCCCTTTCGAATTCATATTGCTGTGGCGCCAACCAAGAACAGCGACCGTCTCGAGTGGTTTGCTGAAAAAGCTACGGAGCTTGGCATTGCCGAAATAACACCGCTTATTTGTCAACATTCTGAGCGTAAAGTGCAGAAGACAGATCGCTTAAAAAAGACCGTGCTATCGGCAATGAAGCAGTCCATGCGTTGCTATCTTCCAACGATTCACGAACCTATTGGCTTATCCGAGTTTATTAAACAGCAAAACTTCGCCTATAAATTCATCGCAACGCAAGGTGCAAGTGATGAGCTTTTAAAAATCGCCCCACAAAAATGCGATGTATGTGTGCTTATTGGCCCTGAAGGTGATTTTTCAGAACATGAGATAAACATGGCCAAAGAAGCAGGCTTTATTCCTGTTGGACTTGGTCCTGCTCGCCTTCGCACAGAAACCGCTGCCCTAGCCGCCTGCCACATCATCAACCTGATCAATCAAGCATGAGAAAATACCTGTTGCTTTTATTGCTTCTTCCATTAGCGCTTAAGGCAGGCCAGCCTGGCTATCAAATAGCTCTTCTTAAATATAACGGCGGCGGTGATTGGTATGCCAACTTAGAAAGCTCACTGCCCAATCTCATTCAGTTTGCCAACGAACAACTGAAAATGAACATCAACCCCGAACAAGCTATTGTTGAGGTAGGTAGCAAAGATTTATTCAACTACCCTTTTGTGCACATGACAGGGCATGGCAACTGGGTGATGAACCAACAGGAGGCCGACAACCTAAGGCAATATCTCATTGGAGGTGGGTTTTTACACATCGACGACAACTATGGTCTGAATGCCTATGTAAGACCGCAGTTGAAAAAAGTATTTCCTGAACTCGACTTTGTTGAATTGCC
>CANFOZ010000028.1 GCA_947448795.1 Bacteroidota bacterium
ATGTAGATGGTAAACGCGAGAACGTTGCACCGCGGTCGGTAGATTTGAAGATACCCGCACCAATTATACCAGCAACGCCGTTACCGACTGGTAGTCCATCCCAATAGAAACCCTCACCCGTTCCTACATAAAGGTCGCCATTCTGGGCTTGCGCCATACAGGATACAGCGAGGTTTTCCATGAAGTCGTTATATTTAGTCCATGTTTCACCGGCGTTATTGGATGTCCATATACCACCCGCAACTGAGCCGGTGTACATGCGGTTTGGATTCGCGTTGTCAAACACTAATGATCGGGTACGACCACCCACATTATCTGGACCGCGTTCTTGCCAATTCATTGTGGTACTGGTCGCTGTGCGGTTTAATGCATTTTGATCAGCCTGCTGACGAGCACGAAGTATATCGCTAAGATCAACGGAGCCGGTCAATGGATTCGCCTTCATAGCGAGGATGTATTTCGCAGCAGCTGTGATTTCCTCTTTTTCGTTCTTCTCACTGGCTTGGCCACCTTTCGCCTCACGCACTTTTTCGGAAGCGGATTCGAACTGACCACGCGTTACCACAAGTCCTAGACAGATTCCAACAACAAGCAATTTTGCTCCAATTGTAAATGTTTTGTTCATCGAGTTGAATATGAAAATGTATTGATTTCTAAGGTGATTTTCTATTTGCTACGCAAGATAGACACTTTTTTTTAAGTGCTCAAATAGTTGCAACAAAAATAGGTAAAGAATATGTCAAAAAATTGATTTTTGACTTATTTTATATGTTTTTCAGCATGGTACGACGAGCGCACTAAGGGCCCGCTTTCGACAAACATAAATCCCATCTCAAGGCCGAGCTGTTGGTATTCCGCAAAAGTTTGTGGGGTGATGAATTCCTGCACCGCAAGATGCACACGCGTTGGCTGTAGATATTGCCCCAGCGTCAAAACATGAACACCAGCAGTTCGAAGATCCTGCATCGATTCAATCAATTCGTCGCGCGTTTCGCCAAGACCGAGCATGATACCGGATTTGGTGCGTACTCCGTTCTTGGAGATTTCTGCCAATACCTGTAAACTTCTATCGTATTTGGCCTGCACCCGCACTTGCTTGGTAGTGCGGCGAACGGTTTCGAGGTTGTGTGATATAATCTCTGGTCGCTCGGCAATAACGCGCCTCAAATTCTCCATATTGCCAGCAAAATCAGGGATCAATGTTTCCATGGTGGTTCCTGGATTCTCCTTGCGAACCTCGCGAATGGTTTCCACCCATATTTCGGAGCCGCCATCCTTAAGATCATCGCGATCAACGGAGGTTATAACACAGTGCTTCACACCCATCAACTTCACCGAATTAGCAACGCGGCGAGGTTCATCTGGATCTACGGCTTTCGGACGACCTGTTGCGACCGCACAAAAACCGCATGAGCGTGTACAGATATTTCCAAGAATCATAAAAGTGGCCGTGCCAGCACCCCAGCATTCGCCCATATTCGGGCAGTTTCCGCTTTCGCAAATGGTATGCAGCTTATGCTCAGACACCACATTGCGTACCATGGCATATTCTTTACCAATGGGCAATTTAACACGAAGCCAATCGGGCTTTGCTATTCGCGTATTTAAATCAGGCACTTTTTCAGACATTTTGTTAGGATTTCAGATTGGGCTCACCATTTACCACCAAAATACATGGCTAAATACAGCGAGAAATAATAGTTGTTATTGCTGGCATAAGCCATAATGGGTATTACCTTAGGAAAAAGATCTAATACGGCACCCGCCTCCAAGGCGCGAATGCTTTTGTCGTTCTTGCCATATTCAAAACTAAAGCCCGATTTTGCATAGCCACCAGGATGGAAGGTAAGTTCGGTCATGCCGTATCCAAAACTCGATCGACCATAAATATCACTTAATTGATGAAGGTTAGGGTCGTATCGCTGCGGTTCGTGCCTGCTACTTCCAAAAGGATTCTGACCACTGCGAATATTAATATCTAGATAAACGGGCTTTAGAATTGCCAAGGATAAGCCGGCGCTATAGTTAAATCGAACCTCAACCCCGGAGCGGTCGCCCTTAGCAAATATAACATGTTGAAATCCGAAACCCGTGCGCAGCAAACTAACATAATTCAATTTCCCATAAACGAAACCAGGACTGTCTTTAGTTATGTGCGTTTTATCCTCTTTAGGATGCTTCATGCCTACGAAATCAACTTCTAACATACGCTTTCGAGCAACGGTCAACTGGGTACCACGACGAAAGGATACCCCCATACCACTGGTGTGTAGGTTTATACCTAAAGAGGATTCTTGGCGATACAAAAGAGGCGTATCGTCCTCATAAAAAGTATTATCCTGCGCGAAAACGACGCCTGCCGAAAACAAGAAAAAGGCGATAAAAAGAGACGTCGTCAACTTCATCTTGCAAAAATACGAAAAAGACCATCAAGCTATTCAATTCTACGAATCAATTAGTTCCGAATAAATATAGGAAAGCCTTCATTATCCGCTCGCTTTGTTACCTTTGTAGCATGGAAACAATGAACACAATCTACCTCGGGGAGCTTCGCACGGAAGCAACGCATCTGCAGTCTGGCAATCGCATCATCACTGATGCACCAACAGATAATCAAGGAAAAGGGGAAGCCTTTTCGCCTACCGACTTGCTTGCGGCATCGCTCGGCAGCTGCGCACTTACACTAATGGGGATAAAGGCACGCGAACACAACCTCGCAATTGACGGAACCTCGTTAAAGATAACAAAAATAATGGGAAGTAATCCCCGCAGGGTAACTGAAATCGTACTCGATTTCGAAATGCTCGGCTTAAATCTGAGTGACAAAGACAAGCTTATTCTTGAACACACGGCCATGCATTGCCCTGTGTCGAAAAGCTTGCACCAAGACCTGAAGCAAACCTTCAGCTTTAAATATTAAGAACGCTTCTCGATTGAAGTTGGACTTACTTTGCCGTAAGCAGGGCATTTCTCGTGCGTTTTGCAAGAAGTTATAACGAGAACGGATGCTGCCAAAACGAAAAGAGCGAAGAGTTGTTTCATGAGTTTGATATTTACGCAGCGAAAGTACAATATTATTCAAAGCCTGCGTTTAGCATTCTTAAAACATAATTAACAACCCTTTGTAGATAACCTCACCCTCCGAATCCGACCATGATTTCACTACCTACAAGGATGGAAGCCGGCTGGCAAAAAGCTTTGCAAGAGGAGCTTGAATCGACCCATTTTAATACCTTGATGCTTTTTTTACAAAAAGAAAAAGAAGCAGGAAAAACAATTTACCCGAACGAAGAAAATATTTTTCGCGCATTTCAATTAACGCCCTTCGAATCAATTAAAGTGGTAATACTAGGTCAAGATCCTTACCATGGCTTAGGTCAAGCGCATGGATTGGCCTTTTCAGTTGCCGATGGCAGCAAGCAACCTCCCTCTTTAAAAAACATTTTCAAGGAACTGCAAGCCGATTTAGGAATATCCCCGCCAACCTCCGGAAACTTGAGTTTTTGGGCGGAACAAGGGGTGCTGCTACTAAATACTATCCTTACTGTGGAGGCCGACAAAGCAGCCTCGCATCAAAAAAAGGGCTGGGAACAATTCACCGATGGGGTTATTAAAGCATTGTCAGAAAAACATACAGGCCTGGTATTCCTGCTGTGGGGAAATCATGCGAAAGAAAAAGTCAAGTGCATTGACACAACAAAGCATCACCTTTTACTAGCTCCTCATCCATCTCCACTATCCGCTTATCACGGATTTCTTGGCTGTAGCCATTTTTCAAAAACCAATACCATTCTGCGCTCGCAAGGCAAAGCAAGTATTCATTGGGGTAATCTAAAAACGCTGACGCAATGAACAAGGCTAGCCATTGCCTCTTCGGGTTAATGTGTCTTTTGATGCAGCTATATGTCCTTCCAAGTCAGGCACAAAAGGCTATTCAAATAATTGCGTCTAATCCTACGGAGCGCCTTCTCGTTGCGGGCCTTGCTAAAAAAGAACAAGCCAGCGGGGATAGCCTAATGCTGCAAAGTGAGAGTCAATGTGGCCAACTTCTACTTCCCTTTTACGCACAGGGTTATTTAACAGCGAACATCGATTCGGTGATAAGCGATTCTTTAAATAGCAAGGTGTATATAAGTTTAGGTAAACCGTATCGCTTTGCAAAAATAAAACCCGGCAATGTAGACGAAGAATTGCTTTCTGAGATTGGCTTTCGAGACAAACTTTTCTTCGACAAAGAATTGCGGTTTGAGCGTATCGTTTCTTTAGAAGAATCTATCCTTTCTGTTTGCGAAAACAACGGTTATCCATTTGCATGGATTCGCTTGGACAGTGCAAAAATAGATGGCGAATCCTTATCGGGCTCACTCAACCTGCGCAAAGGCAATGCAATACGAATTGATAGCGTTGTAATACGCGGTGACGCAGAAATAACATCAGCATATATCACTAATTACTTGGGTATAAAGCCCGGTGATGCGTATCGAGAATCAATGATACGAGCAATTCCACAGCGTTTAAAAGAAATACCTTTTATTACCCCACACCAAGCCACAGAGCTTGCCTTTAGTGAATATAGTGTCAAAGTCATTCTGCATCTTAACAAAAAGAAGAGCAGCCAAGTGAATGGCATACTCGGTTTTTTACCAGACGATAAAACGCCCAGCAAACTCAGACTGAGTGGAGAAACGCAGCTAAACCTTCGCAATCCTTTTGGTGCTGGCGAGAGTATCGACTTAGCATGGAAAAGCGCAAAAGCGCTCACGCAAGATTTGAAAATTCGCTTGGCTTATCCATTCATTGTCTCGCGCTTTGGTCTTGACCTTGGCTTCACGCTTTATAAAAAAGACACGTCCTATTTGGATATCATTCAAAATGCTGGTGTTCAGTACCTTCTTCCACAAGGCAATTACATCAACGTATTCGTAAACAACCGCAGCTCAAAAACGCTCTCTGCAACAGACGCTAGTCTGTATCCATCTGGAATACCCTTTGCAAATACGAAAAGCACGATTTATGGCCTTGGCTTTCGGAGCGATCGATTAGACTATCGCCTAAACCCAAGAAAGGGATATGCAATAAAGGCAAGCGCCGGCGCAGGACAACGCAGTGTTAATCTATCGGCTACCGAGCAAGCAGCTGTGGTAGAAAAGACGCCTGCGAGAGCTACGCAATATCATGCAAACTATGAGGCAGAGCTATATGTTCCGCTTATTGGTAGGAGTGTTTTTAACCTCGGCCTGAATGGTGCTAAATTGATAAGCCCATCCTACTACCAAAACGAGCTCTATCGCATTGGCGGATTTAAAACGCTTCGCGGCTTTAACGAGGAAAGCATCTATGCCTCATCCTATGATATTGTGAAGGTTGAGCTTCGCTATCTGATGGAGCAAAACTCCTATATCTCAGCCTTCTGGAACGGCGCCTACTATGAGAACCGTTCGTCTTATTTGCAAGGCGACCCATTCGACATGCCGTATGGATTTGGTTCAGGTATTACCTTTGATACCAAACTGGGCATTTTCTCAATAAGCTATGCCTTAGGCAAACAGTTTAACAACCCGATTCAAGTAAAGTCAGGCAAAGTAAGTTTCGGATTAATCAATAATTTTTAAATTGTAAAAAGCATCATGGCAATCGTCTACATACTCATTGCTTTACTTGGTGGCACTGCTATCGGTTGGTTTTTTGCCAAGGGCAAATTTCAGAACAACAACGTTTCGCTAGACGATTTGCAAAAGGCACAGGAAGCCAGAATGCGTGCTGAAGTTGGCTTAGAGTCGGCACAAAAACACAGTTTACGAATCGAAACAGAACTGGATCGCACCCGCTTGGATATTGTTTCATTATCTATGGAAAATGCTGCAAAAAGCGAGGAATTAAAGGGCTTAGGCGAAAAACTGACGACACAAAAAGCAGAGCTTTTGCAAGCCCGTGAGCAGCTAAACAAAGACTTCGAACTTTTGGCTAATCGTATTTTTGAGGAGAAGAGTCAGCGCTTCACAGATCAAAACCGCAGCAACCTTGATGTGATTCTCAATCCCTTGAAGGAGAAGATTCGCGAGTTTGAGGATAAGGTTGATAAAGCCTATAAATCGGAGGCCGCCGAACGCAACTCCTTACGCGGCGAGATCATCAATTTGGTGGAGGCCAGCGCCCGCATCAGCAACGACGCAAAAAATCTTGCTCAAGCCCTCAAAGGCGACCAGAAGATGCAGGGCAATTGGGGCGAATTGATTTTAGATAAAGTGCTAGAACGATCCGGACTTACTGAAGGTGTCGAATATAAGCGGCAAGTATCGGTGCAAGACGAACACGACAAGCGGGTGCAGCCCGATGTCATGGTTTTTCTTCCAGACGACAAACACATCATCATCGATTCAAAGGTATCTTTAAAGGCATACGAACAATTTGTCAATTGCGAGACAGAAGAACAGAAGCGCCAATTTATCGACCTCCACTTAGAGTCGCTGCGCAACCACATCAAAGGCCTAAGCGAAAAAAACTACCCTGCATCGAAAAACATTAACGCCCCAGACTTTGTGCTGATGTTCATACCAATTGAATCTTCCTTCAGTAGTGCAATCCAAGAAGATCTCGATTTGTTCAACTTTGCTTGGGACAGAAAGATTGTATTGGTTAGTCCTTCCACCCTGCTCGCTACACTAAAAACCATTGCCTCGCTTTGGAAGCAAGAGCGGCAAAACAGCAATGTTTTAGAGATTGCCATAGAGAGTGGAAAGCTGTATGATAAATTCGTCGGCTTAATGGAAGATCTTACCGATATTGGTAAAAAGCTAGATGGAACACAAACAGCGTATCGCGATGCGATGCGCAAAATAGTCGATGGCAGTGGCAACTTGGTTGGAAAGGTTGAAAAATTAAAAAAGTTGGGCGCCAAAACCAATAAGTCAATCAGCGAAAACTTACTTAAACGCTCCTCCGAAGAATGATGCGCAGCTTGGGTTCCATAACGCTTTGGATAAGTCTTATCTCAGCACCTTTTCTGCTTCGCCAACAAAGCTGCAGCATCGGTCAAGAGCGGTTGTATTTGGATGCGCCTTATATTCAAAAAAAGAATGTCAAAACACTTGATCCAGCTTATCAACTTTATCATTTCTCGAGCGATAGTTCACGACTTTATTATCGATTAAAGTACGAACAACTGACTGCACGAACAGACTCAAAAGGACAGACACAGGTTGCCTTTCGTTTATCGTACATGCTTTTAGCAGGCAGCAAATCTTTACTTGACAGTGGAAGCGTCGTCGTTGCCGACTCCTCCAATGGCAAACACCCCGACTATTTAGAAGGCAGCATTCAGCTCCATACAAAGAGTGCATCGAAGAACCTACTCAAACTAACCCTTGCCGACCTCGTCTCAAAATCAAATGCATACGCACACCTTATTGTTGATCAAACACAAAACTGGAACAAGCAGTATTTTCAATGGTTCGACACCTATACAGAGAAACCACTTTTCAGCAACTACCTACCAACCGATCCATGCAGGGATTTTTACAACTTAAAGTTGCGCTGCGAGGCTTCTCAAATTGATTCTTTGCAGCTCCATCATTTTTCGTTGCTTAAAAACATTCCAGCGCCACCCTTTGCCGCCGATTATATTTTTCCATTACCCGAAAAAGCAGACAGCCATATTGTCTTTTCATACGCTAACGAGCACATCTGCTCCCTCTTTAATAAAGAAGGCATCTATATGATTGGACCCGACACAACAGCAAAGAAAGGCCTATCCGTTTTTTTATTCGGCCTTGACTTCCCCGTGATGCATTCGCAAGCAGCCATGCTGGAACCCTTGCGCTTTCTAACAACGGCAGCTGAATTTAAAGAGTTGGGTCAAAAGAAGGCCGATGACGAAACAGTGGATACTTTTTGGCTCCAAGCCGGGGGCAATGAAACACGAGCACTAGAATTAAAACGAAGATTTTATGAACGAATCGCGGATAGTAACAGGTTTTTCAGTTCCTTCGTGGAAGGATGGCGAACCGACCGCGGCATGATCTACCTCCTGATGGGGCCACCAGATCGTGTTGAAAGAAGCGAGAATATTGAGATTTGGTACTACACGACAACTGGATCAAACTACATTTTCCGCAAGGTCGATAACCCATTCAGCGATGCACACTATGTACTCGATCGATCCGAAACATATCGTGAATCGTGGTACACCATGGTTCAAAAATGGCGTGAAGGACGAATAGCGAATTAATAAACAACATTATAAGAATATGCAACAGAAAGAACAAGATATGATTTACGGGATGCGTCCCGTTATTGAAGCAATCAATTCAGGCAAAGAAATCGAGCGTGTTATTGTTCAAAACGGATTGAGCGGCGACTTAGCAAACGAATTGAAACGAACCCTCATGGATCAGAAGATTCCGTTTCAATTTGTACCCATAGAGAAACTCAACCGTTTGGTGCGCAGCAACCACCAAGGGGTTATATGCTTTATTTCACCGATTGGTTATGCCAGCATCGAGAATGTGCTACCCGGTATATTTGAACAAGGCAAAGTGCCTTTGCTGCTCATACTTGATCGTATTACAGATGTGCGCAACTTTGGCGCTATAGCACGAACGGCTGCCTGCGCCGGCGTCGATGCGATCATCATCCCGCAACAAGGATCGGCACGCATCAGCAGCGATGCAGTAAAAACATCTGCAGGTGCTCTGCACTCTATGATTGTTTGCCGCGAAAAAAGTCTCAAGATGACCATTGAGTTTCTTAAAAGTAGCGGTGTGCAACTTCTCGCTTGTACCGAGAAAGCAAAAGAGCCTTACTACAATAGCGACTTCACTACGCCTACGGCTATTATCATGGGCTCGGAAGAGGATGGCATATCTGACGAATACATTCGTCGTGCCGACCAGCTTGTTTCTATTCCCTTGCAGGGAAAGATTGACTCCCTGAATGTGTCCGTGGCCTGTGGCGTCGTGCTTTTTGAAGCTGTAAAGCAACGCATCCTTAACCCCTAAGCCATGCTCACGGGCGCGCAACGCACATCTATCCCCCTATTGAAAGACAGGCTGCTCCTGCTCATTCTTCTAGTAGGCGCATCCTTGCGTTTCTTCAACTATGCTTCTTGGTCGCTCAGCAATGATGAACTGAGTGCTATCGTTCGTGCTGCAGGCAACAGCCCGCGTGCATGGATTGGCTCCGGCGATGCACTCGATATGCATCCCATTGGTGTGCAAGTATTTTTGTTCGTGTGGATGAAAATCTTTGGTCAAGCTGCCGCCTTGGTGCGCCTGCCTTTCGTGCTCATGGGCATCGGCTCCATCTTCCTCGCTTTTAAAATAGCAGAGCGCTGGTTCGGACGATTAACCGCTCTTTTCGCCTCGCTCACCATCGCCGTGTCGGGCTATTTTATCCTTTACAGTCAACTGGCTCGACCTTATAGCCCTGGCCTTTTCTTTTCGCTCCTAACTGTATATTACTGGACCTTACTCGTATTTGATGACCCATCGTCAAAAAAACCGATGCGGGCTTTTCTAGGCTTCGCATTGAGTATGTTGGCCTGCATGTACACGCATTACTTCAGTTTCATGTTTGTTGGACTCGTCGGTTTAACCGGGTTGCTTTTTATCAAAAAACAAAACAGCATATTCTACCTCGGATCGGGTGTGCTTGCCTTTTTGCTCTATCTCCCGCACCTGCATTTTACTATTGAGCAATTTGCAGCAGAAGGACTTGAATGGCTTCCAAAGCCAAACGCGGATACCGGGCTCCTGTATGTGTTAAATGGATTCAATAATTCTGATTTTCTCTTGTTTCCTGTGCTCACGCTTTGCGCTGGCTCACTCCTCTTCTTTTATAGTCGCTGGCGCTTCACCAAGTTTCATCTGATTGCTTTCCTATGGTTCGTTGTGCCTTTCTGTATCGCCTATTTTTATTCTATTTACAAAAAGCCCGTAATCCAATTTTCCGTCCTGATTTTTTCTTTTCCCTATCTCCTTTTTTTACTTTTCGCTTATCTACCATCCACGATAGAGGAATTAAAACCGTCCGTGCGAAAAACCTTAAATGTAGTGCTCGGCATGCTGCTAATGACTGGGAGTTATAGCCTAATCATCGATAGCCAATTTTATACTACTAGGCATTTTGGTGTTTTCAAAGAATTGGCAGAAACAACCACCGAATGGGATACGCAATACGGCGCTGATAAAATAACATCAACCATTAACATCAACAATCCGGGCTACATCAATTATTATTTAGAGCGGCTTCAACATCCGCATACCTTCAAACAATTCAGCTGCAATAGCAATGCAGAACTTGGCGATCTAGCGAGTTTGGTAAATCAGTGTGAAACCCCGTACTTTCTGCATGCATGGTCAACAGTACCTAACTTGGCTGAAACAGATCCGATTATTCGAAGTCGCTACCCCTATATAGTGGCTAACAAAACCTACTTCAATGCTGCAATAACGCTTTACAGCAAACTAGCAGCTGACAGTAACGCAATTGAACAACCCCTCTTTCTACTCACACACAATTTCGATGGACCAAAGCAATGGGAAAATGATTCAATAACGCGATCCGATAAAACCTATCGGTCGGCTCCCTATGCGTCCTTCCTAGACAGTCTCCACGAATATGGCCCAACCTATTCCAATCGCCTAAATAAAATGCGGCCCGACCGCGACTCCTTAGACTTAATAGTAAGTGCCTGGGTGATGAGTCCAGACAGCAACCCTGGCGCTGAGTTAGTAATTAGCTTTGAATCCTTGAAGAGCGTGTACGAATGGCATTCGACCAAAGTAAACGCATTCATACACAAACCTGGAGATTGGACGCAAGTAGTTGTGGCAAGTCATATTCCACACCTACCTTCTAACGAAGATTTGGTAAAAATTTACCTTTGGAACGCTCAAAAAAAGCGCATTTATATAGACGATGTGAGCATCGAAATACGCAAAGCGCGATAAATAGATTTAAGCAATCTGTCTTGAGAATAAGGAATTTATCTTCCGTTATGTTAAGAATGTGTACTTTTGTCTTTTGATGACATTCGTATACCCCGAGTTTCTTTTTGCCCTCGCGGCTCTTTCCATTCCTGTCATCATTCATCTATTCAATTTCCGGAGATTTCGTAAAGTCTTTTTTACGAATGTTAGATTCATTCAGGAAATAAAAAAAGACACGGACTCGAAAGCCAAACTCAAGCACCTACTCGTTTTACTTGCTCGATTGTTGGCCATTGCGTTTATCGTTTTAGCTTTCGCTAGGCCTTTTCTACCTGGCCAACAAGCAGCAAGCAACGGACTGAGCAAGCCGGTCAGTCTGTTTATCGACAACTCTTTCAGCATGGAGTCGGTCGGTAAAAATGGTCCTTTGCTAGAGGATGCGAAACAAAAAGCGAAAGAGATTATTGGCGCTTACAACAACGATACTCGTTTTCAAATTCTGAGCGGTGATTTTGAGGCAAGGCACCAACGCTTATATACCAAAACAGACGCCCTGCAAATGCTTGATCAGATTCAGCCATCGCCAGCCATGCGCAAATTATCCGAGATCGTAGCTAGGCAAAACGATGCTTTGCAAAGCAGCAAAGAAAATGGCGGCACAACCTATATACTTTCTGACTTTCAGCAAAGCATGATCGACATGGATGCAGTCCATGCAGACAGTACGGTTAAAATCCGCTTCGTTCCCTTCATCGCAAAGCAAAACAAAAACATTGCAATCGACTCCTGCTATTTCACCTCACCAGTTATGCAGGCTGGCAAAAGCATGGAATTGGTGGTCATCGTAAAAAACTATTCCGAAGAGAAAGCAGAGGAGATTCCTGTCAAATTATTTATCAACGGCCAACAAAAAGCACTAAGCAGCGCAAGCATCGAAGCCAATAGCAAAGTCGAGCTCAAGCTTTCTTTCACGCCTGCCGACACCGGTTTCCACAACGCCTATGTGAACATCACCGACTACCCCGTTGTGTTTGATGATACGTACTACTTTTCTTTTCACTTGGCATCGAATGCACCCTTACTGCATCTGTATGCCGACACAGCCAGTCGTTTCATTCGAGGCGTGTATGCCAGCGAGCCTTATTTCGACCTACATAGTGTAAAGTCGGATCAGATCGACTTTTCAACCTTACCCAATCAACGCATGCTTATACTTGATGCCTTGCCAAGCATTTCGTCAGGCATGCGCGATGAACTCATAAAATACCTAAAAGCAGGCGGAAGCATTGCCCTATTTCCTAAGTTAAACGATGATTACAGCAGCCTCAATCAGTTGCTTTCAGCGGCAGGCGCCAATAGCATAGAAGGTGTTGACGCTAGCGCAACGCGAATTGACAAGCTAAATACGGAGAGCCCACTTCTTAACGATGTGTTTGAAAAGATTCCTGAAAACCTAGATTTGCCAACGGTATCAAAACATGTTCGCTTCAGTCACAAAACAGGTAGCGGCGAAGAAACACTCATGCGCTTGCTAAATGGCGATCCATTCCTGAGTCACTACACCGTCGAGAAAGGCCATCTTTATGTTTTTGCAGCACCCTTATCTACCGAGGCAAGTAATTTCCCGAAGCACGCACTCTTTGTGCCAGTGATGTATAAAATGGCTTTTCTCAGCGATCGAGAACAACAGCTGGCAATGACCATCGGACAAGATGATGTGCTGGCACTCAACGAGGCGAATGTTTTTGCAGAGATGGCCTTGCATGTCAAGAAACAAGACGGGGCTTTTGATGTAGTGCCTGAACTGCGCACAAGCAATGGAACACCACGCCTGCTCTTGCATGGCCAGATTAAAGAAAGCGGAAACTATGTTGTGTATGCAAGCCAAGCTATTGCTGCTCTGGGCTTCAACTACGATCGTAGGGAATCTGTAAGAGCATGCTTACCTCCCGATGAGCTGCTTGCTTCAGCCAATCGGGCGGGATTAAAAAACAGCGCACTCCTCGAATCCGATGCAGCCGATTTCTCAGCCTCGGTTAAAACAACAGAAAGTGGCACACAACTTTGGAAATACTGCGTTTTACTCGCGCTGCTCTTTCTCGCCATCGAGGTTCTTCTCATTCGATTATTCAATTCATTCGCTCATCCCAAAACCATCAAGCCACTATGAAGCTGCTCCTTCGTTCTGTCAAGATTCTCTCACCCCGTTCGCCATTTCATGGTAAAACGCAAGATATTTTAATCGAAGGCGGGATCATTACGGCTATCGAAAAATCAATTGCTGCGCCGCGTGGAACAGTCATACACGAAGGCAAAGGCCAGCAAGTATCAACGGGATGGATGGATCTGCATGCGCGCTTCTGCGACCCTGGCTTCGAACACAAAGAAGACCTCAACACAGGTCTCGATGCAGCTTTACAAGGCGGTTTTACAGGTGTTGCCGTTATGCCATCCACAGCTCCCTTTATGCATACCAAATCCTTGGTTGAATATGTTATTCGCAAGGCCGAAGGAAAAAGCGTTGATGTTTATCCAGTGGGCGCTATCACCCAAAATGGAGCAGGAAAAGAATTAGCTGAGATGTATGATATGCAATCGTCAGGTGCAGTTGCTTTCAGCGATGACAAACACCCTATCGCCGATGCGGGCCTGATGCTAAGGGCGCTTTTATACAGCAAAAACTTCGATGGCCTTATCATGCATTACCCAGATGATCGAAGCATCTCAGGCAAAGGAAATATGAACGAGGGTGTAAGCTCCACGCGCCTTGGCCTAGCCGGTATTCCTGCCATTGCCGAAGAACTAACCATCGCACGCGATCTTAAACTGGCTGCTTATGCGAACAGCCCAATACACTTCTCCACCATCTCCACCGCTGGCGCCGTGCAACTTATTCGCGATGCAAAAAAGAAAGGCCTAAAAGTTAGCTGCGATGTGGCTGCACATAACCTGCTTTTTAGCGACAAAGACCTCGATACCTTTGATTCCAACCTCAAGCTAATGCCTCCTCTTCGCGAGGCCAAAGACATCAAAGCACTTATAGATGGACTATGCGATGGAACAATCGATGCCGTTTGTTCAGACCACACCCCGGAAGATGTCGAAAACAAAAAGAAAGAATTTGATTATGCCCACTTTGGGATGATTGCCTTAGAAACGTGTTTCGCTGTAGCAAACACCGCCTTCTCAAAATCCACAAAGAGCGATAAGGACGCAATTCTAGAAAGTCTAATAGGTGCACTTACCGACAAACCACGAAGCATCCTTTCATTAGCATTGCCCGACATTAAAGTAGGCGCTAAAGCCAATCTAACCATCTTCGATCCAAACAAAGAATGGCTTGTGGCTAAAAATCAGCTGCGCTCCAAATCAGCAAACAGCCCTTTAGTCGATAAAAAATTAACAGGAAAAGTCATCGGGGTATGTCACAAAGACCAGTGGCACCTCGCTCGTTAAAACCTAACGAAAATTCTCGAACTGCATCGGGATGTCTAAGTTGCTGCTTCTCACCAAGGCCATGCAGGCTTGAAGGTCGTCGATTTTCTTGCCCGTCACACGAACCTGCTCGTCCATCATCGAAGCTTGCACCTTCATACCACTGTCTTTTATCAGCTTGACAATTTTGCGGGCATCGTCTTTATCGATGCCTTCCTTTATTTTAATGTCTTTTTTTATCATGTTACCCGAAGCATATTGTTGCTTGCCTCGATCTAAACAATTCGGATCCAAGCCCTGCTTTATCATGCGGTTGATAATCACCCCTTCCACAGCATCCATACGCATCTCATGCTCGGTTACAACATGCAAATTCAAGGTCTTTTTATCGAGGTCGATTGTGGTCTTCGATTGACTGAAATCATACCGACTTAAAAGCTCTTTACGCACCGTATTAATCGCGTTATCCAAACGCTGCAAATCTACTTTACTAACTATGTCGAACGATGGCATATCCTTTTTGTTTTGAGCGATAAATGTACTCAATTCCTCTAAAAGGGTAAACAAAACGAGTAAAAGCAGATCACAAAAAATCCAAATTGTATGCTTTTCTGTATCTTTGATTGGTGAAAAAATCCAGCCTGATTCTCCTGCTTCTACTTGTCATTTCATACCTCGCCATCGGTCAAAACGGCCTGGTGCGATCAACCCCGCCTGTTGAGGTAAACAGCACCCTATCGAAAAATGCCTGGGCAGGCGGACTCAATTTTCCGCAGCTCTCCGAGATCGACCTTAATGGCGATGGTACAAAGGATTTATTTATTTTCGATAGGTCGGGCAACAGGATCCTGACCTTCATTAATGGCGGCCATGCCGATAGCGTCGATTACCACTTTGACCCGAGCTATATCACCAAATTCCCAGCCCTGCATGACATTGCTTTGCTGCGCGATTTCAACTGCGACGGCAAGGAGGATATCTTCACCTACTCCAACGGTGGTTTAGCCGTTTGGAGAAACGACTACACCGCTGCTACCGGACTTGTTTTCACCAACCTTACCAACCTGCTGCTTTCCCAACAAGGTTCAATGTACCTCAACCTCTATGTCAGCGGCTCTAATCTGCCATCCATTAGCGATCTCGACAACGATGGCGATCTCGACATCCTAACTCTAGGCGTAAGTGGCGGCTCGGTGGAGTTGCACAAGAATCTGAGCATGGAATTATTCGGCAGCTGCGACTCCTTGAAATTCAAAATGACGACCTCCTGCTGGGGCGACTTCGGACTCAGTAGCACGTCAAACACAGCCTTTCTAAATGCACCGTGCCGAATGTATTTTCCAGGCACCGTGCAGGAACCTCTGGATGGTATGCATAGCGCTGCAACGCTCACCGCGCTTGATCTTGACGCTGATCTTGATAAAGAACTGCTAGTTGGAGATATCGGGTTCGACAATCTTATCTCCCTCACGAATGGTGGTACAGCAGGCGCAGCGCTCATGAACGCGCAGGATATCGATTTCCCGCAAAACAACCTTGCTACTGCCGCAGTACATTTGACTTCCATGCCCGGAGCTTATTACCTCGATGTCGATAACGACGGCTTAAAAGATCTTGTAGTTTCGCCAAGCGCTCCCAATGTGTCAGAAAATTTTACGTCGATCTGGTTTTATAAAAATACAGGCACAAACGCGCAACCGAATTTTGTGCTCAATCGCACCAACCTGTTCCAAGGAGAAATGATTGAAACGGGCGAAGGAAACAATCCGGCAATGTTCGATGCCAATGGCGATGGATTAAACGATCTGATAATCGGCAATTATGGATATTACAACAGCACGGGTAATTATGCTTCCGGACTCTCTTACTACCAAAATACGGGCAGTGCCACCGATCCAAGCTTCAAGCTAATTACGCGCGATTATGCGACTGTTTCAGCACAGAACATCAAAGGCGTTTATCCAACCTTTGGCGACCTTGATGCAGATGGCGATAAAGACATGCTAATTGGCGATGCAGACGGACTTCTTCACTTCTATGCAAATGTAGCTGGAGCAGGCAATGCAGCCAATTTCGTACTCGCCCTTGCAAACTTCGATAGTATCGATGTCGGCAACAACGCAGCACCGCAGTTAGTTGATGTTGATCGCGATGGCAAACTCGACCTCCTAATAGGAAAAAGAAGCGGCAAGATTTCCTACCACAGAAATATTGGCACTACCTCTAGCCCATTGTTTTCCAGGATCGCAACAAATAGCGCATTTGGAGGCGTCACCGTGGTAGATACCGTAATGTCAATCACCGGTTATGCAAGCCCTTGGCTCTTTGACACCCCTGGCGGATTCAAACTATTCGTGGGCTCTGAACGAGGCTGGGTATATCTTTACGACCATATCGACCAAGATATCGCCGGCGTCTTTAACCTTGTTGGTGCTCCTTTCTTTGAACCTACAGAAGGTGCTCGCTTATCGATTGGTGGAGGCCAAATTCAAGGCGATTCAAAACCCGATTTTATCTTAGGAAATTACGGTGGTGGATGTTCTTTATGGATGAACGAAAACTTTACTGGTCTCCTTGAAACACATCTTGAACAAGCAGCGTTAAACGCATATCCTAACCCCGCAGATGCAAGCATTCGCTTTCATTCAAGTTTGATGGGTGAGTTTCCCAAAACACTTGACGTTTATAATCTTACCGGGCAACTCATCCTGTCTAGCCAGTTTGTAGGTGAATATATTCAAGTCAACACGCTGAACTTTGCCGATGGCATGTATCTATGTAGATTAAAAGCAGGCACAAGCACTTCTTCGGGTAAATTCATTGTACAACACCGTCAATAAACAGAGCTTCGTAAGCAATCTGAAATCTATGATAGTAGATATTTTCATTCCTTGCTTCATCGACCAGATCTACCCGCTGGCCGCACAGAACATGGTCAAAGTGCTTGAAAAAATGGGTGTGGAAGTGCATTACAATCTAGAACAAACCTGCTGCGGACAACCTGCCTTCAATGCAGGGTATTGGGACCATACAAAAGAAGTAGGTAAAAAATTCATCCGCGACTTTCCAAACGATCGCTACATAGTATCCCCTTCTGCTTCCTGTGTGGGCATGGTGAAAAATTACTATCCCGAACTTTTTCACAATTCTGCACTGCACAACGAATACAAGCAGGTGCAGAAAAACATTTACGAATTTTCAGATTTTCTCGTGAACGTTCTTAATGTTTCAGATGTCGGTGCTACCTTAAATGGAGTTGCTACCTATCACGATTCGTGCAGTGCTTTGCGTGAGCTGAAGATCAAGGATGCTCCTCGAAAACTCCTTCAAGCAGTTCGTGGATTGGAGCTACGCGAGATTCCAGAAACCGATGTTTGCTGTGGATTCGGAGGCAGCTTTTCGGTTAAGTTCGAACCAGTGGCAGTTGCCATGGGCGAGCAAAAAGTAGAGCAGGCAATTGCTACTGGTGCAGACTATCTGATCTCAACGGATTTATCCTGCCTGATGCACATGGATGGCTACATCAAAAAAAACGGAAGCCCGCTGAAGATAATGCACCTCGCTGATGTGCTAGCAAGCGGAATCTGAATTGACTAAGGATAGGCCAAATGCGGCAATTCCTGAAAATGTTCGATTTTCAGATACTTCTTTTTCTTGCCGTTTCGAAAATAAACCAAGCCCTCGCCATTGAATTTAATCGCGGGAACGGCCAGCGTGGTATCCGGCTGAGCAGCCATGTCCTTATCGTTTTCCGAAAGACGAAGCTCGCCACGCTGAAACGAGGAGGCTCTAATCACAAGCGTATCCCCTTTTACAAACTCTCTGCTGCCATAAACCGATGGATGAGCCAAAAAGGCATCCGCCGGCAATAGATGGTCCTTAACCCAAAAATGCTCCACCTTCAATCGATTGGACGACTGTCCGGCAACGGCCGTAATCACATAACGCACACCACCGCCACCACCGCGCACACCAGCAGTCCATCGTTGCGAAGTAGCAGAAACAAGCTTTAAATCCTGACCTTCTACTGTGCAGAAAGAGAAAAAGAAAAGAGAATAAAAACAAAAATAAAAAAACCTCATATTAATTGATTTTACGTGCAAATGTAGCCATTTTATAGGCCTTTAGACCATACATTGTTAACAGCCCTCTTGAACTGTTGAAAATAAACGGTTTGGTTGTCAAAGATTTACGTTTTTTTATCCCATTTTTACATCCGTAGGAAAGCGGTTTTCGTATATTGCATGGTAGGCAATAAATGCCTAAAAAGACTGATAGTGAACAAGAAAGAAAGCCATACCGAAGAGGAGTACAGGCTGCTTGAAGCCCGGCTGAAATCAGCTCACGAGGAAATCGAGAGACTGACCAGCATGGAAGAGAAAAGCACCCTTCCCAACCTGCGCATCTCGCTGGATGGTAAGCTTGTTCATGCCAATCCTGCAGCAAACCGTATTCTATTGGAATGGAATTGCAATGTGCAACAGCGTATTCCGCAGGATGTAATTCAACTGCTTAATCTTTCCCCTACCTCTACTGCATACAGCTCCTATATTAAAATACCGTTCCGCTATTTCAGCGTAGGCTTTGTTGTGGCCCCTGCACGCGAGCTAGGCTGGATTAATCTCTACGGATCGGAGTTGGAATACAAAGAACCGTCGCAACTCGATGACGCAGCAAAGCTATATCGACTACTTATCGAAAACAGCAACGCGGTTTTGATTCGATGGAAATGCGAAGACGGCTTCCCTGTAGTTTTTCTATCGGAAAACGTAGCCCAATTTGGCTATAACTACCGCGAGTTTATTGAGAAAAAACTAAATTACACCGATATCATACACCCGCTTGACAAAGCACGGGTTTTACAAGAATATCAAAAACACAGGGATGTTGGCGACCCAAGCTATCATCAAGAATATAGAATTATCACCAAGCAAGGCGACACGCGTTGGATTGATGATTTAACGTCTGTTGATGATAGCAATCCCGAGTTTCATCATGCTGTTTTGCTTGACATCACCGATCGCAAGAACTCCGAAGCACTGCTAGAGACATCCATGGATGAACTCAAGAAAATCAATACCGAACTGGATCGATTCGTGTATTGTGCTTCACACGATCTGAAAGCACCGCTGCGTTCCATCATGGGACTCATAAACCTCGCGCGTACCGACGTCAGTGCAGATAGCGACCAAGCCGAATACCTCGACAAAATCTTCAAGAGCGCTACAAAACTCGATAGCTTCATTTGCGACCTCATCAATTTTTCGCGGAATACCCGATTGGATCTGCAAATCAAGCAAATGAATTTCCAAAGCATCATCGAAGAAACCGTTGAGCATTTGAAATACATGGAGCATGCAGACCTTATCGTCATCAACTCACAAGCAAACGATGTCCCTTTTTACTCCGACGAAAACCGAATAAGCATCATCTTTGGCAACATGATTTCCAACGCAATCAAGTACCAAGATCTTACCGAAGGAAAAGAAGCGGAACTTGCGATCACTATTAACATCAATGAAAACGAGGCGGTGCTTGAATTCATGGACAACGGCATCGGTATTGCGGAAGAACAACAGCACAACATATTTAACATGTTTACGAGGGCTTCGGAACAGTCTGAAGGGTCAGGACTCGGGCTATTCATCGTTAAAGAGATCGTTCACAAACTCGAAGGGTCACTAAGCGTTTCTTCGGAACCAGGAAAGGGAAGCATCTTCACTTTCACCATCCCAAATCACAAAATCTAAGCCTCTTTGCAGCGTAAAGCATTCATTTAGAATGAGATAATTACGCGAAGGCATTGCACTAAGCGTTAGTTTTTGTAGTTTTGCTGCCGCATTACGATTTTCTTTCGAAATAGGCAGCTTGCACCCATGAAAACCGCCAAACCCAAAAAGCCGATCAAACTCGCTGAGTTAAAAAAAATGAATCAGGAGCTCGACCGATTCGTTTACTCCGCTTCGCACGATCTTAAGGCGCCGCTTCGATCCATCATGGGCATCGTCAATATCGCAAAAACCGAGACGCAAGACGATAAACAGGCGCTCTATCTCGACATGATCTACCGAAGTGCAAGCAAATTGAGCAACTTCATCAACGATTTGACCAATTTTTCGCGTAACTCCAGACTTGAAGTACTGCACCAAAAAATAGATTTCAACGAGATTCTGCAAGAAACAATGGAGTCCATGTCGTACATGGACAGCGCCCACAACTTTCAAGTGAATGCTAACTTTGAAGGCGAAGCCTTCTTCTCTGATATCAGCAGGTTAAAAATTGTTTTCGCAAACCTTATTTCGAATGCAATTAAATATCAACGCGACGATAGCAAAGTAATACCAAAACTAGATCTCTTGGTGAATGTCACCAAATCTAAAGCATTACTTACCTTTGCTGATAACGGCGAAGGTATCCCGCTCGAACATCAAAAAAATGTCTTTAAGATGTTTTACAGAGCCTCTGAGCGCTCACAAGGCTCCGGACTCGGCTTATTCATCATCAAAGAAATAGTAAAAAAACTAAACGGCAAGATTAAATTAGAATCCGTTCCGAATCAAGGCACAACCTTCTCCATTTCTATACCGAACTCCAAATCGTGATCGCATGAGCTCCGCCAAATACAAAATCGCAATGCTTGTCGATGATAATGAAATCGACAATTTCACCAACAAGCGTCTGCTTGAAACATACAACTTTGCCGAACATATCATCGTCACCGGAGGAGGAAAGTCTGGTATCGAATTCTTGAGCACTTGCAAAGACGAAGAATTGCCCAATATCATTTTACTGGATATAATGATGCCCATCATGGATGGCTTTCAGTTTCTGGAGGAATTTTCAAAACAACGCGATGCAGTAAAAAAGGCCTGCAAGATTGTAATGTTGTCTACTTCTGAAAGTTTCAAAGACCTCAATCGCGCTAACAAGAGCCCCTACGTTTACAAGTTCCTAAACAAACCCTTGTCCGAGCAAATGCTCGCGGCAATAAATGTCTAAGGCAAACGCGAATACCAATTTTCCTTTCTTTTTTCAAGCCCTAAAACAGGGTAAACTATAGCATTAGCCGTTGACCAGCTAACGATATTTTATTTCTCGCAATTTTGTGAGTAAATTAGTGAACCCAACTGAACACCACCATGGACAACCTCAATAAAACAATCAAGAAACTCAACGACAAGGACTATGAGTCACTGCTTACTGCCGTTGCCGGCAATAAGAAAGACAAACCCTTCATCGTTTTGGAGGCGGCACGCAAAGAGCAACTAACCGATGCTGAGATGGTTGAACGTTTAGGTGTTAATTCAAGTACCTACTACACCCTGAAATCACGCTTAAACACAAAGATTGCTAGCGTGCTTTCTAAAGATGTAAAGAACCCGATTGGTGCATTGATGGAGAAGGTTGCGCGTGTTCCCGCAAACCTGTATGGTACAAACAAAACAATCTCCATTAAAGCACTGGAAGACTTAGAAAAAGAACTGATTGAATACGATCTCAACAATGAATTGATTGTTGTCTATAAAACCCTTGCTCGACTCAATCTACACTCCGAACACTTCAGCGAGTACCAACGCCTATACGACAAACATGTCGCCTTTTCCTTGGCTGTTACCAAAGCAGAAGACACGCTTTACGAATTCACGAAACGAACCAGCAACTTCCTGCTCAACCGAACAACAGAGGCGCTAGAAGATGTTACCATGGTGCGTCGCGAAATGTCGAACATCTACGAACTATACGAATCACACCGACTTTTCGTACTCAACAGCATCCTTCGTATCTACTACTGGTGCACAGCCCCAGGAAACATGGACGAGCTTAAAGCAAGAGAACTCGAAGTAGACGAAATCCTCCAAGAAATTGCTAAAATTTTTAACAAATACGAACTCGACACATTTTATCAAAACATCAAGCCCCTCGTGGACTTTATGTATTTCGAGTATTATCAAAAAACCAAAAACGTAGCCCGCGCCGAATACCATTTCCGCAAAGTAAATGCCTTGGTACCAGAACTGAGTAAAAAGCACATCATGTCTTTTTACATCGTTCAATTCCTCGACTCAAAAGTGGATAAATTCCTGTTCGACAAAAACATTGATAAACTCATTGACCTCAACAAAGACCTCAAAGACAACTTTGATGTAGACATCAATGAAACATACAATTACGCCGTTTTAAAACGCTTCTTCGCCATTGGCAAATTCTACGAAGGCGACTATGCTGCAAGCGCCAAACTCATGAACGAGCTACGCAACGAGCTTTCTTTGCGCAACTACCCTGCCTTCGACATGGAGTGCAAACTTTTTCAAGCCCTTCAATACTGCCTGCTCGGCGAACAAGATCTATGCCTGCAATTACTTACTAGCATCAATCGTGTGATGGATAGTGATGATAGCGACTACATGGCTGTTAAGCTTTTTGTCAAACTCTTGAAAGCAGCTATGAAAACAACGGAATTCAGACAAAAAGTGCAGAAGGTTAGCGAACTTTGGAATCAGTTCCGCGATGCTGATAAAGGCAACTACGATTGGCTATGGTATGTGAGCATGGACGAGCACATGATTCGCCGCTTGGCTAATCCGCTGAAATAAATTGCTGTGCGTTAAAAATTAATCGCACTCAAGTATTTCTCGCTCAATGGCTTGTTTATGTATTTGTAAACATAAGGATTAAGCGATACCCTATTGATGTCATCCGGACTAACCGAAGAGGATAGCACAATGATTTTGCAGGACTTGGACATCGAAGCATGGCTGGTGCAGATTTTTTCGAACTCATCCAAGAATCCGAATCCATCGACATTGGGCATATTCAAATCTAAAAAGATAATTTCCGGCAGCTGCCCACCTTCTGTGATCACTTGATCGATATAGGTAATTGCACCTTTTACAGTATTCTTAACTATTGCTTGCTCCGAAAAACGAGTGGATGTAATGATGCGCTCGTTAATAAAATTATCGATGCCATCATCGTCGATAAGAAGTACTTTCTTGTATTTGGCTTGGGAGGCAACTGGTTTCATGCTAAAAGGCTATGCTATAGGTATGTAAATGTATAAAACAAATTGCTTATTGCTAGTGTCTGATTAGTACATTTGTGAACAAGGCACATGGATTAGTTAACGCTCCAAATAACAAAGCCAAAACCATTTTATCCCTTATAGATGCAACGCCTATTCCGCTTTGTCTTTGCTTTGTATGGACTGCTCGTTTTTAGCATCAGCTTACTCCTGGTGTTTCCTGGATACTACCTGATTTTTAGCACCATGGGCAAAAAAGGCCCCGCTATTGCGCATCAGTTCTCCAGACTTTGGGCCCGAGTAGTGTTTGCGCTGCTTCTCATCCGCGTCAACGTGAAAGGAACCGAATGGATCAAGCCCGACCAAACCTATGTGTTTATTGGCAACCACCAATCCCTCCTCGATATCCCGCTCTTTGCGATTGCTTGTAAAAACACAATACGTTTCCTAGCTAAAGAAGAACTTACCAAGATTCCTGTGATGGGCTATGTCATCCGTAAAGTGTATGTTACAGTTAAACGCTCGGACAAATCAAATCGCAACAAAAGCAAGGTAGCACTGATGAATTCCTTGCAAGAGAAAATCTCTATCTTCCTCTGCCCTGAAGGCACGCGTAACAAGACCAACGAGCCCTTGCTCGAGTTTCGCGACGGTGCCTTTCTGCTAGCTATTGAAGCACAGGTGCCAATCGCTTTTATTACGGTCATGAACACCAAAGAACTCCTTCCTCCAACTCGACTAGACCAACTATCTCCAGGCATCTTGCACGGCATTTGGAACGAATCTATCCCTACACTCGGAATGACCGAATCCGACATGCCTGCACTCAAAGAACGGGTGCATAATGAAATGCTTAAAAACATTCAACACTTCAAGCAGCACGGTAATTTCTGATACAATCGATTGGGTTTGTTTTTATTTCAATAGTTTAAAATAACATCATGGAAATTATTTACAAATACTTCCCAGAGCTCGATCCACGGAAACTGGAGCAACTTAAAATGCTCAAAGCCCTTTACACAGAATGGAACGAGAAAATCAATGTCATTTCTCGTAAAGACATTGACTTGCTTTACGAACGCCATGTTCTGCACTCGCTTGCTATCGCTAAATTCATTCGCTTTAAACCCGAAAGTCATATCCTCGATATTGGCACAGGTGGAGGATTCCCCGGGCTACCGTTGGCCATTCTCTTCCCCGACTCCAATTTCGTTCTTGTTGATTCCATCGGCAAAAAGATTCTCGTTGCGCAGGAAGTGTCCAAAGCTATTGGACTAAAAAACGTGATCGCAGAAAAACAAAGAGCCGAAGATGTGACTGAGAAATTTGATTTTATAGTCAGCAGAGCCGTCGCCGATTTTAGTCAGCTGTATCAATGGACCTATCGCAAATTTAAAAAGCAACAAGTCCAAGAAATGGCAAATGGATATATCATGCTTAAAGGCGGCGACCTCCAAGAAGAGATGGAGCCGTTTAAACCAAAAGCAAAAATTATCGCATTAAGCGATTACTTCGAAGAGGAATTCTTCGAGACCAAGAAAATCGTGTATCTGCCTGCTTCCCTTAAATAGCTGAAGCGCCGAGAAGCACTACAGGATTCTCAAGCAAGAACTTCAAGGTTTGCAAAAACTTAGCGCCCGTTGCTCCATCTACAACACGATGGTCGCAAGACAACGTCAGCTTTAAGATATTGCCAACCACAATCGCACCGTTCTTTACAACCGGTTGTTGTTTGATACCACCAACTGCCAGAATACAAGCATCTGGTGGGTTAATGATAGCTGTGAACTCATCGATACCAAACATGCCCAAATTAGAGATCGTGAAGGTATTTCCTTCCCAATCCGCTGGCTGCAGTTTCTTCTCTTTGGCTTTCTTCGCAAGATCCTTTGTCTCTGCACCAATCTGACTTAAGGTCTTGGAGTCGGCGAAGCGGATAACAGGAACCAACAGGCCATCTTCTACAGCAACAGCTATACCGATATGCACATGCTCGTTCATGCGAATCACATCGCCTCTCCACGAAGAATTAACTTTTGGATTTTCTTTCAGCGCAGCAGCCGACGCTTTAACTATTAAATCGTTAAAGGAGATCTTCGAGGAAGCAACAGCATTGATACTCTCGCGCGCTTGCATCGCAGCATCCATAGTTACCTCTAAACCGAGGTAAAAGTGCGGAGCCGTAAATTTACTTTCTGCAAGACGCTTAGCTATCGTCTTACGCATCTGTGTTACAGGAATGTCTTGATACGCTTCCTTAGTCACTGGCATGTAGCTTTGCGAAGAAAGAGAGGATGGTTTATACCAATCGATGTCTCGTTTTACAATCCGACCACCGTCACCGGTTCCCATCACTTGTGAAAGGTTTATACCTTTGTCAGATGCTAGCTTGCGTGCCAATGGAGAGGCCTTCGTGCGACCATCGTCCTCTGTTGTAGCTTGAGCTACCGGCTTGGATTCAATACGTTTTTCAGCAAGCACTGGTGCCTCGATAGCTGCTGGCTTTACAGGCTCAGAAACTGGCATTACTGCAGGAGCTGCAGCTGTTGCAGATTCATTTGTTAATAGTGCTTTATAGTCTTCGCCCTCTTTTCCTAGAATAGCTAAAACAGAATTAACAGGAGCGCCTTTACCCTCTGCAACGCCGATGTAAAGGAGCGTACCTTCTTGGTACGATTCAAACTCCATCGTGGCTTTGTCGGTCTCGATGTCTGCCACCAATTCACCCGTTTTTATTTTATCACCAACTTTTTTGTGCCATTTAGATACGACACCTTCAGTCATCGTATCACTCATCTTGGGCATTCTTACTATTTCAGCCATGATTTTATATCTAATAGATTTTTATCTTTTTTTTTAAACTTAGTCCATAATGTATGGATAGTCCTCTTGCACATAAACATCTTTGTAAAGTTCGTCAATGGTAGGCCATGGCGATTCTTCTGCGAATCGGACAGACTCCTCAACAATATCCTTTACGCGTTGTTCAATCGCTTCTAGCTCCTTGCTTGTTGCAAGTTTTTTATCATTAAGGGTACGAAGCACCTGCTCAATAGGATCCTTTGCTTTATAGGTCTCAACCTCTTCTTTAGAACGGTATTTAGCCGGATCACTCATCGAGTGTCCCTTGAAACGATACGTTATTATCTCCAAGAAGGTAGGGCCATCGCCTTTACGAGCACGCTCAACAGCAACATCCATTGCCTCATGAACAGCTTCCACCGACATACCATCCACCTGGCTTGATGGCATTTCATAGGCTGAACCAATTTTGTAAATCTCTTTTACATTGGTTGTACGCTCAACGGAAGTACCCATCGCATAGTTGTTGTTTTCGCAAACAAAAACGACTGGCAATTTCCAAAGCATAGCCATATTGAAAGCTTCGTGCAATGCACCCTGACGAACAGCGCCATCACCCATGTAGCATACACAAACATTCTTAGTACCTCGGTACTTTTCAGCAAAAGCGATACCTGCACCTAGCGGAATTTGGCCACCAACAATTCCATGGCCACCATAAAACTTATGCTCCGCCGAGAACATATGCATAGAACCGCCTTTACCCTTCGAACAACCCGTTATTTTACCATATAACTCAGCCATCACCGCATTAGCCGGGATGCCTTTTGCGATGGCATTACCGTGATCACGGTAAGCTGTAATAACCGCGTCATCCTTGGTGAGTACAGACTGCGCTCCGGCAGCTACAGCCTCTTGGCCGATATACAAATGACAGAATCCTTTGATTTTCTGCATGCCATACAATTGGCCTGCACGCTCTTCAAACTTACGCATCAATAGCATGGACTCATACCACATCAAATACATCTTTGCATCAAATGAAGTTCTTGTATTGCCCTTCGCAGTCTTCGTCGCTTTTGGGGTCGCGTTATCGACCTCGCTGTTGCTTGTTGTTTTCAACTTTGTCATATTCAGAATTAGGGTACAAAATTAACAAAATATTCGCCTATCATGCATTAAAAAAAAATCCCGTGCTGTGAAAAGCACGGGACTGATTTAATTCTTCAGCAGGATTACTGCCTTCCCTTTTTAGCACCTCCATTTCCAAGGCCTTCTGGACTTCCAACGCGAATCATAGCGCAACGGAAACCGAGGTCATTGGTAGATTGCTTTTCATCAAGGAAACGACGCGTACCTGGGGACATCCAATAAGCACGATCCTTCCATGATCCACCTTTATAAACGTGCGCCTTGTTATTAACCATCGTTGCAATACCATAGTTATATGTAATCTGGCTTTCAGCATCACCATCGATGTTGTCGATATTGTCAGCATAACGATAGTTTCTACGTTCTTGAAGTGCATCCAATGTGTCGGAAACTGGACGCCATTGCATGTTACCCAAAGAGTCTTTATCCGCAAATGCACCTTCTTCGTCTTTTACTTGAGTAGTGAACACGTTACCACGGTATGGATTGAAGTCGGTTTTGTCTTCTGCAGATAGAGGACGATACACATCCATAACCCATTCGTTTACATTGCCGGCCATGCAATACAAGCCGTAATCATTAGGCCAATAAGAATGAACCGGTGCCGTAACACTGGCTTTATCATTCAACATACCTGCAACACCCATATTATCACCTCGTCCGCGTTTGAAGTTGGCCATCATCTGCCCTTTTTCCTCTTCATCTGCGTTTCGCACAATATGCCCATTCCATGGATACATGCGGCGTTCAGCTACACGTTCATATTCGGTATTTCCAACCAAACCCAAGGCAGCGTATTCCCACTCCGCTTCGGTTGGTAGGCGATAGCGTGGCAAAAGGATACCATCCTCCATACGCACTTTACGCTTGTCTTTGTTCGGATCAAGATCTTCTAATTCGTTTTTCACGAGACCTTCGTATTGACCAGCTAAATAAGAATCCGTATTAAAATGATCCTCATTCACCTGGGCCGGGTTTTCTCCTAAAATACCTTCGCGAATCATAATCATCTCATTCACACGATCCGTACGCCAAGCACAATAATCAGTAGCTTGTTGCCAGTTAATACCCACTACTGGATATTCGTAATACGCTGGATGGCGAAAATACAATTCTACATAAGGCTCATTAAAGGCCAAGCGATCTCTCCATACCAAGGTGTCAGGCAATGCCTTTTTTACAACCTCTGGATAATCGGCCCCATAAACACGAGTAAGCCAGTAGAGATACTCCAACCAATCGATGTTTCGGACTTCCGTTTCGTCCATATAGAAGGATGGAAC
>CANFOZ010000029.1 GCA_947448795.1 Bacteroidota bacterium
AAGCCATGGTTTATCAGCCAGGACAAACTATCACCGTAAGCTCCGGTTTTGTAGATATGATTCCTGAATATGCGCGCGGTTATTTTGGCACTAGTCATTTCGATGTTCCCAACGACTATGCATTGGTGGATCTTTTCGATAAGATACAAGCAGGCAGGCTAAGCTTGGAAAGTGTAAAGATGAAGCTCTCCTTGGAGAACAACATCGGCGTTGATGCAAGTCTGAACTTAAACTACCTGCACGCCATCAACAGTCGCACAGGCGATAGCGTTTCGTTGACGCACGAACTTTTTAACCGCAACCAACACCTCAACCGCGCTGTCGAGAATCCATTCGCGCCAACACTATACAGTGTTACTATGGATAACAGCAACTCCAATGCAAAGTCGTTCATCGAAAACCTCCCTGATAGAATTAGCTATGCCATGAGCGTGGATATCAATCCCCCACCCTTGCTCAATGTATCCAATAGCAACGACTTTGTCTTTTACGACAAAGGACTGAAGGCCTCGATAGACCTCGAGATTCCATTAGCATTAAAAGCCGAGGAGCTGACTTTTTTAGACACCACAAACTTTGATTTACACGACCAAGGTGCCTATCACCACATCACTGGAGGCAACTTGGTGGTGTTGGTCACAAACAGTTTTCCGCTCGATGCACAGATGACTTTGATTGAGTTGGACGAACTCGACAATCCTATGGATTCGCTGTTTAGCAACAACACCATTGCAGCTTCCCCAACGCAGCTTCCGGGTAATGCTGACGATGTTGTATCAAAACTGTATTTCCCAGTAAGTGAGGCGAGCATTGCCAACCTGTTGAAGACAAAGAAAATGGTTTTTCGCATTCGCTTGAACACCGCACCAAGCGGACAGCTTGTTAAACTTTATAGCGACGACAAGATGGCCATACAGATTGTTGGAGATTTTACCTATCGCATAAACTAAGTGCTATGCAAAACAAACCAGCAACAGCACTTCGTTTAGCACTATTATCTGTCGGCGTATTTTTTTCGCTTGGCGCTATGGCCCAGCTGGCGCAAGACTTTTCCGATTTTGATCCTACATACAAAAACAGTGTTTCACTCGATGGTGGCTTCGGTTTTGGATCCAATGCAGTAAGCAGCGAATTGGCAACAACCTACTATAAGAGTGGTTATATAACGACCGCCATGAAGGATGTGGTTTCTAACCGTTTTAAGTTTAGCGAGCTTAATCGGCTTGGTGCTGATGCAAACATGGCCGCTCGACTGAGTCACTTTGCCACCACAAAAAAGGGTGCGCATATTGGCTATTGGTTTTCCGTAGAAGATAAGCTCAACTTAAACGCCAGCTTCACCGGCGATATGTTCGACCTATATTTTAGAGGCAATAAACTATTTGAAGGACGCACAGCAAATCTCAGTGGCTCACATCTCGATTACATTCATTACCGCAAGGCGAGTTTGGGTTGGGCGCAAGAGATAAAACACCAGGACCAGCGTTGGATCTATGGAGTAGGCGTTTCTGTTTTGCAAGGCGTTCAAAACTTCAGTCTAAGCACCGGCGATAAGAGTCGACTCTTCACCGAGCAAGCGGGTGTTGCTGTTGAACCGGAACTATCCATACTCCTGCTACGATCCGATAGTATAAGGGGGCAACTCAGCGACTTCGCAGGCCAGGGCCTTGGCGGCGATCTGTTTTGGGTATATGACGAACCGGGTAAAAAACGCATCGCCTTAGAAGTGCATGATGTTGGACGCATCGCTTGGAACAGTCGCTCGACGGAGACACGCATCGATACATCCGTGTATTTTTCAGGCGTTGAAATCCAAAACATACTCAAGCCCGACACCAGCGACTTTGCCGCCTACGATAGCACGTACTTAAAACGTTTTTTAAAAACTACCTCAACGGGCTATACCACTTGGCTACCTGCAACTATCACCCTAAGCTATCAACACTACCTGTGTGGCACCAAGTTACTGTATCGCGGTGGAATTCAATACCGCATAAAAGCATCGTATAGCGCACTCGTTTATGCAGGCATCCAATATATTCCGTGCAAAGCCTTCGCCATCGGAGCGCAAGCCGCTTTTGGTGGATACACAGGATGGAGCTATGGCTTGGATGCCACGCTTCGACCAGGCGCAGGCACGAGTCTTCGTTTGCGGGCGAATCAACTCAACGGCTTTTTATCAAAACAAACGGGATCTGAAGCAGTTTCTGTTTGCATCCAAAAGACCTTTTAAGCATGAATAAGTTCGTCTACCTAATACTCTTTCTTGCGCTGTATGGATTTGGTGCGCAAGCCCAAACCGACACGGCCTATGTGTACACCTTTGGTGGTACAAACATCGATCAGTGTCGCAGTGTGATTTACACCCTCGACAAGGGTTTGCTTCTAACAGGCAGCACCTCTAGCTTTGGCGCAGGCACTTCCGACATTTACCTTGTTAAGCTCGATTCGCTTCGGCAGCTGGAGTGGAGTAAAACGCTCGGCAGTTCGAATGTGGATCGCGGCTACAGTGCGATACAGCTGAGCGACAGCAACTATGTTATTGCCGGCTTCACCAACAACACAGCAACAGGCGACTACGATGCGTATTTAGCGAAGCTAAACAGTTTAGGCGATACGCTCTGGACCAGAACCTACGGCGGCACAGACTGGGACTTTGCGTATTCGGTGTGCGCGCTGGCAAACGGCAGTTTGGTTTTTACTGGCGAAACCTATAGTGGTGCAAGCGCACAAGCTGACCTACTAGTTACACGCGTCGATTCTTTAGGGAATCAAGAATGGAGCAAATCATTTGGAGGTAGTGGCATTGACATAGGACAACAGGTTGTTTCAGCAACTGATTCTTCGCTTGCGATTATTGGTCAGACAAGCAGTTTTGGCAATGGCAATGACGATGTGTTTTTGCTTTGCCTGAACCTTGCCGGCGATACGCTTTGGACCAAAACATACGGCGACACGGCATCCAACATTGGCTATGGCCTCACCTACACCAGCGACCACTGCTTTGTGCTTACAGGTGGAGGATATCCTGTTCAAAATGGCTTCGGACAGAAAGATGCCTTCATGACAAAAACCGACTCTGTTGGCAATATCATTTGGAGCGGCAACATAGGCAGTGCCGGAAACGACGAAGGCCGCAGTGTTGTTGAGCTTGACAACGGCAACTACGTGCTTTGTGGGATCAGCAATTCCAACGGTTCGGGGGGCTATGGCATGTATTATATTTACATGCATCACGACAGCTGGTTTCTTACCGGCGCAACATTTGGCGGTTCGTTGCAAGAAGAAGGTTACTCGATAAGTTATCGAGCTCATTTGCACCTTGTCATGGCAGGCAGCACCACAAGTTTCGGCCAAGGTTTGGAAGACATGTACCTCGTTGAGTTAGACACCTTGATTGCCAATTACAACATTGCCAACACCTTCATCAACGATCCATTAAGCGTTGCCGGTCCGATACACGACTTCACCAAAGCTGCTTGTAGCGTTAGTCCGAATCCATTTCGTGAAGAAGCACGCTTTCATTTTGATCGCACAGTTGGTGAAGCTCGCGCTCAACTTGACATTTATAACATCATGGGAGAGCGCGTCAGACAAGAAGAAGTGCTCGATACAGAGCACCTCTTTAACAAACGGAATTTAGCACCTGGACTCTATTTCTTCAGCGTGAGCGATAGTCATCAGCTTCTGTATAAAGGACGCTTCATCATTCAGCCTTAAGATGCAAGACTACCTGATGCGTTATTGCAAGCAGCTGCTCCTCATTGCTGGCTACCAATTGTCTGTGTTCATACTCTTGCTGTTTATTTTGCGCAGCGGGATAGTTCCGGCAAGCCTCTCCGAAAGCACGCTCACGCATTGGGATGCGCTGCACTATACCGCTATACGCGATCGCGGATATGCGGGGTATGAATCGGCCTTCTTTCCTTTATTTCCATACACATGGCACCTCCTACAAGCATCGGCAACGAGCATTGCACTGCTTAATTGGAGTGTGTTCAGCATTGGCATGGCACTCTTAGCCACCGCCTTCGAAGCACGTCGCAGCGAGCTTTTGCTCTTGCTTTCGGTGCCTTCGTTGATGTTCATGTACCTTCCTTACACCGAAGCGTTCTTCTTTCTTTTCGCGGTGCTTTTGATTCTCGGATTAAAGGAGAAAAACCTTGTGCTGACCACCTTAGGAATTCTGCTGTGCGGTATAGTTAGACCAACGGCAGTAGTCTTTGCCCCTGCACTACTGGCAACCTTTTATTTTTGCGAAAAAGAAAAAAGAAAAACCCTGCTCAAAGCCTTGGTATTAGCCGCATTAACCTGCGCTGTGTTTTTTTCGGTGCTCTATTTTCAGTCTTTGCAAAACGGCAATTGGCATGCCTTCTTCGACGAACAAAAGACCGGATGGGGGAATAGCTTTCGGTTTCCTTCACTGCCGCTCACCTCTTGGTCGGGTTGGAAAATCGTGATGTTAGACGGCACCGCATTGTTATTCGGGCTTTCAGCTGCAGTATTCACGATCTACAAAGCTGTTCTTTTGCTTCGCAAAAAAACAGAGCCTTTGGCACCGGAGTTGTTCTTCTCCTTGCTTTACCTCAGCGGCATGGCTCTTATCGTGTTGTTCTATAGAGGCGGCAGTTTATTCTCGCTTAACCGCTTTGTTTTTGCAGGACCATTTTTATCGGTGGCACTGATTTGGTTTTTGCGCACCTTCCAATGGAATTGGAAAAGTTGGGGATTGTATTTTTTTAGCGCCCTGGTTTTCTGGTTGCTATTCAGAAGCTACACGCACATTCAGTACCTACTAAAATTTGTTGGCTTGACGGCATTTATCGGCTGCCTGCCGATGCTTTCATTCAAACAAAAACGAATTGCCACAACCGCTTATATTTTGTTCTTTGCTTTGAGCGTGTTCGTGCAAATCTATATGCTGCTGCGCTTCTTAAACAACGAGTGGGTTGGCTAAATTAAGGCTCGATAAACGTATAGATCATCTCTTGTTTGTCGGAGCTATACACATCGATCCGCATTTTATTTCCAGCATAAAAGGAAAGCTTAAAGAAGCCGTGCTGTGGACCAGCAGCAAATATTGAAGCCGTATTTCCAGTACCCATTTTCCTCAGTTTGCTCCCTGCTCCACTAACGATGAAATGATTGTCATGCACTTGGAAATACTCTAAGTCGTGATCGTGCCCGCTAGCGATAACAAGGTTCTTGTGCTTCTCAATTAGCGTAAGCAAACGAACTCGCATTTTTTGGTAACGAGGCTGCGGTATATTCTGCATCAAAAAACGATTTAACCCAAATATACCGAGTGGTTGCAGCAAGCCCATGTTGGCCAAAAAACGAACAGGCTGCATACTAGAGGCATGAAAGCCATTGCTATACAGCGGATGATGCATGCAAAGCACAACACGTTCTCCTTTTCTAGAAGCATCGTTCAATGTGCTATCTAAACGTTCAAAGAAATGTTGCTCCATGCTTTTTTTAGTCTGCGCTCCTTCCCTCCCTACCGAATGAAAAAAGGCCGATTGCAACCACCATTGTGTATCGATAAAAACCAGTCTGATTGGCATAAAACCATTGGTCTCTCCTTCTTTTACGAGCACTGAACACGGCCCAGGCAAGCCTTGCTTCGGAAAAAAACCACCGTCTACTTTATTGGCTACAGGTGTATTGTTTTTTATATAATCATTCACATAAGCACCTTCCCGTTTGATATAGTCCAAACCCTGCCAGCGTCCATTTTTCCAATCGTGATTACCGGGTATCATGTATGTTTTTCCATAATAATTACCCAACACAGAAAACTGGGTGCTTAGCTTCTTCGCCGATATACGCGATGCGGCGCTACCATCTTGAGGATCAAGTCCATGCGGATAGGTATTATCACCAAGAAAAACGACAGCCGATTGTGGATCCTTTTCTAACATCGCGCCAAGCTGTCGCAAGGTAGCACCCGGCAAGGTGTCCTCGCCAGCATCACCTATCAAATAGACGGAGTAATAAGGGGCAGGATCGGGCGCTATGGCTGGTGCTTTATCCTGCGCAAAAGCGAGTGCAGAAAAACCGAGTAGCACGGTTGAACAAAAGATGAATCGAAGCATGGTGATTGTTTATTGGGTCATTTGCTAATACAAAGGTCGTTAAACAAGCGCATAAAATTGAAATTCCTAATTTTACAGTTCAATTATCATTCCGTATGCAAATAATAAAATACCTTGGTACAGGCGCATTGATTTTGGTGCTCTTGGTTCTCATCGCCTCCCTGCTGCTGCCATCAAGTTATGTTGTTAAGCGATCGTGCATGATTCGCGGCAGCAAGAATGAACTTTTCAAAGAGGTGGCTGACTACTCCAACTGGGTGCATTGGTCGCCTTGGATGGAAAAAGACAGCACGGTGAAGAACACGATTGACGGTAGTGCCATGTCCATAGGTCACAACATGCACTGGACATCGAATAAATCGGGTAACGGAAGCTTAGTCATCACAGCAGTGAATCCGAGTGATTCGGTGCGGATGCAATTGCAATACAACGACATGGATATGCATTCGGACATGCAATTCATCTTGGAACAAAAAGGCGATAGTGTTTCGATAAGTCTCATCAGTAGCGGCGAACTCAAGTTTATGTCAAGGATTTTCGGGCTCTTGTTTGACAAAATGCTCGGGGGCGACTACGAGCGTGGCTTAAGCAGACTCAAAGCGTACATCGAATCCAATGCCAACACACCCTCTCTGAAAGTTGAGGCGGTGACTGTTCCCGCTCGCATGGTTATGCTGGTGAGTGAGAAATGCGCGACAGCAGAAATTGGTAAAACGTTAGGCCGATTATATGGTGAGATAGGCGTACAGATTGGCATGCAAGGCTTAAGCATGGCAGGAGCACCTTTTGCGATTTACGATTCGTATGATTTGAATACCGTTGCATTACAAGCAGGCATTTTAATTAACAAACCTGGCCAAACGGTGGATCGTGTTGTATACACAGAGCTGCCTGAAACGAAAGCGATCAAAGCCGATTTTTACGGCCCGTATACAGGTCTTCACGATGCAAACCAAGCCATGCAGACTTGGTTGAAAACAAATAAATACAAGGTATCTGGATCATGCTGGGAGGTGTATGTAACCGACCCATTGACAGAGAAAGACAGCACCAAAATACTTACCCAGATCTATTATCCAATAAACTAAGCACCATGGACAACTCCGCACTGCAAGCCGTTTCCCCTATCGACGGACGATACCACACCAAATGCAAAGAGCTATCGGTTTATTTCTCCGAAGAGGCGCTCTTTCGCTATCGCGTCAAGGTGGAAGTTGAGTATTTCATTGCGCTAGCAGCCATGCCAATTCCCGCGTTCAAGAAGACCAGTGCCAAACAGCTTCAGGACCTACGCAACCTCTATCTGCGCTTTACTACTGAAGACGCAAATCGCATCAAAGCCATCGAAAAGATTACCAACCACGATGTGAAAGCGGTGGAGTATTTCATCAAGGAAAAACTTACTGCACCGGGCTTCAAAGAAGCGAAAGAGTTTGTGCATTTCGCACTCACGTCTCAAGACATCAACAACACGGCCACTCCCTTGATGATCAAGGATAGCATGCAGGAAGTGTATCTGCCGCTGATGCAAAACCTGCTCACCAAATTGAAAGAGCTTGCAAAGTCCTGGAAGGATATTCCCATGCTCGCACGGACGCACGGACAGGCAGCCTCTCCAACAAAACTAGGCAAAGAGATTCACGTTTTTATTGAGCGCCTTGAGCAGCAATTGAAGCTCATGAAAGCGATTCCGCACTCCGCAAAATTTGGTGGCGCTACGGGCAATTTTAATGCGCACCTAGCCGCCTATCCAAAGATTAACTGGACCAAATTTGCGGATAGCTTCGTTAACAAAACGCTTGGCTTGCAACGCTCAAAAACGACCACGCAGATTGAGCATTACGACAACATGGCGGCCTTGTTCGACAACCTCAAGCGCATCAACACCATCCTTATTGACCTCGACCGCGACATCTGGGCCTACATTTCAATGAACTATTTCAAGCAAAGAATAAAAAAGGGAGAAGTGGGCTCCTCCGCCATGCCGCACAAAGTAAATCCGATAGACTTTGAAAACTCCGAAGGCAACCTCGGCATGGCGAATGCGCTGTTTGAGCACTTTGCTGCCAAGCTGCCAATTTCAAGGCTTCAGCGCGACCTCACCGACTCGACCGTGATGCGCAATATAGGCGTACCGATGGCACACACGATAATCGCCGTAAAGTCATTGCTTGGCGGACTTGAAAAAATTTATGTTAATGAAGAAGCCATTCAGAAGGACTTAGAAGCCAACTGGGCCGTTGTTTCGGAGGCCGTACAAACGATACTGAAAGCCGAGGGCATAGAAGGCGCCTACGAAAAGCTTAAAGATTTTGCGAGAACCGGTGGAGGCATCACGAAAGCAGAAATGAATCTATTCATTGATTCTTTGACTGTTTCAACCGCACTAAAAACGAGACTCAAAAAGATCAGCCCGCACAATTACACAGGCATCTGTTAGTCTGCTATTTTTTCGCGTCGGTTCCGTTTCCTTGTGTTGATAAACGCTGTCTGCGGCGAATATAGGACATACCACCAGCCACTGCTGTTATCACTGCAAACCAAATGCGATCAGTTTGTGCGTAGTGTGTATCAAAAAAGCTGTAGATGGTAAAAATTACGCCAAGAATCGCAATGACGAGCCAAACGGTTTCAAGAAACTTTAACATAGTGTGCGGTTTTAAAGAGGCTTATCTTTTTGATTCTTCAAACTTATAGTGCCTCTGATTTTAAATATTTTGTATTTGGTAAAATCTTGATTGGATTCAAAACCGTCGCCGTAAATAATCTCATCGGCGGTGGTTATTTTAACGAATTTATCGGAGTGAATGAGCTGCTTCTCCTCTTCCCAAATAAGGTGCTCCGCATTCAATTGTTCCCCTTTTTCATTCACGACAACGACGTCGTTTTTGGCCTCCATGATTTTCTCTTTTTCGCGACGAATACCATAATTGGCGCGCATCCAAGAGGATACCTTCATGTGTTCATCGTAGAAAAACATCTTGAATCCCTTCGGAAATTCCACATAGGGTTTATTGGTCACATAGTTGTCCATTTGAGGACCTGTGAGTTTCGCTTTCACCAAGCCCGAATCGCTGTAAAAAATAGCGATGTCATTGCTTGTGATATCCGGTCCCGATTTTCGCGCAGTAATAATCTTCACCTTGTTCATGTCGTTTGAACAAGAGAAGCATAGCAAGAAGGAGCAGCAAAAGAGGATCGCGCGCATGCGGTGATCAATCAAATTTACGACGTTGAAACCAACGATCACAGAGCGTAAATGCCAGATTGAGGCGCACGTAATTCTCGTTAACAAGCTTGATATCCGTTGTTCGACGCGTGCCAATTTCTCCAGAGCAATGAATCATAGACGAAGACTTGCGCAAAGGGAATCCGGCGCCAAGCGTAAAGGCATAATCGCCAACCTGCTGGCCATTAATGCTCAACGCCGTTTGTGCGTAGCGCACACCAGCACGGTAGCGGATTCGTTTTAAATAATTTGTTGGTGAACCAGGATCGGGGCTATGTTCAATCCCCGCATTCACCTGCATACTTGACTTTAAATTACTCAAGCCATTATCGGATGTAAATGCCGACCAATCTTGGTAGGTAACATCAAGCGCATAAGACCAACTCTCGCCCTTACTTAGTCCAAGACCAACACCGATGCGCGGCGGCAAGCTAAAGGAGGTAGCTATATTTTCGCGAAGATCGGTGGTATCCTCGCTGATGATGAGTCCTTGGCTATAGCGATAACGCTCGGCAAGAATACTTTGGTGGGCATTCAAGGTTGAAGCCATGCCCATCACGGCGCCAAGGTGAAACACCCAGTCGCTTGATTTGCGACGATCCACAACAGCGTCTTCGGAGGCGCGCAAAGCGGTAAGTTCATTGCGTAAGGAATCTTTACTAGCAGCAGCCGAGTCCGGCAGCACACGCATCTTCTCCTTCACTAAGGCATAGGAGTTGCGAAGGGTTTGCAAGGAATCGGACAAGGCCGTACGTAAAGGCTTGGTATAATATTGAACACCAACAGTAGGCAAGATATCGAGCACGGCAGTAGTGTTCGAAATGCGCGCGTTGAATGCGTTGGTGAGATCTGGAAATTCTTGAGTACGGACCCGATTAAGCGAACCAAAGATCACAGCGGCATTCGCTCCAACTGAGAAATGCTGTAAAAACTTCACTGCAGAGCCGAGGTAAAACTGACTTAATCCACCGGATGCTTCATATTGCTGACGCACATTGCCCATGATAGAGTCATAGCTCTTTGCGTACATTTTATAACCTGTGTTGCAATACGGCACGATACCAAAGCTGCCGCCCCAATTTTTCATGATTGGAAAAGCAAAAGCAAAATGGCTCAACGCTGATTCGTTTCGGGTAGCGGTAGAATCCATATAGGAAGAAGTACGAAAGCCCGTGCGTAATCCAGATTCGAAGGTGGTAAGCTGCACAGCCGAATACGATGCAGGGTTCATGAAATTAATATTGCCAGGACGACGCAAGGCGATACCCGCTTGCCCCATCCCTGTTTCTGAGCCAAAAGCACCGGAATTGATATCTCCCAAGCCAAAAGAACTCAAAGGCGAAGTGCTTCCGCTCTGTCCAAAGGCGAAAATCGAGAAAAAGAGGCCGATTGTTAAAAGGGTTAATTTACGCAAGGCAATGGTACAGATGGTCGAGTTATCGTTGAGCAGCATGGTGGTTCAGGATGGAATGAAGACCGATCAGGTTCAGTTGAGGGTGTACAAAGATGCTCATTTTTAGCTTGTCCTCAAAAAGATAGGCATCACCACCCGTAAGTATGACCTTAAGATTCGGATAGTTAATGGAATAGGAATGGATCATGCCTTGCATTTCTTGCAGGGCTCCGAAGAGCACGCCAGCTTGCAGTGAATCAGCCGTGGTGGTGGCCAATTCAGTGGCTGGCCAGGCAGGTTCTTGCTGCGGCAGGCGATCAGTGAACGTGTTCATCGCCTTGAAACGCATGGTGATACCGGGCGAAATAGCCCCTCCGACGAATACACCCGCAGCATCAAGCACGTTGTATTTAATGCAGGTACCAAGGTCTATTACCAGTATATCCTGTTTGGGAAAAAGCAACATCGCGCCAGCCACAGCCGCTACCCTATCCATACCTAACGTGTGAGGCGTGTCGTATGCATTTGCAAAGGGCAAGGAAGTGGAAGAAGAAAGTATCAACCAAGGAAACAAAGACACCAGCTCGTGATTCTCGGCCGCAACAGAAGACAGGATACCGCTTTTTATTGCGGGATGCTTGTGCAAGAAGTCCTTTACGCAGCCAGCATAGTTTGCCGACACAACAATTGACTCCACGATGGTATCGCCTTCAAAAACGGCCAATTTTAAGTGTGTGTTGCCAATATCAGCGACCAATTGCATGGTGTAAAAATACGCGAAAAATCCATCTTTATAGACCTATCCCAAACGAAATTTAAATCAGAAAAGTATGGATTGCAAGAAGGAGGGCAAAAACTAGATCTCCACGCGCGCCAAAGCAGCGGAGACTTTGCTAAGCACCTTGCTGAAATGCGTCACCTCTTTATTAAAACGTTCCGTTTCATCTAAATTAGGCGTGTAGTTTTCCAAAAAAGGAACGGAATCGACCAACGATTTTACCGCTAATATTTCGAGGCTCGGTTTCAACTTATGCACCAACTGAGATATCGTGAAGTAATCTTTACTTGCAACAGCTATTTTAAGTTCTGTAAGCGCTTTATTCGACACCTCGACATACAACACGAGCATCTTACGGATATTATCCACATCGTTGCTACACAATATCCGCAGCCTATCTAAGCTAAACAAACCGGTACTCTCATCGTCTACATAATCATCCGCTTCCGCCATTTTTGGGAGTGCGCTATCAACCAAATCAAGTATGGTGTTCAACAGGGTATGTTCATCAAAGGGTTTGACAACAACAGCGTTCATTCCAACAGCATAACAATGCTCCAGCTCGCTTTTGAAGGCGTTGGCAGTTAGACCAATAATCGGCACGTTCGATTTTAATTCTTGACGCATAATTTCCGTTGCCTCGAAGCCATCCATGGTAGGCATTTGCAGATCCATAAGCACAAGCTCAATTCCCGGATCCTTAAGCAAAACCTCCACTGCCTCTTTACCGTTTGTCGTTTCAACAATTCGGCATCCAATCTTTTTAAGTGAGTTAACAGCTACCATGCGGTTGAATGCGTTGTCTTCAACAAGAAGCACCGAAATGGTTCGCTGTGCTTTAAAATCGATGGGCTTTTTGGTGTCAATAATCTTGGCCGCATCGCCTACCGGGAAGCGCAAACGAATAGTAATCGTTGTACCCCTGTTCTTTTCGCTATCGATGACAATTTCGCCATCCATAAGATGAACAAGTTCGCGCGTTATAGACATCCCCAAGCCAGACCCACCATACTTGCGAGAAACGCTTGCATCCTCTTGCGAAAACTTTTTGAAAACATGATCCACATAGGATTTCTCCATGCCGACACCGGTGTCTTTAATCCCGATATTTACGTAAACCATCCCTTCAAGAACGGGCTCCACTTCATACGCTATGGTTACAGATCCTTGCTCCGTAAATTTAACTGCATTACCAACCAGATTAATCATGATCTGACGCAAGCGAACAGCATCACCTACCAACATAAAATCCGTACTAACAGGATGCTTGAGATTTAAAGCCAAGGACTTCTCTTCGCTTTTAGTCAACAGTATAGAGCGCACATCACGCAGCAAGCTCTGCAAATTAAAGTGCACTTGATCGAGTTGAAACTCACCCGCCTCGATCTTGGATATATCCAGGATGTTGTTGAGCACCGACATGAGGTGTTGAGAAGCTGTCTCGGTGATGCTCACATAGTTCATCTGACTTGGCGTAAGCTGCTCGCTGGCAAGCTCCCGAATCATACCGACAATAGCATTCAAGGGTGTACGAATCTCGTGGCTCATGGTAGCTAAAAAAGCTTCCTTAGCACGAGACGACTCTTCCGCTTTTAATTTAGCATCCTTAAGTCTTTGTTCCGTTTTTTTACGCTGCTTTACTTCGTCATCTAAAATAGCAGCAATGAACATCAAGTTATCCTCTCCAACATTCGCTTCTACCACATGAAGTTCGTCGCGGATATTCGACACCGCCTGCTTCAACACTTCGATGGAGCGCTTCTTCAGCTCATATTCTTTGTTCAAACTAAGAAGCAGGTCGGTATATTCCTTTTCGCTCAAACTGAAGGCATGGTTAAGCAACTCCTTATCCCGTTCAAACGAGTTATACGAATCGTTTACTGCTAAAAGAAACTGCTGCAAGGCAAGATCCTTAAGCAAATCATCGGAGATGAATTTGCTTACTTGTCTTGTGAGCAGTTTGTGATACGTCATTAATTATTTTTCGTCGAAGGTGGTGATAGTCATCGTTTGATTGTGAAGCTCGCAACGCACATTTTCAGCGATTGGAGAAATCTCACCGTAGGAATAGAAGCCCGTGGTGATCACCTTATTCCCAAGCATTTCACGAACGGAAGCTACCTCCTCCTCAACCCTGCGATTCAGAATAATTTTACGACCAACGCAACTAATTAGGAGAGCGAGCTTGGGGTTCTTGTTATCCACACCATGCAGACAGTTCTCGGCAGCAACACTAGCAGCATCGATCAGTTTGTCAAAATTGGCTTTCATGAAACGAACCTTAGCGCCTTCCGGCACATCACCGGCAAAAATCATGCTGTTTGTTTCGTTGTTTATGGATAAGATGGTACGAACGATCGGCTCCGCATCGTCACTTAGTTTGATAGATAGCGGGAAAAGCAAGGCCGAGCCTGGCAATTCGTTGGCGTAGTTACCAAGGTATTGTTTATACAATTCAAGCGCATTCTTGCCATCGATTTCAAACAATTCGTTTGAAGTTGACTTCGTAATTGTTTTCTCTAAACCAAACATCTCCCAACCACCCATAGAGCCGTGTCCAATGCGGATGGCGTCGCCGTAGAAGCCGATGGCGAGTATATTACCCGAGGCAGGCGCAGCATTCAAGCCCACGAGGGTACTTTGAAAGTTGGCACCGTCACCTGCTAATCCGCCGGTAACAGGTATGGTATGATTGATATGGCTTTCGATACCACGAACAAGCTCACTGCCGTTCACCTTGCCGCCATCTGAAAGCACCAGCACATAGCGCAGGTTTTCTGTTGGCAAACCTTTAACGAGAGCAGCTCCAGCATCAAAGCTTGAACCGAAATCGCTGATGTTGATACCGCATGTCTGCACGGAGGTTTTATCAAAATGCATGGCCGATACCGATAAAGAATCGTCGAGCACTTCGGCGCCAAAGATCTCGCCAGCTGTAGAGCAAAGCGCAATCTGAGCATTCGGAAATTGAGTCTTAAGAGAATTATAAACGGAGGCCTCGGAAAGGGCAGATTTACCGCCAAATCCAAGTACTAGCTGAGCTTCGTGAGCAAGCAGTGAATCGTCGCCAAGGGTTTGCACCTGCACGCCGTTTTTAAAAAGGTACGAGTTTGCTTTCATAGAATGAATAAAATTAAGACAGGATTTAAGAGCCTATTTAAGCGCTCGCCCATCCTCTACAAAAGTACAATTTTGCGGCAGATGCGCAATTTAATTGTAATTTATTAAGTGCTTGATTCAGTGGATGATAAAAATTTCATATCCAATTTAAACAAGGTATTACTGAATAAACGGAAAATAAACAAGAAAAAAATCGATTTTTAATAGAAATAGAGGCGTTTAATTTGCGTAATTTTGCAAGCACAAACTATAATCCCAAACCCATGCAACTCATAGAAAAACTCAACTGGCGCTACGCGACTAAAACGATGAAAACGGATCGTGTGCCACAGTCAAAAATTGACAACATTATTCATGCAATCAGACTCACAGCTAGTTCATACGGACTTCAGCCCTACAAACTACTGGTAATTGAGAACAAAGAGCTACGCGAAGCACTTAAAGGAGCAGCCTACAACCAGAGCCAGGTTGCGGATGCCTCGCATTTATTTGTGTTTGCAGCCTACGATAACATCACCGAGTTTCATATCGATAATTACATGGCGCTTCATGCCGAAGTAAAAGGCATCGATGTTGCACACATGGCCCCTTTCAAACAGATGCTTGCAGGTAGTTTGCTGGCACGCACGGCTGAACAAAATTTCAACTGGGCATCGCGTCAGGTTTACATCGCCTTGGGTACCGCACTTATTGCCGCTGCTGCCGAAGAGGTGGATGCCACGCCGATGGAAGGCTTTAACCCAAGCAAAGTAGATGAGGTTTTGAATTTGAAAGAACAAGGTCTTCGCAGCGTATTGCTTTTGCCAATTGGCTATCGCGATGCAGCAAACGACAAGACGGCTCATGCGCCGAAAGTGCGTAAAAAGCATGCTGATTTTGTGGTGGAGGTTAAATAAGATAAAAGCCGTGTTGGTTTATAGCTAAACGAATGCGGTGCTTCATCCCATTTTGATCGCTTTCCACAAAAGTATTGCATCGAAGGATGCAGACTTTAGGGAGTTCCAAGAAATAAAAAAATAGCCGCAATGCGGCTATTTTTTTTGCGACAGGGATGCGAGGGGACTTGGTAATTGCATCGTGAATAAACAGGTTGATTAATCCAACTTAATCAAAAGTTATTTCGGGTATAAAGAACATGTTGTATTGATTGCAGTTTGGGCAGCGATTATGCTCGATTTTGATTTTTTGATCGAAGCAATCTATGGTGCGTGTTTGCATCGGAATGATTTCGCCTTCATACATGGATGGATCCGTGTAGAAGCTGTATTCCTCTTGCTTTTTCGTGCTGTCATAAATATCAATGCCTTCTAACTTTCCGGTAGCTTTGTGTATAGCAGGCACGAAACATTGACTATTGCCAGATTCGATTACAAAACGAAATGCGCCGAAGAGGGCCGTGCCTTTAAAACGGCAAGCGGTACAGTATGCTCGTAAACTAGATGCCATGGGGAGAGGAGGGAGAGAATGAGAATGAGAATGAGAATGAGAGTGCGAGTGAGAGTGAGAGTGAGAGTGAGAGTGAGTAAATGAAAAATACTGAATTTTTAAAGAAGATTGAAATCCGATTGCAATGCAATCCGAAGATTAAAACTCAACAATATGGAAATGTAAAAGTTATAATAGCTAGCTTAACTTTTATCCCCCTTCCTCCTCCACCACCTTTTCTTTTTCTTTTTAACGATGGTATCGGTGTTTTGAGAAGCCGAATCTGACGTGCTTATTTCCTCCTGAATCGCTGGCTCGGCATTCACCGGCTCTATAACTTGTACAGATGCTGAATCAACTGGCTTTGCGTCAAGAAGTGTGTCAACAGCCACCGCTAAGGCTTTGGCCTTTTTCTTCTTTGCTCTTTTCTTTTTGGGAGCAGGCTTCGGCTTTACAACTGGGATATCGGGTGTATACACAGGAAATACGGCAACCTCCTTGGGGGCGGAATCCGGGAAGGTGAATAAAGGCCAGTTGTAATAAAGCAAGCCGGATAAGGTGGCCGTAATGCCTAGCACAATAAATAGGTTGCGATAGCTAATCCCTTCCGCCTGAAAAATAGTGCTTAATACCCAAACAATAAACCAGTATAAAAAGTACAGGATATTATACACCACCAATGCGACAAATCCTATCACAATCATGACCAGAATGGCTGAGCCCATGTTCTTGCCGCCACCTCTAAAACTCAAGCCGGGTATGCCTGTACGAATGGAATAGCCCCGCGAACTTACCGAACCAAAACCGGTGCGAATGCTCGGCGAAATGCCGCTCTTGCTGACATTCAAGCCAACACCATCGCCCAAATTTATACGTTTCGATAAGCGGAACCCCATGAATTTATTTCTTTATTTAAAGTAAAGATAATGAAAAACGAATTCAGTGATCAAACACGTCTAGCGTTTGTTCAACGCCACACTTATTTCCGCACCCAGTTTGCAATTGTTGTAAACCAAAGCAATATTGGATGCAAGCGATTTACCACTAGTAAGAGAGGCAATTTTACGAAGCAAATACGGCGTCGTTTCCTTGCCTTTAATACCGAGTTGATTCATCTCGGCAATCGCCTCGCGGATCGCCTCATCAATTAACTCCTTATCCATGGAATACGCACTTGGTATAGGATTCGCAATCAACACCCCTCCATGCAAGCCTAAATCATATTTCGTTTTTAACAACTGTGCTATGGCTTCAGGCGTATCCATGCGGAAGTTCACTTTGAAGTCGCTTGTAGCGCAGTAAAAAGCAGGCAGCATATCGGTTTTATAACCGATAACAGGCACCCCTTTTGTTTCCAGATATTCAAGCGTTAAACCCAGATCCAAAATACTTTTGGCACCAGCAGAAACCACCGCCACATCGGTCATGGCGAGCTCCTCCAGATCGGCACTGATGTCCATCGTTTGCTCGGCGCCGCGGTGCACGCCGCCAATGCCGCCGGTTGCAAAGACTTTAATACCGGCAAGCGCTGCGATGAACATCGTGGCACTCACCGTGGTAGCGCCGTTGATCTTGCTCGCTATGTTGTAAGCAATGTCCCTGCGTGATGTTTTTTGAATATTCACCCCTTCTCTGCCCAAGAAATCAATCTCCTCGTCACTCAAACCCACTTTCAACTTGCCGTTTAGGATGGCAATGGTAGCGGGCACCGCGCCGTTGTCACGAACAATTTTCTGGCATTGCAAGGCCGTCGCTACATTCTCGGGATAAGGCATCCCGTGCGCTATGATGGTCGACTCCAAAGCCACTAGAGGCAAGCCCTTGGCCATTGCTTCTTGAACGTCTTGGCTGTATTCGATATACTTAGGGTTCATGTTATTCTATTAAAGATAAGGATATATTCGTGTTTATTGAGCTTGGCGATTGCAGGGTCAGCCAGGCCATTTTCTTGGCAAGCTCCAATGAGACTGAGCTTGATTTGTCATGCATCAAACCATGCGTGAATCCGGCTAAAAAAGCATCGCCTGCTCCCGATGCATTCACGATTGTATCGGCTAATATGGGCATGGATTTTATGCACTCGGTGCGTGATTTATACATGATTTCATGGCCCTTGTCGGTGACCAAGACACTTTGCAAACCTTGCAATAACAAATCATCGATCTGCGCTTCCGGCGTGGCTTTGTCCGACAAAGCCGCGAGCTCCAACGCATTCACTTTCAACAAGGCCACGTTGATCAGCAAACCCTTGATTTTGATAATCTTTTCGGCGCTCACCGCATCGATGATAAGCTGTTTGTCGGCATGGTTATTCAGCAGGTATGAAAGCGCATCGGTGGGCAGGTTTGTATCCAACACTAGGATATCGAAACCACTAATGAAAGCTTCTTTAGATTTAAAGAAATCAACATTCAAAGCATCCAAGATATCCATGTCGTTTAAACCCAGCAACAGATCATTGTCTTGATCCATGACGGCCATATACATGCTGTTGCTCGCTTGCGTAACCGTTACACATTCACCTATTGCGACATGCAGTTTGGTTAAATTTTGCTTTGCTAAATCCCCGAATGCATCATCACCAAAAACCGTGAGAAAGGAAACCTTATTGCCGAGAAGCGCCAAGTTGGAAGCGATGTTGCAGGCAACACCACCATAAGCCAACATCAACTTTGCACGATTCGAGTCACGCATGCTCACCTGCCCTTGAGCATGTGCAAACAGATCGATGTTCTGTGCTCCGATGACGAGTGTTTTCAACATGAATGATCCTGTGCTCGATTGATTTCAGAAATGCCTATTCCCTCTATAGACAAGTACGATGAAGGTACGCTTTTCATCCAAATCGAATTCGAAACGGTACGAAAGGAAACAAAAAAAGCACATCATTTCTGATATGCTTTTTAATGTGGTGCCCACTGGAATCGAACCAGTGACACAAGGATTTTCAGTCCTTTGCTCTACCAACTGAGCTAGGGCACCTTGATATTAGGGGTGCAAAGTTAGGTATTTTAATTGATAATTTAAAATGGATAATTGATAATTTGATAAATACCAATACTGACAAGGCTTTTATTGATAATTTAAAATTGACAATGGATAATTGATAATTCGATTTAGACCAATACTGAAAGAACCTTCATTCATAATTAGTCATTCGTATTTCATAATTAAAATCCGGCTGCTACTTTTTACTTTCTACTTTTTACTTTTTACTTTCCACTTTCTACTTTCTACTCTCACACCATTTCCCTAGGCGTCGGGACGACTCCGCAAAGCCACAGGCTTTCATTCATAATTAATCACTCGTAATTCATAATTAAAATCCGGCTGCTACTTTCTACTTTTTACTTTCCACTTTCTACTGTCTACTCTCACCCCATTTCCCTAGGCGTCGGGACGACTCCGCTCAGCCACCGGCTTTCATTCATAATTAGTCATTCGTAATTCATAATTAAAATCCGGCTGCTCCTTTCTACTTTCTACTCTCCACTTTCTACTTTTTACTTTCTACTTTTTACTTTCCACTTTTTACTTTCTACTTTTTACTTTCCACTTTTTACTTTCCATTTTTTACTTTCCACTTTCTACTCTCCCCCATTCGCCAAAACTGATTACATTAGGAAAAAACTAACTTTGCATTCGCATGCGCGTATTTCAATCATACAACGACTTTACCGGTCCAGCAAAAAGCATCGTCACCGTGGGCACCTTCGACGGCGTCCACCAGGGCCATCGCAAGCTCATCGAACGCCTGCGCCAGTCGGCACACGATGCGCATGCAGAGTCGGTGATACTCACCTTCTTCCCGCACCCGCGCATGGTGCTTTTTCCGAACGACAACGACCTGCGCCTCCTCAACACCATAGAAGAAAAAACAGAGTTGCTAAGAGATGCCGGCGTTGACAACCTTATTATTCACCCCTTCACCAAAGAGTTCTCGCGCCTATCAGCCACCGAGTTTATTCGCGATGTGCTTGTAAAGAAAATGCACCTGTCAAAAATCGTCATTGGTTACAACCATCAGTTTGGACGCAACCGCGAAGGCACCTTCGAGCAACTCACCGATATGGCGCCCCTCTGCCACTTCGAAGTAGAAGAGATACCTGAGCAGGATGTGAATCAAATCGCGGTAAGTTCCACCAAGATCCGTGAAGCCCTTGCCCTCGGTGAAATACAAAAAGCCAATGAGCTACTAGGATACAACTACGCCCTTCAAGGCCAGGTTATTCATGGCGATCAAATCGGCCGCACGCTTGGCTTCCCAACGGCAAATCTAGCCATAGCAGATGAATACAAACTCATCCCCTGCGACGGTCTGTATGTCGCCTATATCAGTATTGGCGAAGAGCACTTTCGCGGCATGCTGTACATCGGAAAACGCCCGGTGGTGGGCACCAACCGCCTCAGCATCGAAGCCAATATCTTCGACTTCGACCGGGATATCTACGGGCAGCAAATACGCGTTTCTTTACTTGCTAAAATTCGCAACGACATGCGACTCCCTGACCTCGAATCCTTGCGCCAGCAAATGCTAAAAGACAAGGATGTGGCGCTCGATATTTTCAGCAAGCAAACAAAATGAAAAGACTCCTTTTAGGACTAGCGATGCTATTGATATTCCTGCAAACACAGGCGCAGTCAGACATACAGGAGCTAGCCTTCGATACCAGTTTCGTTTTTACCGATCTGCAGCTGGCGCTAAAAAACGCATCACAAGTTCGTCACCTGAACCTATCACGCAAAAATCTCCGCGCCTTTCCTTTGGAACTAGCAGCTCTTCCAAACCTCATCAGTCTAGACCTCAGTCGAAACCGCATAAAAACAATACCCGACACCATCGCAACCCTGAAAGCGCTTGAGGTGCTTAACCTCTCACGCAACGGCATGGATGAGCTGAATGCTGCAATCGGCGAGCTTTCTAGCTTAACCACGCTTATCATTAGCAGAAACAACTTGGTGTTTATTCCAACGAGTTTCGGCAAACTAAAACACTTATCCTACCTCGATCTTTGGGACAATAACCTCAGCACCTTGCCCGATGAGCTTGCCGAACTAAAAGAACTAAAGATACTCGATCTGCGAGGGATTCTCTTTTCGCAAACTGAACACGAGCGCTTCAAAGCACTCGTTCCAAACGCCAACGTTCTCCTCTCCCCTTCTTGCAATTGCAAGAACTGATTGAGTTTAGAACTTCAAAGTCAAGCCCACCATAAAGTGACGACCCGCTTGCGGAAAGTAATTATTACTATCCATTCGAAGACCATCAACAGCATATCCGTAGGTGTAACCGTTCGATTCAAAACGCTCGCTAAAGAGGTTGTTCACCTGCAAAGAAGCACCAATGCCCACGTCGTTCAAAGTCGTGTTATAGGCAAGTAAGAGGTCGTTCACAAAAAACGCATCGAGGCGACGGTCTTCACTAGAGGTGTTGTCCATGTATTGCTTGCCTACATATTTGCTCATAAAAGCAAACTCAATTGGTTTCCACGGTTTATAGCTTATACGACTGCCTGCAATCCAATCGGGTGAAAACGCGATGTTGGTGTTTTTGTATTCGTTAACCGTTTGTCCGATATAATTGAAATCCGCATCGTATGCGTCTAAATATTCGGTGAAAGCATTGATTTTATTGATGCTGTAGGTGGCATTAGCTGACCATTCAATTTGTTTTGTGAGTTGCACACGCGCTTCCGCTTCAACACCTTGGCGATAGCTCTTCGGGATGTTTGTGCGGTTGTATGCGCCTACATCATTGATCTGCCCGGTCAACACCAGTTGGTCTTTATACTGCATGTGATACAGGTTTAAACTACCACGCCACTTTGAACTATTCACGCGGTAACCCAGCTCTGCATCTTGCATAAACTCCGCACGCGGTCGGCTGCCCGGACTTGATTGCACAAAGTCATCCCGGTTCGGTTCTTTACCGCCCAAACCATAATACACATATAGTTTAGTATTGTTGTTGATGGTATAATCCAACCCTGCTTTCGGATTAAAAAAAGGCAGCATCACCGTTTGATCCGCGGCGGCAAGGGTGGCATCAAAGCCAGTGAAAGTATAGTTCACCGCTCGGTACTGCAAATCGGTGAAGGCTTTAATTTTTTTACTAAAAATATAGCTCATTTTTAAAAAGACGTTTGCATCACGCTTTACCGCATCATCGTCGTAATACACTTGATCTTTCTTGGCGTTACCCGCAAACTGCGACCATACCACCGTTCCAAAATGCCTACCCAGGTATTGGTTAGCAGCAGCTCCAACAGTCATTGCAAAACGCTCGCTGCCGTTGTAATTGACGGAGCTAGTGAATCCATAAAAATCGTTGTCGAGCCATTTGCGGCGAACGAGGTCGCTGTTTAAAACAGGAATAAAACCAACCACCGGTGCAACTATGCCGTAGTCGGAAAGCGTTGCGCCGGGCTGGTATTCTTCATAATAACCACGTCCGTGTGTATAATGCAAAGCGAAATTCGCATTCCAAGCACTGTTTATTTCATGTGAAAGATGCAGTTGATAATTGCTTTGATTGTAATTGTCTACTTGGTCTTTGTAATAGGCGATAGCGCCTGTTTCATCCAAATACAAACCGGCAGGGTTAAAGCTGCGATGCGCAGTTAAGGAATCCTGCGGCACTCCATACCAGGCCTGATAGGTGTTCTCGTGCCCAGAAAAAGCCAAGGCTTTGATCACCGTATGTTTTCCGTGATATCCACCCGAAAAAAAATACGATCGCGAAGTAGTCTGTGCCCGATCAATAAAGCCATCGGAATGGATGCGCGATAAACGACCATCGAGCGTAAAATGACCGTCCAACAAACCTGTTCCAAAGGCAATCGCATTTTTCATGGTGTTGAAAGAACCATAACTGCTTGACATGGTTGTATATGGCAAGGGGTGCATGTCGGTTGTGCGTATGTTCACACTTCCACCGAAAGCACCTACACCGTTGGTTGAACTACCTAAACCACGCTGTACCTGTATATCTGCAGTTGAAGTAAGCAAATCGGGCACATCCACGAAGTAACTCGCTTGAGACTCTGCATCGTTAAGCGGAATACCATTGATTGTAACATTAACGCGTGTCGGATCACTACCGCGAATGCGCAAGCCAGTGTATCCAACACCATTACCAGCATCTGAGCTCACCACCATGGATGGCGTCTGATTTAGCAAAATTGGCAGATCCTGACCTACATTCTGTTGCTCTAAATCGGCATACTTGACATCGGTGTAAGCTCCTCCAGAACCCTCAACCATTCGCGTAGTACTAACCTCCACTTCTTCACTAAAAAAAGGCTTGCGCTCCAAAACAAGGTTCAAATCACCACCTCCTGCAACAATTGCTTGCGCAAACAGGTTTAAATAACCCAATAGATTGACCGATACAGAATGAGGTCCATTGCTGATTTGTTTGAATTCAAACCGACCTTGTTGGTCGGTAAAAGCTACCAAATAGGTGCTGTCTAAACGAACAACCGCCCCAATCAACGGCGACTTATCATCCTTATCAACGACTGTCCCTTGGATATTTTTTTGTGCGAAAAGAAAACACGGTAAAAAAAATGCGAGTAGAATGGAGATGATTTTGTGTGTCATTGCTTAAATGATTTGTTAAAAAAAGAATACCAAGGGGCAGGCATTCAACAAAAAATTTTAACCTCAATCCCTACGGCAGCATTACCTGCATCAGGTTCATCGGGTCTGTTCTCAGCAATGTGTTTTGCACAAAGCACCCCTTTAAGCGAGTGCAAAGATACAAAAAAGAAAAATACTCAATTAAAGCTGTCCAAAAACCTCTGTAATACATGCAATGGCGGCCTGCGTTCGCTGCATCCCAAGGCCAGAAACAATGCGGTACTGTATTCCGCTCGCATCCAAAAGGGCTTTGTATAAATCAAACAGTTCTTGGCGCAAATGCGGATGCTCGCGCAGTGGATCGGGCTCCCAAGGCAAGTCGATGTCGGTGAGCAAATGCAGGTCGTAACGACGCGCCTCGAATTGGCTTTGAATATATTCGGGGCAATGGCCAGAAAAATGTTCGGCCCAAATTTTTGTTACAACCAGGTTGGTGTCGCAGATCAACACCCCTTGGGCTTTTGCAGCCAGCTCATCTTCTTTTTCAAGCTGAAGACGCGAGATCTCAACGATATCTGCTAGCGTATACGGAAGATCAAGCGCGCCCACATAATCGCGTGCAACCTCAGGCACAAAATGCGTTTGATAGTGTTTTGCTAGGGCCTCTGAAAGCATCGATTTACCGGTGCTCTCAGGACCCACTACTGCGATGCGGATCAGCTCTTTTTTCTCCATTGTAAATAGCCATAAATGGCAATTAAAGTATAGATGATATACAAAAGCGCAGAGAGCGAAAGGCTTTGTTTAGCATACAAATACACGGTTGCCGTGTCAATAAAAATCCACATCAACCAGTTTTGAAGAATCTTGCGCGTCATCATCCAGGTTGCTAAAAAGCTAAACACCGTGATGCTTGCATCGAGCCAAGGCAGATGTGTTTCGGTGTAATTTGCAAAAAGATAACCGGTTATCAGCGCCACAATTAGTCCCGAGAACATGTACATACTCAGCTCCCGCAACGACCACCTCACCACCCCTGATTTCTCTTTCTCTTTGGGTCCCTGAGCATGTCGAAGGGCTTTCTCGCTATCGGTCCCTGAGCCTAGTCGAAGGGCACTCTCACTCTTATTCCCATTCTGCTCCCTCCAGCTCCACCAGCCATACACACTCATCGCAACATAAAATACCTGCAAAAGCGCCTGCAGATAAAGCGAATTCTCAACACATATATAAAAGTAGAGGATCGAACTTATAAAGGCGAACAACCAACAAAGGGGTTTTTCTAAGGCAGCCAGGAGCGAATAAAGCAAAGCCATCAAAAAACCTAACCACTCGAAGTAAGTGGTGCTTGCAAAAGCGTCTTTAAGGGATTGAAGAAGCAGGGAAGAATCCACTTTAATGGCTATTGGATCTGGTGAACAGCATCCGCTAAACTGCGCAGCAAACCAGCATCGTGCTCGAGGGCGTTACCTACTACCAAAATATCCGCTCCTGCTAGACACAGCTCACGGGCTTTCTCGGGTGTACGAATACCTCCGCCAATGATCAAGGGTATGTCTATTGCCGCTCGAACTGACTCTATCATGCTCGAAGAAATCGTATTCTTGGCGCCACTGCCAGCATCCATATAAATGAATTTGAGCCCTAATAACTCACCAGCCATAGCGGTACAAATAGCGATATCGTTCTTGTCATGCGGTATCGGCGTGGTGTTGCTCATATAGGAAACTGCTGTTGGCGTACCACTCTCAATCAGCATATAGCCGGTCGGAATAACTTCTATTCCCGCTCTTTTCAAATGAGGAGCAGCGATGACATGCTTACCAATCAACATATCCGGATTACGACCACTGATCAGCGAAAGAAAAAAAATCGCATCGGCTTTCGAGCTCACTTGCAAGTTGTTGCCAGGAAAAATTACGACAGGAATCTCACAGTGATCTTTGATGAGCTCAATGCATCGCTCAAAACGATCGCTAAGCAGCAGACTGCTGCCTACAAAAAACAAATCTACCGAACATTTCTTGGCCTCCGAAACAAGTGCTAACACCTGCTCGTCGCTAATCTTATCGGGATCAATCAAAAGTGCAAGCTGCTTGCTCCCTTTGCTAATCTTTTGCTGGATGTGATTGACTACCTTCATCGTTTATGGACTGTAAAAATAGGCATTTCAGAATAGCCACACTAAGCATGCGTTGATGATGTTGAAACAACCTGGTCTGCAGCACTCGCAAAAACCATCAGCCAGCGGCCGTGGTCCTCAAAGCCAAGTTTGTACGTAGCCGAATAATCATCTTTTATTAATGCGGCATTCAGAAATCCACTTAAAACTGGCTTGAATGCAGAAACATGCATGTGTTTCTTAAAATCCAATCCCCCTTTCGAATACATCTTAAAAAGCACTTCCTTGCTCGACCAAATCACGGTTTGTAAAAATTCTTGCGCAACTAAATCATGCGGTGCAACGAATGTCATTTCAGCATCGTTGATAAACTTCTTTGAAACTTTAAAAATGCGCCCTGACCCTACAACAGCATTGGGGTCAAGCTGTTCTATGTCTAATGCAACCGAGTCTGTTTTACTCAACATAACACCAACAAAAGCTCCTGAATGTGATATGGATAGATGATCGCCATTACTTAAAAGGGGCTTTCCATAGGCATCGTACTGTATTGCGAGATGAGTGGCATACCGATACTGGAGCAAGCAATAGGTGGCAAGACGCTCCAGTCGGCGTTTATCGCTTTTTATTGCATCCAACTCCACATGCAATGCCGAGGAAGCATGCAGCAAGTCCTGCAGCGCCTTATCCGTCTCGGTTATCTCCCAAACGAGAATCGCGTATGCGGTGTTTTCAAAGTGATGCACGCAGGGCATAGTCGATGGAGATAAAGGGCTTTGTTTTGTTTAACTTGATATTTACAAAACTACCTATTTTGTTAGCAAAATTGCGTTTTTTTCTTTGCTTAATCGTGTTCAATATGTACCTTTGTACCTCAAAATCAAAAAAACACACAATTATGAGTACAATCGTGGACAAATTCGTGAAGTACAAAGTAAAAGACATTTCACTTGCTGAATGGGGTCGCAAAGAAATCAACCTCGCTGAAGTTGAAATGCCGGGTCTAATGGCTCTTCGTGAAGAGTACGGCCAATCTCAACCACTGAAAGGCGCTCGCATCGCGGGTTGTCTGCACATGACCATTCAAACGGCCGTGTTGATTGAAACACTAGTTGCCCTGGGTGCTGAAGTAACCTGGAGCTCTTGCAACATCTTTTCTACACAAGACCATGCGGCTGCTGCTATCGCTGCTGCTGGTATTTCTGTTTATGCTTGGAAAGGGATGAATGCAGAAGAATTCGATTGGTGCATCGAGCAAACTTTATTCTTTGGTGAAGATCGTCATCCACTAAACATGATTCTCGACGATGGTGGTGACCTCACCAACATGGTGTTCGATAAATACACCGAGCTTGCGAAAGGAATTCGTGGCCTATCAGAAGAAACTACAACAGGTGTGCATCGCTTGTACGAGCGTATGAAGAACGGAACACTGTATCTTCCTGCTATCAACGTTAACGACTCTGTGACCAAATCTAAATTCGATAATAAATACGGCTGCCGCGAATCACTTGTTGATTCTATCCGTCGTGCTACCGATCTTATGCTCGCGGGCAAGGTTGCTGTTGTAGCTGGCTTCGGTGATGTGGGCAAAGGTTCTGCCGAATCACTCAAAGACGCTAAGGTGCGTGTGATCGTGACTGAAATCGATCCTATCTGCGCATTGCAGGCCGCTATGGAAGGATATGAAGTTAAAAAGATGGACGATGCCGTGAAAGAGGCTGACATTGTTGTAACCGCTACTGGTAACTACAACATCATCACCGACCGTCACTTCAAAGCAATGAAGCACAACGCAGTGGTTTGTAACATCGGTCACTTCGATAACGAAATCGATATGGCTTGGCTCAACAAAAACCACGGCAATACCAAAATGGAAGTTAAACCACAAGTGGATAAATACACCATCGGCAACAAAGACATCATCGTCCTCGCCGAAGGTCGTTTGGTGAACCTCGGCTGCGCAATGGGCCACCCTTCATTCGTAATGTCCAACTCCTTCACAAACCAAACACTGGCCCAGCTAGAACTTTGGATGAACAGTGGCAATTACGAAAACAAGGTATATACCCTGCCAAAAGAATTGGATGAGAAAGTGGCTCGCTTACACCTCAAAAAAATCGGTGTTGAGCTCGATACGCTTTCCACCGAACAAGCTGCTTACATCGGTGTTAAACAAGAAGGTCCGTTCAAAACAGACGCTTACCGTTACTAGGCTTAATTGCATTAAAAAAAAGAGATCCAATGGATCTCTTTTTTTTTGCCTTCATCTAACGAAAATCAATTTTCAATATGAAGCATATAGCCATTCAAAGTTGTGCTGTATTGTTTCAATGGCTTTGTGGATGGCCCTTGCGTAACAGCACCTGCATTGACAATACTAAAGACAGAACCGCAACAGCTGTCTTTGGCCGTAACATTGTCCTGCTGAACCACAACCCGGGCGCAACTCGCATTCGGAGTATACGGACAATTGCGCTCGTAAGAAACAAATTCGGTCATGGATTTTCGATAGATAATGATGCCTTTTACACCACCCGTAATATAAACCCATCCGCCTACAGCATTTAGGTCAACAAAATTAGGGTCGTTCAAAGACACATCAATATAAACATGCACTAGCGGTATCTCGTCAACGGTCTTTTTGCACTGTGTATCGGCAAAAAAGACGAACAACAGCAATACACCTAGTATTACGAATAGACTTGTTTTAAGCGTACTTTGTTTAAAATGTATCATCATAAAAATTAGGCTTTGTAATTCGAAAAAGGCAATTGCCGGCTAAAAACTATCTTTGTGCAGCCCTTTGCTAAGATAAGGGCTTTGAATCAACAAAATAAAGAATTTTTTTCGTGTC
>CANFOZ010000030.1 GCA_947448795.1 Bacteroidota bacterium
CGTTCCGCCATTCACCAGCCGAGCCCGTTACTGGCCAGCTTGCACCACCTAAGGCAAACACCACAATATCGGACTTGACGATAATGTCCTGCGCAGTGTTGTTCATAAGCAAGTTACCCTGTGCATCCCATCCTGTAAAGGTGTGTTGAAATTGCCATTTAACTTCACGCTCAAGGGTATGGTCAACCATCGCCTTTAACACCTTTGCCGGCTTAGTTCCTTGTCTAGGAAATACGCGTCGACTCGAGCCGACCCATGTTTCAATGCCGATTCCTGCAAACCAGGCACGCAATGCTTGGTTGTCAAAATGCCTGATGTAGCGCTCCATAAAGGAAGAAGGCGTATAGCGAGGAACAAGCTCATCCACCTCTTCCGAATGGGTAAGATTAAGTCCGCCGTCGCCGGCAACAAGGAATTTGCGAGCCGGAGCCATGTTTCGCTCATATATAGTAACCTCAAAGCGCTTCGTGTCGAGCATCGATGCAAGCATCAAAGCTGAAGGGCCTGAACCAATGATGGCTATGGAAGTTTTCATGCGTTATAATACAATTTATATTGAAGGAACGAATGTAGCTATTCCCAGTCAAAACAAAGTCTTCACTTTCTAGTAGCTATTGAATATTGCTTCAGCACAAATTCATCAGAATACACTTATCTTTGATGCACTATCTAAAACTCATGAAAAAAAACAGCCCAATTCCCTTTTTTGTATGCCTCGCATTGACCTTGTGGGGCTTTCCAAGCATCGCCCAAACGCTTAGCGACTCGCCGTATGATAAAGTAGGCAGCGCAATGCAAATTATCTCCTTCGCCTATGTAGATTCAGTGAAGCTGAGCAAGGTTGCTGAGGATGCCATTGTGGGCATGCTTAAAGAGTTGGATCCACACTCTGTTTATATATCCAAAGAGGACTTAAAAGAGGCGAATGAACCTTTAGAAGGTAATTTCGAAGGAATTGGAATCCAATTCCAGATATTAAGCGATACTATTGTTGTTATATCCCCTATCTCTGGCGGACCATCCGAGAAACTCGGCATCCAATCGGGTGATAAGATCGTGAAGATCGAAGGCAAGAGTGTTGCCGGTATCAAAATCAAGAACGAAGATGTGCTCAAACAACTTCGTGGCAAAAAGGGAACCAAGGTAACGATTACCATACTCAAGGTAGGAACCAACAACAAACTTGTCGATTATACCATCATCCGTGACAAGATCCCTATATATAGTGTCGATGCAAGCTATATGGTCAATGGCGAAATCGGATACATTAAAGTAAACCGCTTCGCAGCAACCACAGGGGATGAATTTAGAGCTGCATTATCCAAGCTGAATGGCTTGGGGATGAAGGATCTGATTTTGGATTTGACGGATAACGGAGGAGGCCTTATGCAGGCAGCTATTGAGATGGCCGACGAGTTTTTAACCGATCGCAAAATGATTGTCTACTCGCAAGGGATCAACTCTCCAAAGCAAGTTAACTACGCAACAACCCGCGGCACCTTCGAGAAAGGCAAGCTGGTAGTACTTGTGGATGAAGGTTCGGCCTCTGCTAGTGAAATTGTAACTGGTGCGATACAAGATTGGGACCGTGGCTTAGTAATCGGACGACGCACATTTGGTAAAGGCCTTGTTCAAAAACCATTTAATCTTAGCGATGGTTCACAGATTCGACTAACCATAGCACGCTACTATACCCCCGTTGGCAGAAACATTCAGAAATCCTATAAAGATGGCGACGAGGCTTATCACAAAGACCTCATGGATCGAATGAAACACGGCGAGTTCTATTCAGCTGATAGCATTCATTTTCCAGACTCATTAAAATATTTCACCCCAAATCACCGCACTGTATATGGCGGCGGAGGCATTATGCCCGATATTTTCGTACCCCTCGACACAACGGGTAACTCTGAATACCTTACTAATTTGTTCAGGAAAGGCGTGCTTAGCCAATTCTCGCTTAAATATTTAGATCAAGAACGCGCACGCTTAGAAACAACCTACCCTACTGCTGCAGACTTTGTAAAGAATTTTAAGACAGACCAAACCTTCATGGAACGTTTTAACGCCTATGCAGCAAAAGACAGCGTAAGCTTTGATGCAAAGGGCTACGAGATTTCCAAGCAGATACTTCAAACACAGCTAAAGGCACGCCTTGCCCAGAACATGTTTGGCAACGACGCCATGTTCGAGGTTATTAATGCAATCAACGCTTCTTTTAATAAGGCCGTTGAATCCATAGGTAACGACTCCTTTGAAAAGAAAAAGATCTCTGTTAAATAATCCGAAACCCTGTTTTTTACCCCTTCCTTTATAAAAAGGGTTAATGTATTGACACTCATTTTTAGAGCCGGACATCGTTCCGGCTCTTTTTTTACCCAAAACTGACCATAATTGACACCTCCTAGTCATTTCTTGCGTCAATTTACCGGGGTTGTAAAAAATATTTTTTCCGGCAAAAGCTAGCAAGGGCGGTGCTTTTAGCCAATATTACGGCTCTTTTTACCGAGTAAATAATTACAATTCCATGTAAAACCTTACAAAAGCGATGATTGCTAGTGGATAGCCAATAATAGAGGTTAAGGAGGTAGTAGTTTTGCCTCTGTAACCAAACGAAAAAAAAAACATCAATTAAATAAGGAGAACCACATTATGAAAATCATCTACTCAAAACACAGCAACATTTGCCAGATCGAAGAGACTACTGGTAACACAATAACAACTAACAACACGATCACCAAGAGAGTGATTGACATCCTCATCTTTATTGCCGTGCTTTTTTCAGCATCCGCTGTTTTCGGTCAAGGCACTAATGCGTATGCACTTAAGGCAGAAAACGCTGACATGAGCACTATGATCAACATGGAGGTTATTGCCCAAACAGGATTCAATACCATCAACTGGACTATTAGTAACGAGAGCAATCCTTGCATCTATGTTATAGAGCGCTCTACTAACGGTATCAACTTCGATATCCTTGGAAAAGTTGACGGCATCGTTAAATCAAACACAGAAAACTATTCATACAACGACAAAAACAGCATAGCTGGTGCAACCTTCTACCGCATGATCAAAGTATGTTTGAACGGTGCATACAACTACACAGGCATTTATCCGGTGAATGAATTCGGCAACGATAACGAAATTCAGAATGCGAGTACCGAAAGCAATACAACGCATACCGATGCCGCTGCCATCAAGCCAACCAGCTCTGTTGCAGTCAACAACAGCAATCGATAAACATCAACACGTGGTTCTTGCCCCGTATGGCATAACCTTCAAGCCCGCCAGACCGAAAAACCGCAAGCCCCGTAAGGCTGAGGTCGAACGAAAAAGGACGAAGCCCCGTAAGGCCTCTCCAACAGAAAAACCGCAAGCCCTGTAAGGCTGAGGTCGAACGAAAAAGGACGAAGCCCCGTAAGGCCTCTCTCCAACAGATAAACCGCAAGCCCCGTAAGGCTGAGGTCGAACGAAAAAGGACGAAGCCCCGTAAGGCCTCTCCAACAGATAAACCGCAAGCCCTGTAAGGCTGAGGTCGAACGAAAAAGGACGAAGCCCCGTAAGGCCTCTCCAACAGAAAAGCCGCAAGCACCATAAGGCTGAGAAACCAGAAATAAAGTCCTGCTAAAGCGGGACTTTTGTAGTTTAGTAGGAACCAGAGCGCTTTCGCAAGAACCACTCTGCGCTAAGCAAGAGGAGCAGAAGGAAGAAAAGTGCTTTCAGATTAATTAGCTCGCTTAATTTTTGCTCTGTATAAACGACTGGCTTTACATCTTCCCGCGCTTCAATGCGCTGAATTATTGAATCCAGCTGATCAACGCCAAAAAGAGCACCATCATGCCTTTGGGCTAACAAATACATAAGGTCGAGATCGGCAGAAGTTGATACAAATTCGGCTTGCAAAGGCATAATAACAAACTCCCCGCTCTTCTGCAAAGTCCGCGAACCCAATATTGCCGCAGCATCAAAACGATACCGACCTGGAGGCATCAAACCGGCATTCAGAACATACCCACGTTCAGTTCTGCTGAAAGCGAAAGAAAACGACTTGCCTTGGGCATCGATAATATTCATCTTCAACTCGGGCGAATTAACCAACTCATGGGCTTCGTTATAAAGTTCGCCATCAAAAACCAAGGCTTCGTTTTCTAGGTAACTGCTTTTATGCAGCACACGCAAAGGACTTTTATCTTCTTTGGAGGAAAGGTATTGTACTGTTTTTAGCACCAGTTCGTTAAAGGCATCGTGGTTGTTTTGAGTGGCAAAATTCTGCAAACGCCAGCGCCAAACACCTTCACCGGCAAGCACCGCATAACGGGCATCCGGTGTGGAAAAGAATGCCCAGAGCGGATTTTGCGTACTTATTTGTCCTTGTTGTTGATTTAACAAAACCGATGCACCTGGCGAAATTTGATATGCACCAAAAGGTGCTTGAAGGGGCGGGAAACGATCGACGATGCCCGCTGTTTCTGCACGCAACGTAAACAGCGAAAAATCCTTTGCAAGCTGGGCGCCTACCTCATTGGTTTTGTTGAGATTGGATCGCACATTGACCAGGGATTGCATGGCGCTAAAGGCATTTAGGTCGGATTGGCTTCCTAGAATAAACCAAACAGGCACGGCGGCTGTTTTAAGCGCAGCCAAAAGCCCTGATGCAAGTCCACCACGATCAGGGAGTTGATGTAAAACAACTAACTTATAATCTTTAAAAGATCCTTTTAAAGTTGTAGGGAAAGCAACATTGACCTCATACCGACTCCCTTCTTCCAAAGATTGGCGAATAGCGGTGATATCGGGATGTGGCGCTGCCGCTAGAATCAATACTTTTTGTTTCTCTTCAATAACTTCTACAAAAAAATCAGCCGCGTTATTTAGGATGGTTGCTTCTCCGTTTATAGGTTCAAGTGCGATGCGGTAATGATGAATGCCTTTTGCCTTCGCTTCTAATACAACATGCTCTTGTTTTTGTTCCGACGCTGACTGAATCAATACGTCTTTCGAAAACAGCAGCAGCGTATCCTCGCGAAGTGTAAGTCGAGTGCGCCCTCCCAAGCAGCGATCTGCCTGCAGAGAAATATCTACCGGAAAGACGTTACCAAGCAGAGCCGTTTTATTGGCCATGACCTTGACCACACGCAGGTCTTTTTTCAAGGATGTATCGCCAAGAGCAACGGTGTAAATAGGCGCTTTAAAACGTTCCGAAGCATAAACAGGACTCGCGCCTTTATTATAGAGGCCGTCGCCAGCGATAATCAGCGCACCGATGTTGCGATTGGCATAGCGGCTATCTAATTCAGTAAATACAGCAGCCATATCGGTTTGTTTGTCTTTATATGAAATCGATGAAAAGCGATCGACCGCATTTACAGACTCACCATAAACAAAGCGCTGCACCTCGTAACGATCAGACAATTTTTCAACCAAGGCGTCCAAACGACCTGGCCATGTTTTCGTCATGAACAAGCTGTCTTTGTTGGCAATTATTGATTGTGAAGCATCCTGAGCAATCAGTACCAAGGGTTTTTCTTGACGCGAGGTGATTGTTTTTATAAAAGGAGAAAGCAGCAGATAAGCGAGCATGCTAATCATCAACACGCGAAAAAGAAAGAGGGCACGAATTACCCAACGACCACTCTCAACAAACGCTTTTTCGCGATAATACAAGCCAAATGCATAAGCCAAACCCGCTGCCAAACAAAGCAGGATATACCAAGCAGAATATTCAGTTATGAGCGTCAATGCGAGAGGGTAAGTGTTGGGTTAATAAACGTCGACATTGATGTAAACGGGTGCCCGCTTTGGCTTTTTTAAGAACTAGGTCAGCATACCACCGTCGGCATGTATGACCTGGCCCGACACATAAGCAGACAAATCGGATGCCAGGAATACGGCCACATTAGCAACATCATCAACGGTGCCCATGCGTTTAAGAGGAATTTCTTCTTGCCATTTCTGAACCACTTCTGGCGGCAAAGTACCGGTCATTTCGGTCTCGATGAAACCGGGTGCGATGGCATTACAACGAATATTTCTTGAACCAAGCTCGATGGCAATAGATTTAGTAAAACCAATCATACCGGCTTTGGAAGCAGCATAATTGCTCTGTCCGGCATTGCCCTGAATACCCACCACAGAGCTCATGTTGATTATTGACCCTCTGCGTTGCTTGAGCATTGGACGCTGGGCAGCCTTCGTTATATTAAATACAGATTTTAGATTAACACGCAGCACCTCATCCCAATTCTCTTCACTCATGCGCATCAATAAACCATCACGCGTAATTCCTGCATTATTAACTACAACATCCAAAGCACCAAAATCGGCCACAATACTATTGATCAACTCCTCCGCCTGTTTAAAATCGGACGCATCGGAGCGATAGCCTTTCGCTTTGACGCCCAAAGCAGTCAACTCGCGTTCCAAGGCTGTGCCTTGTTCTACAGATGAAAGATAGGTGTAAGCGACATGGGCGCCATGCTGCGCAAACTTCAGAGCGATGCCACGGCCAATGCCTTTGGATGCTCCAGTGATCAATGCGATTTTGCCTTCTAGAAGTTTCATTTTTTGTGTTTAGTTTATGCAAAGAAAAATAAAATTTATTCAACCACTACAAGATAGCCGTCATTCCTCGCCGAGAAGGTGCCAATTGGCTTGAAGGCACATGCTGGCAAACCTAGGTCAGCAGCGGCATTGAGGTATTGCCGCGTCGATCCCCGCGACACCGCTAATAACAAGCCGCCATTGGTTTGCGGATCGCAAAGCGTGATGAAGTGTTGCTGTGCCGAAGGACTGCACAGTTTCTCGTAGCTGTTCCAGTTTCGATAGGTATTGTCGGGGAAACAAAACTGCGCCAGATATGTTTCTAAGCCATTAACAACAGGAACATCCGCCATTTTCAACTGCACCGAAAGGGCTGAGCCGGAAGCCATCTCTACAAGATGACCAAGCAAACCAAAGCCCGTGACATCGGTCATGGCATGCACACCCGGCAGTTTAGCAAAAGCAGACCCAGCCTTGTTTAATGTTGTCATAATAGAGACCGCTTCGACCTGATGTTCGGGACTGATCTGTCCGCGCTTTAAAGCCGTACCTAAAATACCGGTGCCTATTGGCTTGGTTAAAAAGAGCAGGTCACCGTCTTTCGCTCCGTTGTTTTTTTTAAGATTTTCGATTTGTATAAAACCGTTCACCGAGAGACCAAAAAAAGGCTCTTTGCTATTGACGCTATGGCCACCAGCAAGCGGGATACCCGCTTCTTTGCAGATGCTTTTAGCACCTGCGATGACTTGCGACGCAAGCTCTGCCGATAGCTGATCAATAGGCCAGCCAAGGATTGCCAAAGCCATGCATGGATCACCTCCCATGGCATAGATATCGCTGATGGAGTTAGCAGCAGCGATGCGACCGAATGTAAAGGCGTCGTCAACAATCGGCATAAAGAAATCAGCCGTGCTGATAAGTCCGCGTCCGTCGCCGAGGTCATACACAGCGGCATCGTCCCTGCTCTCGTTGCCCACAAGTAATTTTTCAAATGCAGTGGTTGGCTCTTGACCAGCTAAAATCTCTTCTAACTTGGCTGGTGCAATTTTACAGCCACAGCCAGAGCTGGAGCTAAATTGGGTGAGACGGGTTGGGGTAATTTCTGCGCTTGACATAGTATTATCTTTTTTGAGAAAATCAGAATTTTTTCACGATCTCGTTTCCGTTTACTTTTATAAAATCCAAAACCAATGTTGCATTCTCTTCCGCATTTCCATTGGGGGCGGGAACGAGAAAAACACTGGCGCCGCTACGCTGCGACATGCCATAATCGTAATTTTTATCGTAGTAATCCAGCACGATCTCCAGCCACATCGGCACATTATCATCGCGAAGCAAAGAAACGGCCTCGTTGGCTTTCTGTATACCTAAACGCTTGGAAAGCAACAAGGTCTTTTCAGCTAATTGTTCAGCAGGAAATTTGCCATACTCTTCCAAGATCCGTATCATCCGATCCTCCCGCGACACATTCAATTGTATAGTAGAAGCAGCACGCATGCGCTCAAACAGTGCGGCCGGAACAATATTGCTACCTACCTGCCGGCTTTCGTTCTCCACCCAAACCAACCGCTCTGGATCTAAAGCGTTGCAGATTAAAGCCAATTGATTCTCAAAATGCTCGTTACTTGGCTGTGCAGGCTGCCCCAAAGAACCGAAGGCGCTGCCTTTGTGATGCGCTACTCCTTCTAAATCGATAACCTGTTCCCCTCTTTCGGCGAGAACCTTCAATATGTCGGTCTTGCCAGAGCCAGTTCTGCCGCCTAAAATCACAACTTTCTTTGGCTTGTCAAACTGAGCGAGTGCCCAATTGCGAAAAACCTTATAGCCACCTTTTAAAAGATAGACACGAAAGCCCGATAAACTAAGCATCCAAGCCATGGTATTACTTCGCAATCCACCACGCCAACAATGCACGAGAATCGTTTTGTCCTGGCCTTTGCATATAAGCTCGGCCTCTTTGATCATTTTGTAGAAATCGCCACCGCACAATTCAAAAGCCAATTTCACAGCAGCGTGATGACCTTTCTTTTTATAGGCGGTGCCTACTTGAACTCGAACTTCGTCGTTAAGCAAAGGAATATTGAAAGCGCCAGGAATGTGTCCTTTATTAAACTCCAAAGGACTGCGCACATCAATCACCGGGTGTTGGTGTGCACGACTCAAAAACGCTTGAATTTCTAATACCTCTGCCATATTCTATTTTCTAAACAGATTCAAAAACACAGGTGCCACGCTGCTCCATGCGAATCGCTGCCGAACGAAAGATTGGCCTGCCTTGGCTATACGAGCAGATAATTCCTTATCATCAAGAAGTTGAAGAATCTTATCCACCGTCGTTTCGACTGTATCAGCTAAGAGCACTTCTTTGCCATCGCTTGCCCCGATAGCATTATTCACCAACGAGGATGTAACACAGGGAAGCTGCATACTCATCGCTTCTAGTATTTTGTTTTGCATTCCTGAGCCAATTGTCATTGGTGCGCAAAATACAGCCGCAGCTGCATAGTAATCGCGAATATCATCCGTCCAACCTTTAACAGCAACGCCCTTTCCTTGCAAGTCGAGAACACGCTTAGCGGGCGAAGCGCCAGCAATTAATAGAGATGTACCAGGTCTTTTGCGCAGCAAAATTGGCATTACCTCACGTGCAAGCAGCTCGGCACAGGCAACATTGGGAGGATAGGATAAATTACCTGTAAAGAGCAGATCATACGAGGGCTTGGATGCACGGGGCGAAAAGTAGGTCGTATCCACGCCGTTAGGGACGATATGTACCGCTGTTTTATTTGTTAGAGGAAGGAAGTCGCGATCCTGCGCCGATATAACACTGAGCGACTGAAAATCAGGAGCCACTTCATGTTCGTAGCGAAGCAAACGACGGTGCTCAATCCTGAGCAAAGGGCGAAGGTAAAAAGGCGCTACACGAATACGTCGCTCAATATTCTTCGAAAAAGCATCCATGTAATCTAAAACCTTGATTGGCGTATTATCGCGACGCGCATATTCAGCCGTACGAATCAGTTGGCAATAAATCGCATCGGGTTTATGCTTAACGAGCATGGCATTCACCATGGCTTGCGCTCCCCAGCTATAAAAATACCCTACTTGAAAGGGCAAGCCGCTCATAAAGGAGCGGACCAAATTGAAAACAATGTGTTTTTTCTTTAGCTCAATTACTTTTATTCCGCGACAATAGGGCTTCAACGGCTCCATCATTTCCGGCGTCACCTTCCCCTCGTGAAAACAACAGAGATATACTTCGTGTTTGGTCGACAAGGTTTTTAGCTGATTAAAAGCACGCAGCTTATCCCCTTTTTCAAGCGGATACGGAAATCGCGAGAGCAACATCAGAATCCTCATAAGGCATTCAAGAATTGTGTGGTTTCGGCGCCTATGCGCTTCGACGCATATTCGTCTTCCGCGAGGATACGCGCATTCTTGCGCAAGGATGCGTATAAAGCTGGGTCTTTCACCAAGGAAACAATAGCATTAACGAAATCGGTTGGGGTTTCGGCAAGCAAGATGTTTTTCCCGTGTTCCACACGGATGCCTTCAGCACCAATGCGGGTGGAAACGATGGCTTTACCCATGGCTAAACCTTCTATTATTTTTACCCGCATACCGCTGCCAGAAAGCAAGGGAACAATCATTATTGACCTCGAATTCATGTAAGCCACAGGGTCTTTTACAGTATCAAGCACACGAATACTAGGATGATTCAGCTTACGCAACCAGGCGGGCATAGTGCGACCTGCGATGTCCAGTTTAATATCGGGCAGCTCCTTAAGCAACAAGGCAAGACATCGTTCGATAAACCAGCGAACCGCCTCCTCATTGGGCATCCAATCCATCGAACCAAAATGAAAAACGGTAGGATGCTCGGTTTCGCTTTCGTTGATTTGGTATTTATCAAGCTTAACACCTACAGGACAAACATGCATTGGTTTTTTGCAACCAAAGGATGTAAACAAAGCCGCATCATCTGGGGTGATAGGAATCAAAGCATCAACGCTGTTAAGAATTGATAACTCAAAGCGCTTCAAACGCTTGGCCAACATGTTTAAATACCAGCGCTTGGGGCCAAAAGCAGCAAGAGCCAAGCGTTGCCAAATCAGATGCTCCACATTGTGTGCCCGCAAAACCACGGTGGCTTTGGAATTAGTGCGGATGTCATGCAGATAGGCGGCCATTGGTAAACCATCTAAAACAACTACATCATAGGCGTTTGTTTTGATTTCGCGGATGAGCTTTGCAGCAAATGATTTTGAATAAAAACGAGTGATGTGGTAGGAATCGTTGCTGCATATATTCATCAGCACGCCATGCAAAGTTATAGCCGTGTTTATAGGCTCGGCATCCATTTTAAGGCCGTCTAAAAGCGCCGTTTTCATGCGCTCTTGCTCAACAAAATGGCGACTTGTATTGAGCGCCAACATGGTCACGTCTTGACCGTTGGCCAAAAAGCCATCCGCAAGAACTTGCATAGCAATCGTTCCGCCGTCATAGGATGGAAAAGGAACACGCGGACAGAGCTGCAAAATCTTCATTTCTTCTTACGCATGAAAGGTCGTCGCAACACATTAATGTAGGCGTTGATATCCATTATCGAGGAGTCGCTTGTCGCTTTCAAGGTAAGAAACAAACCTACAGGCAGCAGCACAAGTGACGCAAGCCACATACCAACGACCGGACTTATAACCATCTCCTTGGCAAACTTCTCACCTGTGATCGACATCATGTGATAGAAGACAAAGAAAACGGTGGACATAAACACAGGCATTCCTAAACCACCTTTACGAATGATTGCACCCAAGGGAGCGCCGATGAAGAAGAGAATCAAACAAGCTATGGATAGCGTGAACTTGCGGTGCCATTCAATCTGGTATTTGACCAAGGATTTTTTTCGATAATCCATATCTTCGGATTGATTGTATGCTATCTGTTTGGCATTACGCACCAACACAACTGCTTGCTCAAGCACCTTCAAACGCTCGGCTTTATCAAAATTATCCAACACGCGTGATTTTAAAACGGGAGCTGTAGCACGGATTGGTTGAATATACTGATGGGCATTTCCGATAGTTGGACGAAGATGCACGAAAGGTTGATCTATTGGACTTGCAAAAAGCGATTGGCGCGCTTGTTGAACATATTTCTTTGCAACATCTAGATTCTCGCGAATGATGGTGTCCTCCATCTGACTCAACTGAATAAGGTTAAGCATCTGGTAATTATCTTTAAATAAATCTTCATCGGAGCGACTGAATTTGTAAGCACTCATATCGAAGCGCTTCACTAACGATTTAAACTCGCTACGTTGGAAAGGTTGCTGTTCCTTTTTGGTATTGTCTTGAACCTCCTCGTAGCTATTGCCATCCTTCAAAGAAAGCACCATCGCACTATTCGAAGACATACTCATGGAGCCCGACTTGGCGATAATCAATTTCGTGTTGCCTAAATTCTGGGTATGATCATAAATCATGATGTTGCGCAGCGTCTGTCCATCCTTGTCAATCTTGCCAACCTTGATGATATACCCTTCAAGTCCGTTGTAAAATATTCCTTCGCGCAGGGCGAATGCAGGGCGCTGTTCACGAATGTCGTAAAGCAAGGCACCAAATTTCAAGTTGGCGATGGGTAGCACATAATTCGAGAAATAGAAAGCCAAGGCACTCATTATAATCGATAAAATCACCAGCGGTTGCATCACTTTTTGAAGCGAGATGCCCGACGACTTGCAAGCTGTTAATTCAGAATGTTCGCCAAGGTTACCGAAGGTCATTATAGATGAAAGTAGAATAGCCAAGGGCAAAGCCATGGGAACCAAGCTTGCGGATGCAAAAAACAGCAGTTCCAGAATGACATACCATTCCAAGCCCTTACCCACCAGATCATCCACATACTTCCAGAGGAACTGCATGAGTAGAATGAACAATGCAATAAAGAAGGTCAGGACCAAGGGCCCCAAGTAGGAAAGCAGAATTAATTTATGGAGTTTCTTCAAGTATCTTTGCCTTTATGAAGTACACAAAGATAGCGATAAGCGAGGAGGAATTAGCAATCCTAAACAACGCCGAATTTTTCAAGGCTAAGCGCAAGATTACAGACCAAATAAGCACGCTTTTTGCGGAGCTGCGCGATGCTTTGACCGAGGAAGCGGCAAAGCATGCAAGCAATATACCAGCAACGACAGATAAAACCATGGGTAAGTTGAGCAAGGGTGAAAATTACCTCGACCTCCCCTACCTCATCCTTGACTTCCCTAAATTATTCAATAAAGAAACGGTATTTGCATTTCGCAGCATGTGTTGGTGGGGAAACTTTTTTAGTTTTCAATTCCATCTATCAGGTACTGCCTGGGAAGACAGAAAAGCTAACATTATTAAAAACATCGCGAAACTTGAAGGACAGGGCTTTTATATTTGTATCCATGCAAGTCCTTGGCATTTCCATTTCGATGCCGACAATTACAGCACTATCGAAGACTACCTCCTCAAACACAGCACAACAGAATTGGAGCATGCGTCTTTTTTCAAGATCGGTCGCAAGTACCCTTTATCGGAATGGCCCGCTGTAATAGCAAAAGGCCAGGAAACCCTGGCCTTTTGCTTAAATCTATTAGAAAAAAACTAGGAACCGATAACCTGCATAAGGTCGTGAATCTGCGAGTTCCAGAGGCGAATATTTTGCTCCATCTCACCTGGGAAAGCAAAGTCGGTGATAACCAAAGCCACATCGCCGGTAATGTCATCCTGTACAATTTCAAAAACAAAATACGATTTATCCTCCTCGTCGAGCCATTGAAAAGCAACAATCTGAGAGTCGCGCATTGCCAATGTTTTTGCACGAGCAGCACTTCCGCTCCAGATGAACGAATAAATTCCATCACGAATATTCACATCGTTGGCAAACCATGCGGCAAGTCCGCTCGGGGTGCTGATGTAATTATAAAGCATTTTAGGAGAAGCCCTCATTTCAAACTCCAGCTTAAAAAGTTTCTTACCTGAGGTAATCTTTGGAAAAGTCGGCAAAGGCTCGTCGTTCCTTTTCACAGGAATTAATGGGCGCAGGTTTTGGTGAATAGGCACACCCAATTTCTTGGCGGCTTTTTTCTTAGCTGCAATCTTTGCTGCCAACAACTCTTGATTTTTGCGAGCGTCAATAAGCGCCTGAGAAGGAGCCGACTGAGCGCCAGTTTGTGCAGGTGCAGGTGCTGCTTTTGCTGAAGGTTTAGCAGGTGCTGCTTTGGTGGCTGCTGTTTTTGCAGGAGCTTGCGGCTTCGGCGCTATGGCAGGAGCTGGTGCGGCTTTTTTCGCTGCTGGAGCTGCTTTTTTTACCGGAGCAACTGCCTTTTTAGCTGCTGGCTGTGCAGGCTTTTTAGCCACAACAGGGGCTGCTTTTTTAGCCACAACTTTCTTGGGCGCGGGCTTCTTAACCGCTACTTTCTTAGGAGCAGGCTTTTTAGCCACAACTTTCTTAGGCGCGGGTTTCTTGACCGCTACTTTCTTAGGAGCAGGCTTCTTGACCGCTACTTTCTTAGGAGCAGGCTTCTTGGCCGCTACTTTCTTAGGAGCAGGTTTCTTAACCGCTACTTTCTTAGGAGCCGGTTTCTTAGCCGCTACTTTCTTAGGAGCAGGTTTCTTAGCCGCTACTTTCTTAGGAGCAGGTTTCTTAGCCGCTACTTTCTTAGGAGCAGGCTTTTTTGCCACTGCCTTTTTAGGAGCAACTTTCTTTACGGGTGCTGATTTTTTCACTGCAGGCTTTGCCTTTGGGACATTTTTTGCAGACACCGATTTCACCGGTTTGGTGACTTTTTTAGGTGCTGGCAATGCCTTGCCTTTGTTCTTGGCAGCTGCGGTTGGTTTCGCTTTTTTGGTAGCCATATGCCAATTTTTTATAGGATTGGGGACAATATAGAGAAATATATTTGGATTAAACAAGTCCTTTTGGCCGATAGCAGAAACTCTTGATAATATAGACTAAAAAAACCTTAAAAAAAAGCAGAAAAACACTTTTGAACAAGAGTTATAAAAGACCTGTTAATTACAAGTAACTGTCTAATTATCAATAATTTACTTTATTTAACAAAATGCAAAAACCAATAAATTTATGCGGGTTATTAACAAAAGAAAAACAGTTATTCACAAAGTCATTTTTAAACTAAAATTGCTTCTTCGAAATAGCCTAGCATTTCATCCGCGTATTCTGAAAACGCTCCACCATCGACTTGTTATTCAACTCTTTCGATAGGGAGTCCAAAAATTCATGGGGAATGTCGAAGATGTCGAGCATCAGAAAACCATCGAGGCAGTTGTTGAATTTGGGATCGATGTTGAATCCTAAAATCTTCGCGTTCAAACTGAAGTACTTCTTTAACAAAATCGGCAACTTCAAATGTTTTTCAATGTCCTGAATGGCTTTATCCAAACCGTCCAAGTCGCCGTTGTTATGCTTTACGATTAGCTCTGAATCAATATCATTTTGCCAGTTCGGCCTAAACTCTTTGATCGGCTTCACCCACGTCGCAAGCTCATGATTGAAGCAGTTGCTGCGTACAAAGCTGACAATCAGATTCTTTGATAAAGATGAAAAATCATTGCTGATACTAACCGGACCAATCAAATAGCGATACTCGGGGTTTTTAAATAGGAAATACAAAATTCCTTTCCACAATAAAAAGAGCGACAAGGGCTTGCGCTGGTATTCCTTTGCAATAAAAGATCTACCGAGCTCAAGCGACTGCAAAAAAATGCTGTCGAAACGCGCGTCGGTGCTGAATAAACTACGTATATAAAAACCTTTGCTGCCGTAGAGGCTGTAAATATCCTTGCCCTTGCCAACTCGATAAGCACCCACTAGAGCTTTGGCCTCGCGGTCCCAGATAAAGAGCTGATGATAATACAAGTCGTACTCATCCAAATCGAGACTACGGTTGGTGCCCTCTCCAACATCTCTAAAGGTAATCTCTCGCTGACGGCCAATCTCGTGCATAAGCTTGGGCATGGATGCAGCCGGAGCGCACAACACATCGTAGTTTTTAAACTCAAACAACAGGTGCTTTTTCTTTAAGCGTTCCACTTCATTATACAGCTCCGTGCGAGAGCCCGCAGCAGCAATGGACTCCTTCTTTTTAAGCATCTTCGGCACAAGCAAGGATGGACGAAAAAAGGTATTCACATCTTCGATACGCGAGCCCAAACTATAAGTCTTGGCACGAAGGAAACGGCCGTATTGATCGAGGTCCGTGAATTGCGCCTGCTCCTTCACCGAAATAGGATGCCCGATGCGAATCTTGATCGTCCGCTTTTTCTTGCTGAATAATTCCGACGGCAACTTGGCCGTGCGAAGCACGGGATGAATTTGTGCAAGCAAATAATACAGTTTACTGTTGACACCGTCGAAATAGATAGGCAGAACAGGCACCTCGGCTTTCCTAATAAAACGAATCGCTGTTGGCTGCCATTCGCGGTCGGCGATCTTCTTTTTGCTCAACTGGAAAGTGGACACTTCTCCGGCCGGAAAAATACCAATCGGAGACCCCTCTTGTAACTGCTTCAGGGCCATCTTCAATCCCTTTACATTAGCTGATTTGTCGAGTTGTTCTTCAAAAGGATTGATGGCTATAAGCGAGTCGGCCATCGGTTTGACCCGCTGTAATAGATAGTTGACAAGCACCTTGGCATCCGGCCGCACATCTTTTAAAATCTTCAGTAAAAGAATGCCATCCGCGCCACCCAAGGGATGATTAGATACGCTAATGAAAGCGCCTTTGCTTGGGATGCGCTTGAGGTCGGCTTCATCAATCTCAAAACGAATGCCGATGTCCTTGATCAAGCCATTGATGAAATCCAAGCCGGATTTACCAGCCTGCTTAGCATACACCTGATTGACCTTGTCCAAGCTCAAGGCCTGCATCATGAATTTCGAAAAAACCTCTGCTCCAAAGCCCTTAATCGATGCAGCTTTCGCCAACTCTTTACCACTGATTAATTCCATGCGTTTCGATTTTACTTGCCGTTAAATATTTGTTTGCAAGTAGCGAAAGCTATGTGAGTGGAATTTTAAACCGGCTTTAAATAAGCATTAAGGCTATGTTTAATAATTAACAAGAAGTGGAGGCTGAGCAGATGTTCCTTCCGCCAGCTGGCGGATGCTCTTTGCTTTCGGGTTTCCTACGCCCGATGTTGGTGCAAATGCGGATTAAAAATCCGCAAGGATAAAGCGCAGGATTGCAAATCCTGCGCAGCCGATTGCAGGTTGTTTTAATATTTAGAATATTTCGTATCTTTGCGCTCCCGTTTTGAAAAAAGCGGATGAATCGGCGAGGTAGCTCAGATGGTTAGAGCGCAGGATTCATAACCCTGAGGTCGGGGGTTCGACTCCCCCCTTCGCTACTAATGGCCGTCCTAAAAAGGGCGGCCATTTTTTGTAATGTTTGAAGTTTACGCCCTTTACTCCGAAGCCTACGATAAAATTTACATTGGCTATTCCTCCGATGCAGATACTCGCTTGAAATATCATAACGAAATAGCCAAAAAAGGCTATACAATCAAATTTCGACCTTGGAAAATCGTTCATCGCGAACAGTTTGAAACCAAATCAGAAGCAATGCATCGTGAGCAGCAATTGAAATCGTATCAAGGGCGTCAATTCATACGCTCCATCATCAAGCTAAAAATTTAGCAGGATTCATATCCGCCAGCTGGCGGACGGGGGTTCGACTCCCCCCTCCACGACGCCCCTGATCTAAAAAAGATCAGGGTGTCGGGATGCTGACCAAAGCGTCAGCATTCGCTACTAATGGCCGTCCTAAAAAGGGCGGCTATTCTTTTAACCATCGCCTCTTTGGCTATTCTAAAAAACAATCTATTTTAATTACCTGTTTCTAAATTTTATGTTTAACTTTAATATAAATACAAAGCTAAACATGAAATTTTTATTCACTTTACTTAGCCTAGCAATCACCTGCACCGCCTTCGGTCAGATCACCATCACTAACAGCAACATGCCGGGCAGTCACGATACCATCCGCTACTCTGCTGCAACGCCTACTACCATAAACTATGACACCACCGGCGCAGGTGTGACATGGGATTTCTCCAACCTCACTCCTACTTCACAAGGCCTCTATGAATACAAGCCGGGCCTGCTCATCAATCCTATCTATTCCGCTTTCTTCGGACTTACCTCTTATGGCAGATTAGTCACAGATAGTATCAGTCTTGGCATTGCGACCATTAAAAACATTTACGACTTCTACCAAAATTCAACCAACGCCTTTAAAGCCGTAGGCCGCGGACTTAGCTACCAAGGCATTCCCATCCCATCCAACTACAGCGACGACGACGAAATCTACCAGTTTCCGCTCAACTACACCGACCACGACAGCAGCACCTTCGAAGTGTCCTTCGACCTCACCACCACGCTACAGCTTTTCCAAAAAGGTTACCGCATCAGCGACGTCGATGGCTGGGGCACCGTAATTACGCCGCATGGCACTTATAATTGCATTCGCATCGTGTCTTCCATCTACGAGCACGATAGTCTTGTTATCAATGGCTTTGCACTGCCCGGCTTCGACCGTGTGAGCCGCGAAATAAAATGGCTCAGCACCAACGAAAAAATCCCGGTCGTCGAAGTTGATGGCTCGGTGGTAAACAACACATTCACCCCAAACACCTTGCGCTATCGCGACAGCTGGATCCAATGCCTCGCCACCACACCAGCTATTAACTTCACCGCCGACCACACCACCGGCTACCCATCCGAAACATTCCTCTTCAGCAACACCAGCGGTTGTGCACTCGGCTACCAATGGAGCTTCTCGCCCAACACCATTGCCTACCTCAACGGCACGAGCAACACCAGTGCTGAACCGGCAGTACAGTTCACGCACTCGGGCGACTATACCGCACATCTCAACGCATACAATGCCGCGGGCTTAGACAGCTTGGTACGCACTGCTTATATCCACATCTTGAGTCCTGCCGGTATTGCAGACGAAGGCAACAACACCCCAGCTTTTCAACTGCTCAGCGACCCTGTCAACAACAGCATTCGCTGCATCAGCAACAACACCACAAGCACTCGTTTAAGCATCTTCTCAAGCACAGGCGCACTCCTCCTTCAGCAGGACGTTCCAAAAGGTGCTCAAGCAATAAGCCTAAACACAAGCAGCTGGTCGGCTGGACTATACCTCGTTCGCTTAACCGGCGAGCAAGGTTTCAACAGTCAAAAGCTTATTATTCGTTGATAAATAATCAGCACACATGGTCGGGCCAAACCATTTATTTATGAAATTTGTAATCTAAACACATAATACGACGGAACATGGAACTCAAAGCAAAACTGGTACAAGTACTACCGATGCAAACAGGCGCGGGAAAAAACGGAACAGATTGGAAAAAACAAGATGTTATTTTAGAAACTGAAGGTCAATACCCTAAAAAAGTATGTGTATCGATCTGGGGTGATAAAATCAACCCATCACAATTACAGCCGGGCAACATGCTGAATGTTTCCTTCGATATCGAAAGCCGCGAATACAACGGCCGCTGGTACACCGATGTGAAAGCATGGAAAGTAGAAATGGCTGGTTCTGCACCAAGCAACACATCTGGAAACAACAACGGCGGAAACAACTACAACGCGCAGCGCGCTCCAATGGAAGTGCCTGCAGCTGATCCTACCAAAGAAGATCTGCCTTTCTAATACAAACCACGCCTCAATAAAAAGCCCCGCATTGCGGGGCTTTTTCGTTTGTGATTATTTCATTACAAACATCACTAAAACGGGGAAACAATTGAATCTATTTGATTGTAATAGCTGCAAGGCCTTGCAGCTATTACGTTTTTTTTATGTCATCCAAGAGCCGCAAAGCATTGCTGCTCTACGCGATTTTTCCTTTCATTTCGACTTTCATGCTGCGCAAAAAACCGATCATGCTGTCGATGTTAATATCCTCTGGCTTGCGGTCGTGCATGCGCAACAAACACACGTGCTCCCACAATTCCAACACCTGCGTAGCCTTCACTGCATAGGGTTCGTAGGCGGGGTTGTCGGAATGTAACTGAATAAGCGGCTGCCCCTTCCCTTCTTCTTTGTATACACGCTTATATACGATGCCGTCTTCGCGCGTCACCAATACATAGGTATCGCCATCGCGCAGCTCGCGTAGCGACTCCACATAGCGCCCCACCACGAAGTCGCCGGTGCTCGCCGGCGGCATCGAGTCGCCTTTAATAGGAAAGGCCCGGTGCTTGCCTGTGATGTGTATAGGCAGCTTCATCGACGACAAAGACTCGATATACTCAGGGTCGGCATACCCATTGAGGTAACCCGCCGAGCTCTTCGCCGTCACCACCTCCACGTTGTCCTTGCCCTCCGGCCCCATCTGCACCGGAAGCAGCAGGCGGTTGCCGATCTTCATCAAACCCTTCTCGTCGGTGCGCGAGAGGTCGGCACGCACCAGCACGTCGACAGGCATTTTAAAATAATCACTGAGCTTCAGCAGCATCTTCACCGAGGGCTCGTTGCGCCCCGACTCGTAGGAGGCCACTGCCGACTGCGAGATCTGAAGATCCATACCCAATTGCTCCTGCGAGAGTTTCTGCTGCAAGCGGAGGTGTCTGATGTTTTTTGCGATGATATCCATAAGTACTATTTGTAATACAAATATACGACATTTTGTAATACAAAATAAAAAAGCATCAATGGCGTATCAATAAAAAAAGCTCGCAGCAACGAATTTACTAATCCTACTTGGGCACCCTCTCCTTGATCGCTCACGGATTTCTTCTCACAAAGTCACGGAAGTTTTCTTTGTCGATAAATTTTCCCTGTGCCTTATAACGCTCCATGAAAGCGGCGGGTAGTTTCGTTTTTCCTCGGCTGTTCCATTTGAACTCATACGCGAAAATCGCACCGTCCGTCTATTCGAAGAAATCGATCACTGAAGCGATTTGAGGCGTGTTCTCTGAATCATATTCTCCAGATATACTATGTTTTCAGTGAATTAAATCACCAATTATACTATTTATTTAGCGATTCATTAAAAACGATGCTTGAGACAAAGATATAAATTACTTTATGTAATAACATACAACTACTTTATGTAATACCTTGCAAAAAAAATTATGGACCGCGTCATCGTACACATGGACCTCGACACCTTCTTCGTATCGGTCGAGCGCCTGCAGGACTCCTCGCTCATGGGTAAGCCCGTGCTCATCGGCGGTGGCAGCGACCGTGGCGTGGTGGCGTCCTGCAGCTACGAGGCACGGGCCTACGGCGTGCATTCCGCCATGCCCATGAAGCTCGCCCGCATGCTCTGCCCCGAAGCCATCGTCAAGCGTGGCGACCACGAACGCTACAGCCACTACTCCAACATGGTTACCGACATCATCCGCGAAGCGGTGCCTGTGTACGAGAAAACATCCATCGACGAATTCTACATCGACCTCAGCGGTACCGACCGTTTCTTCGGCTCCTACAAGCTCGCCGGCGAGCTGCGGCAGAGCATCATGCACGAAACGGGATTACCTATCTCCTTCGCCCTATCCACCAACAAAACCGTATCCAAGGTGGGCACCGGCGAAGCCAAGCCCAACGGACAGAAGCAGATTCCTGGCGGCACCGAAAAAACATTCCTCGCGCCGCTGTCCATACGCAAGATACCAATGGTCGGACAAAAGACCTACGAGATGCTGCGCAGCATGGGTGTAGAACGCATACACACCCTTCAAGAGGTGCCTATTGAGCTGCTCGAGCAGGTGCTCGGACAGCAGGGCATCACGATCTGGAAAAAAGCCAACGGCATCGACAACAGTCCCGTTGAGCCCTACAGCGAACAAAAATCCATCTCCACCGAACGCACCTTCGAGCGCGACACCACCGACACCACCATGTTACGCGCCACGCTGGTGGCCATGACCGAGAAGCTGGCCTTCGAGCTACGCAGCAAGAACAAGCTCACGGCCTGCGTCACCGTCAAGATCCGCTACTCCGACTTCAACACCTACACGATGCAGAGCCGCATCCCGTATAGCAGCTTCGATCATGTGCTGCTCGACGAAGTAAAGCGACTCTTCGACAAGCTCTGGCAGAAACGCATGCTCATCCGCCTCGTCGGCGTGCGCTTCAGTCACCTCATCGAAGGCAGTCACCAGTTCGACCTCTTCGACGACACCGCCGCACGCGCCCAGCTGTTCCAAGCCATGGATAAGCTGCGGCGGCGTTTCGGCAGCGAGGCTATCCGCCGCGCGGGCGGACAGTTCGACCGCGACAAAGGGTGACCATTGGCTGAGCCGAAGCCCGCGCATCACCGCCCAATCGTTTAAACATCATGTTACTCAACTGCCACACCCAGTATAGCTTCGGCTACGGCATACTCACCGTCGAAGAACTCCTCGCCGAAATCAAAGCCCGCGGCCACCAACGCTTTGTGCTCAGCGACATCAACAACACCTCCGCCGTGCTCGACACGCTGCGCCTCGCCACGGATGCTAAGGTGCAGGCCATACCAGGCATCGACTTCCGCAACGGCATCCAGCAAAAGTATGTGGGCATCGCGCAAAACAACGAAGGCTTTCGCGAACTCAACGAGCACCTCACACAGCACCTGCATACGCAACAGCCCTTCAAGGATCGTGCGCCAGCCTTCCAACACTGCTTTGTGGTATACCCCATGCAGCACTACCGCGGCCACACCTTGCTGCCGCACGAACGCATCGGTGTCTCGCTCAATGACCTGCTGCGACTGCCCTTCTCCCCATTTCGACACCTCAGCGACCGGCTAGTTGCCTTGCAATCCGCCACCTTCCTCGAACCGCTGCATCACCGCATGCACCGCCTGCTGCGCGCCATACACCGCAACGACCTGCTGAGCAAGCTGCCGCAAAACGAGCAAGCCCATCCCAACGACCTGCTGCTGCAACGCCACACCCTCGAACAACACTATGCCGCCTATCCCTTCATCCAACGCAACACCGAACACATACTCGATCACTGCGAGGTGCGTTTCGGATTTGGCAAGTTTGCCGGAAAAAACCTCACACACTACACCGACAGCGTCGCTGGCGACATCGAGCTGCTGCGCAACGAATGCTACAAAGCCCTGCCCTACCGCTACGGCGACACCCCCGCCGATGAGGTGCTGCAACGCCTCGAGAAAGAGCTGCAGATCATCGGACAGATGAACTTCGCCTCCTACTATCTTGTCAATTGGGACATCGTGCAGTACGCTCAGCGCAAAGACTACTACTACATAGGCCGGGGGAGCGGTGCCAACAGTCTGGCGGCCTACCTGCTCCGCATCACCGACGTCGACCCCATCGACCTCGATCTGTATTTCGAACGCTTCATCAACCCCTTCCGCACCAACCCACCCGACTTCGACATCGACTTCTCCTGGACCGACCGCGACGACATCACGCGTTACATCTTCGAACGCTTCGGACAAACGCGCACCGCCCTGCTCGGCGCCTACAACACCTTCCAGCACGATGCTGTCATCCGTGAACTGGGCAAGGTGTTCGGACTCCCTGCGGGCGAGATCGACAGTCTGCAAGCCCGCGGCAGCAGCAAAGACGACACCCTCGGCAAGCTCGTGATGGCCTACGGCAAACGACTCGAAGGATTCCCTAGTCACCTCAGCATCCACTCCAGCGGCATCCTCATCGCGCAAGAGCCCATCGCCTGCTACAGCGCCACCTTTCTGCCGCCCAAGGGCTACCCCACCACGCAGTTCAGCATGCTCGAAGCCGAAGACATCGGCCTGTATAAGCTCGACATCCTCAGTCAGCGCGGGCTCGCCAAAATAAAAGACACCGTGACTTTGGTGCACGCGCAGCGCGGCATCGTCATCGACATACACAACATCCGCCGCATCAAGCAAGACCAGCGCGTGAAGCAGCTCCTCGCCGCCGGGCGCTGCATCGGCTGCTTCTACATCGAGTCGCCCGCCATGCGCATGCTGCTGGCCAAGCTGCGCGCCGACGACTACCTGCGCCTGGTGGCCGCCAGCTCCATCATACGCCCCGGCGTGTCGCAGAGTGGCATGATGCGCGAATACATCCTGCGCTACCGCCACGAGCACCTGCGCAAGCAGGCCCGCGACGCCATGCCCGAGCGCTACGACATCTTGAGCGAAACCTACGGTGTGATGGTGTATCAAGAGGATGTCATTCGCGTGGCCCACTTCTTCGCCGGACTCACCTTGGCCGAAGCCGACTACCTCAGGCGAGGCATGTCGTGGAAGTTCAGGCAACGCAACGAGTTCAGTCGCGTGCGCGAGAACTTCTTCCTCAACTGCCGCAGCAAGGGCTACCCCGAAGCCGCCATCCTCGAGACCTGGACACAGATCGAGAGCTTCGCCAACTACGCCTTCGCCAAAGGACACTCGGCCAGCTACGCCATCGAGAGCATGCAGGCCTTGTACCTGAAGGCCTACCATCCGCTCGAATACCTAGTGGCCACACTCAACAACGGCGGGGGCTTCTACCGCGCCGAGATCTACCTGCACGAGGCACGCATGCACGGCGCACAGATCGAGGCACCCTGCGTGAACAAGAGCATGCAAGGCTATACGCTACACGGCCGAACAATCTACCTCGGCCTTGGTCAAATCGCGGAGCTCGAACAACGCACTATCGCCGATATCGTGTTAGAAAGAAATCGCGAAGGCCCATACAAAGACCTTGAAAATCTAGTGCGACGTATATCCATCAGCATCGACCAGCTGCGCCTCCTCATTCGTGCGTGCACCCTGCGTTTCACAAAAAAAAGCAAACAAGAGCTGCTGTGGGAGGCGCATGCCCTGCTCAGCCAACAACGCAAATCGACGCCGACACAAAACCTCTTTGAGCTGCGCGCCACACGCTACACACTACCGACGCTCAACAGCTCGGCTGTTGATGAGGCCATGGATGAGAAAGAACTGTTTGGATACACACTACAATCACCCTTCGACCTGTTGCGTGAAAGCGCAGACAAGCCTTTACTAGCAGCAGACCTAAAGCAACGCATCGGACAGATAGTAGAGATCGTCGGCTACCTTATTACCATCAAACCCACGCGCACCGTCAAAGGCCAAAGGATGTTCTTCGGCACCTTCCTCGACCAAGCCGGCGACTGGATCGACACCGTGCACTTTCCACCGGCAGCGGCGGCGCATCCCATGCGCGGCAGAGGCTGCTACCGATTGATTGGCAAGGTAGCCGAAGAGTTTGACTTTGTCTCGATCGAGATACGCGAGGCCTACCGACTCGACGATAAAAACAGGGACGATGGACCGACCGCAAACGTTATACATCCAAAAAAATAACCCAAGGTAGCAGCGCAGGAGTACGAGAGAGAAGTAGAGCCCCTCGTCCTCCGAAGCCTCGGGGTCCGAGACAAGGATACCTGAGCGCATAGGAACTCCTCCGAAGCCGGTTTATTTAGCATTGTTTGATATACTTTTCAATTAAACTTTTGCTTTCAAAAGCCTGTTTTTGATTTCGGGCCAAAGACTATCCATTCGGCTGAAGGCAAAACACTTTCTCCCGAGGTCTTTAAAACTGGCGCCGAAGTGGTACAGTTGCGCATCGTCCAGTATCAGAAAACGATCGTGACTACTGTGGTTTTCTATAAATTTGATAGTATCGTATTGACGATTGTGCTTTTCTATGTCATTAAGCAAGGCGGCTCTGGGCCTGGAAACAAGGCGGCATGCAACCTGTTTATTGCGTTTGCTTAGAAGAAGCAATGTTGTCTCATCAACGTAGTTATCTACAAGCTCTAGGCTACTGTGGGCCTGCTTGATCAATTTGCTCACAAACACATGGGCATCGAATAATTGTCCCTCGAAAAAAACTCCTTGCTTTGGCATCTGATCCATTTCCAAGGCTTGCAACACCTTTTCGAGTTTAGTGTCTGTTTTATGTTGTTTAAATTCAACGATTTCAAGACGCTGAATCAGTCCCTCCGCATGGCTCAAGGTCTTGCGCATAGACACAAAAGCCTGCATGATTTGTATACTGACCTTAACGGCAACATCGGATTTAAGAACAGCTGAGAGCATCGCAACCCCTTGCTCGGTAAATACAAAAGGTTGATACCTCCTGCCTCCATGACTAAAACTTGAGGTCACAAATTGTGACCTCAAGTTGTCTAGTTCTTTTTCATTCAACATAAAACGAAATTCTTCCGGAAATCGATCGATGTTGCGCTTGACTGCTTGGTTTAACACCTTGGTTTCCACCCTATATAATTCAGCCAAATCGCTATCCAGCATCACCTTGCATCCACGAATTTCATGGATTTTACGCAGTATCGAATCGTCAGGGATAAGTGTGTCCATTTGACTTAAGCATTTGCTGAATGGACAAAGTTAGCACCTGTTAATGTCTAGTTGAGCGCTAACAAGAATTCGGCCGAAAAGAATATAAATTCGGCTGAGATTATAGAAAATCCGGCAATGGTTCAAAATCAAAACGCAGGGTTGAAAATAGCAGGCTGCAGACAATGAAGACGCGGATTACAAATCCGCAAAGAAAAAGCGCAGGAGTAGGAACTCCTGCGCAGCTGGAAAAAGCAGAAGGAACTTGCCCTTCTGAGCCTCACTCTTCGTAGTAATACGAGTAGTCGATGCCTTTCATGAACATATCCCGGTCATGAATTTTAGAAGTTAGCGCGGTCTTTATCAGCTGCTCTAAAACACTGCTATCCACTGTGCTAATGATCATCGCATTCATATATGCCTGCTTTGCAATACGACTCCAATCCACGCATTTTTTTAGGTGTTTCTTAAGCATCATATCCAGCCATATTCGGGCACTCCTTCCATTGCCTTCCATAAAAGGATGCGCCTTATTCATTTCGGCATACTTCGAGATAATGTCTGCGAACGTTTTGTGGGGCATGGCATCTATTTGTTGCAAGGTCTCCTTCAAGTGCTGAGCATACACGAAGCGGTAGCCGCCTTTTGAAATACTTTTTTCCCTGATTTGGCCGGCAAAATCATACAGCCCGCCAAACAAATAGGCATGTATTTGTTGTAAACCCTTGGTGGACCCCACCTCCATTTCGTTTATCAAATCACTTTCAAACAAAGTGTATGCTTTCTTCTTACTCTGCCCGTCGATGCTCGTATCGCTGTATATAAACCAGTCTAAAAACTTCATCGCCCTGGTGTTCGGGAAGTGTTTGGATAGTGCTATGATGCCTTCGCTATCCAACATATCGGTCTTGTATTTTTTACCATCGGCCGCCTGTATTTTCAGTTGGTTAGTCTCACTAACCAACTGAATTTTTTCTTTTCTCAGCTTGGCTTTTAGGTATTTCCAATAATTTCGGACTTTCGCGTAATCGGACTCTTCATTCAGAACACCCACAACATCTAATACACAAAACCACCATTTGGACTGGTCATCGTCCCAAACAGCCCGCACCTCGCGTTCATCAAAAAAGCGGATGGATATTTTCTTTAGTTCTGTTTTCATGCTTCAGGTGTCGCCAAAAATAATATGGGTAAAATTAAAGAAAATCCTGTTTAGTACTTGTCTCTCAGACCGTAAAGCGCGATTATAAATTTCGTCATTTGGTTGAGCTATAGGAGAATGGCTTGCCTCCGCATTTACAGGCACAGAGGCTGGCTTCGCATGAGAGCGAAAGTGCCCAACTAGTCCATCATGTGCAACGGGAGGTTTTTAAAAGAAAGCGCAGGAGTAGGAAACCTGCGCAGCCGCCCCTCGCCCCGAGATCCCGTCCCGTCCCGAGGCTTCGGGACTTCGGGACGAACCTTGTAGAAGCCCCGTTTACTTTAATACCGAATTCCTGTTTAGGCAGAAAGTACATACCTAATTTATCTTTTTTTGTTCAGATAAAACAGCAGACGATTCTAATCGCATGTTTTAACAATTCGAATAAAGTAAATTATTATTTACCTTTGCATGAAGTGCTCTCAAGCTTTAAAAATCATTCAAGAGGCCGGCTGGTATATCGTTGCGCAGCGAGGATCGCACCTAAAAATGAAACATAATCGTTTGCCTGGCATACTCATTTTTCCAAATCACGGAAGCAAGGAACTCGGAAGCGGGCTTCAGAAAAAATTATTTAAACAAGCCGGCATAAAACACTAAGGCTATGGGTTACAAGAAAAAAAAGACCGTTGTAATTGTAGAAAAAACAAAAACCGGATACTCGGCTTATGCGGAAGATGATGCTATTTTCTCGACGGGCAAGGATATCGTCACCTTGCACAGAAACCTGTTGGAAGCATTTCGCTTGGCCTATGAAGAATCAGGGGTGCATGTAGCTCCGGATGACCTTTGCCTGCGCCTCGATCTTAAGCAGTTCTTTCGCTACTACAAAGTGTTAAATGCCAACTTCCTCGCCAAACGCATTGGAATGAATCCCACACTGCTTTCTCAATATGTGCGAGGTAAAAAGCAACCCTCTGCTAAGCAACTCGATAAAATTCTTTTAGGCATACAGAGCATCGGCCGCGAACTTGCTGCTTTGCAGCTTGTCTAAGAAGCATTTGTTTGTTGGGCAGATTGCAAATAAGCCAAGAAATAGCGCATCCGCCAGTAGGCGGACAGGTACACCAGTAGGCGGACAGGTACGCCAGTAGGCGGACAGGTACGCCAGCGGGTAAGCAAAGCCGAACCCTCGTCGATGCCCGGTGGCTGCCCTTCGACAGGCTCAGGGACCGCTCTTCGACTCCGATCAGCACATCGCTTCGACCGGTAGTTGAGCGATGAAGTGAGCCTGTCGAACTTTAGCGGAGCGTATCGAAGCCCGGTGGCTGCCCTTCGACAGGCTCAGGGAACAAGTGCTTTAGGTAAGCAAAACCGAACCCTCGTCGAAGCCCGGTGGCTGAGCTTGTCGAAGCCCACTCACACTACACACTCAAACTAATTTTTTGGCGCCTGCCTTCGGCACCGCGCTGTTCCGGGGGTTCCGCACAGCTTCGCTGCGCCCTTCGGCCCCTCCCATCCCTGGCGCAAACGGGGGTTCGACAGGCTCACCCCCCGCTTC